>JBDNIH010000268.1:0-35637 GCA_041688385.1 Bacteroidia bacterium
CTACTTGCCAACAGTTACGAAGCTCAGCATCAATTCAAAACTGCCTCAATCTACCGCAATGGACAGGTTCTTCTCTCCGATTCACTTTTAAACGAGAGCATGACTGAATAAATGACTGAAATGCAAACGCGTTTTGAAACTTAAAAAACCGAGCGAGCACTCGAAAAACAGTCTGCCTTATTAACTTTAGAAGCAGCGCGAAGGGCCAATAACCAGTTACAACGCAACTTTTTAGCTACCTTCTTACTCTTAACCTTTCTGCTGGCTTGGATGAATTAAGGTCGTATCAAGTACAAACAAAAGGCAAGCTTTAAAAAGCGGAAAGAACGCAACAAGAAGCAAGTCACCAGACCATGCTCGTAACCGAGGAAAAAGAGAGAATTCGTATTTCGAGGGAACTGCACGATGGTGTTGGCCAACAAATAGCTGCATTAAAACTAAATTTAGGTTTATTAGGCGATCAACTACAATTAGAAGATCTCAAACAAGAGAAAATGTTGAATCTGATTGCTTTGGCTGATGATGTTTCCAAAGAAGTCCGAACTATTTCTCACAATCTGATGCCGAATGCACTCCTGCGTGCTGGTTTGGCGACGGCTGCGCGTGAATTTTTGCAACAGCTGGCCAATGAGCGAATTAAAATTGATTTTGAAGTGGTTGGCTCAAAGGAAAGACTTAGCCATACCCAAGAACTCGCACTTTTTAGGGCCATACAAGAATGTGTGAGCAATATACTCAAAGGTGCAAACGCAACGGTGGTCTCCATTCAGCTTATCCGTAACGAACGTGAAATTAATCTGTTGATTGAAGACAACGGCGAGGGTTTTTCAAGCGAAGACACCTTGACCGCTGGTGGCGTAGGTCTTCGAAACATCCAAAGCAGACTGGCCGAAGTAGATGGGGAGGTGGATTTTGATAGTCATATTGGCCGAGGTACCATTGTTAATGTTCATTTGGCACTGTAAGTTGCAACATTAGAAACGAGGCACTATTTTGCATCAACTATGCAGCCGCTTCGCATCCTAGTCATTTTTGCCCATCCCCGTTTTGAAGATTCTATTACGCACAAGGTGTTGTTTTCGACCTATGCGGAGTTTAAACACCTACTCATCAGGGATTTATATGAACTCTACCCCGATTTCAATATTGATGTAGCAGCTGAAAAAGAAGCGTTGCTGGCGCATGATTTGATTATTTGGCAACATCCATTGTATTGGTACAGTTGTCCACCCTTGCTAAAACAATGGATCGATATGGTCCTTGAATTTGGCTGGGCGTACGGTCCAGGTGGAAATGCGCTAGAAGGAAAATTTTTTATGCAGCTTGTAAGTAGTGGTGGTAGTCGGGAAGTTTATAGCACTGAAGGGCGTAACCGATTTACGCTGAACACTTTTCTGACCCCATTTAGACAAACAGTTCTACTTTGCAAGGCACATTATTTACCTCCTTTTGCAGTGCAAGGCACACACCGCTTGTTGCCTGCCGATTTAAATGCATTTGCTAAAAATTATACCACGGTATTGAAACAATTACAACAAGCCATTCCCTTGGCCGAGCTAAAAACGCTAGAACTAATGAATGATTGGTCGATAATTCAGTCAAACGAGAAACTATGAGCGGTGGGTTTTTAATTCAAGCCATTGTATTTCTCACCGCCGCAGTGATTTGCGTCCCTCTGGCGAAACGCATTGGCATGAGCTCAGTCTTAGGTTATTTGATTGCAGGAATACTCATCGGACCCCACGTACTTGGGTTTATTGGCAATGAAGGGGAAGACATCATGCATTTTGCCGAATTCGGAGTGGTAATGATGTTATTTCTCGTCGGTTTGGAACTCGATCCAACCCGTTTCTGGCGTATGCGCCGCCTGGTTTTGGGTATGGGCATCAGTCAGTTGTTGCTTACCACTTGTTTTGTTTTTTTCCTTTTTTGGGTGACCGGATTGAGCTTAAACGCTTCTTTAGCGATTGGTTTGGCGTTTAGTATGTCATCTACAGCCATCGTATTACAAACGATGAAGGAAAAAAATCTGCTACATACCAGCGGTGGGCAATCGGCATTCTCTACGCTTTTATTTCAGGACATCGCCTTAATTCCTATTCTCGCTATTATTCCAATGTTGGCCACCAGCACCAACCAGCTTCCGGCCAATAGTCATCAATTACTGCCAACCAATACTCCAGCCTGGCTGCATACTTTGGTGGTTTTGGCTGCCATCGCCCTAGTAATACTCATTGGCAAATACTTGGCGGTGCCTTTATTGCGGCTAATTGCCAAAACACGTCTGCGGGAGCTTTTTACTGCCTCCGCCCTACTTTTGGTGGTGAGCATCGCGCTGTTAATGGAATTGGTTGGGCTTAGCCCTGCCCTCGGCACCTTCTTGGCTGGCGTGGTTTTGGCCAATAGCGAATACCGTCACGAACTTGAAAGTGACCTGGAGCCGTTTAAGGGGCTACTGCTAGGCTTGTTTTTCCTTTCGGTGGGTGCTGCTATTGATTTGGGTCTAATTGGCCAGAAACCGGCCTATTTTGTATTCCTGTTGTTCTCCGTGGTGGGTATCAAAGCCATGGTATTGTGGGGGGTTGGGCGGATGTTTAAACTGCAGAACGACCAAAACCTGCTTTATACCTTGTCGATGTCGCAAATCGGCGAATTTTCTTTTGTGATTTTAACCTTCATGGCGCAGCTAAAAATAGTCGACAAAAACTGGTTGAGCATGGGCATGGCTTTAACCGCTATGAGTATGACTGTCACGCCTATCCTGCTGTTGATCAACGATAAATGGCTGGCTCCTCGTCTGGGTCGTATTCCTGCCGAAGAGCCGAAAACAACCGAAATAGATGAAAAACATGCCGTTATCATAGCTGGGTTTGGTCATTTTGGTAGTACACTTGGGCGTTTTTTGCGTGCTAATGGGGTACAAGCCGTCTATCTCGACCATGATTCTGAGCAAGTGGCTTTGTTACGTAAGCTGGGTTTTAATGTCTTTTATGGCGACGCCTCCCGGGTAGATTTGTTAGAGGCTGCAGGCGCCAAAACGGCTCATATTCTCATTTCAGCCTTAGATAGTCCCTCGACAAATAAACATTTGGTTGAAACTGTAAACAAACATTTCCCTCATCTTCAACTACTTGTACGGGCCAAAAACCGGTACGATGCCTATGATTTAATGGATTTAGGGGTGAAATCCATCTACAGAGAATCGCTCGACAGCTCCGTCCGTTTAGGCGTAGATGTGCTAACCAAACTTGGTCACCGTGCCTACAGTGCGAAACGAAGCGGTCAGAACTTTATCCGCTACGACGAAGACGCTATGCATGAATTGTATGATAACCGCCATGATACCAAACAATACATTTCGCAGGCCAGAGAACAAATTGAACAACAGGAAAAATTGTTGAAAGCCGACCGTTTCGACAAAACCGCCACAGGCGACCATGCCTGGGACAGCAAACCGATGCGCGAGGAAGCTACCAAAAACAAGCCTAAAACAGGAGAAGCCAAATCAGGTCACTAAAGTAATTCCTTCTGTTCAGCTATATTTGCAGCCGAAAACGCTGGTATGATTTACCTTACTCGTAAAGAACATTTTAATGCAGCCCATAAACTCTGGAATCCCAATTGGAGCGAGGCGAAAAACCAAGAAGTATTTGGCAAATGCGCCAATCACAACTGGCATGGACATAATTTTGAGCTTTATGTAACCGTAAAAGGTCTTCCTGATCTAGAAACAGGCTTCATTATGGATCTCAAAAAAATGAGTACCCTTATTCAGGATCACATTATCGAAAAACTCGATCATATGAATCTGAATGTAGATGTAGATTTTATGCTTGGCAAAATGGCGTCGACCGAAAACTTAGCCATGGCGATTTGGCAGCAATTGGCACCCCATTTAGAGCAGCCCAATTGTAGGTTACATTGTATTAAACTCTACGAAACCGAGCGGAATTTTGTAGAGTATTTCGGAGAATAAGCCCGTAAATCAAAAAAAAATAGAAGAAAATCGCAAGTACTTTCTTTTCTAAATGCGCATATTCTGCGCTCACCTTTTTCTTAAACCTATCACATGAAAGCATACATTTTCCCAGGACAAGGCGCCCAATTCCCAGGCATGGGAAAAGATTTATATGAGGCATCGGCACAAGCTAAAAGTCGTTTTGAGCAGGCCAACGATATACTTGGTTTTCGTATCACCGATATTATGTTCGATGGAACAGAAGAAGAGCTCAAACAAACCAAAGTAACTCAGCCCGCCATTTTCTTGCATTCCGTTATTCTTGCCGAATTACTCGGCGATGATTTCCAAGCAGATATGGCTGCTGGCCACTCCCTGGGTGAATTTTCGGCCTTAGTGTCCACAGGCTGCTTAACATTCGAAGATGGCCTTCGCTTGGTCTCCAAACGGGCGCTGGCCATGCAGGCCGCCTGCGAAAAAGAACCCTCCACCATGGCCGCCATTCTGGGCTTAGCCGATGATGTCGTAGCGTCGATTTGCGCTGAAATCACGGACGAAATTGTTGTTCCGGCAAACTATAACTGCCCAGGCCAGTTGGTGATTTCAGGCTCTTTTAAAGGCGTAGAACTCGCATGTGAAAAACTAAAGGCTGCTGGTGCACTCAAAACAATAGTTTTGAATGTAGGCGGTGCATTCCATTCACCCTTGATGGAGCCAGCCCGCCAGGAACTTGAAGCAGCAATTCGTAGCACGCGCTTCAAAACACCTTCGTGCCCAATTTACCAGAATGTTGTAGCTAAAGGTATAACCGAACCCGAAGTAATACAGCAAAACTTAATCAATCAACTTACGGGTGCAGTACGCTGGACACAAACTGTGCAACAAATGCTGGCTGATGGTGCCAGTCACTTTGTGGAAGTAGGGCCAGGAAAAGTGTTGCAAGGCTTGGTGAAAAAAGTCGACCGACAAATGCGCACCGAAAGTGCTATTTACCCTGCTGCATAAATAATCCGCAACATTCGGTCGTGACCGTTCAGGTCTTTCTGGATTACTTTTTTACTTGAATAAACTTCAAATAAAGCACTAGTTTCTAGCGCTTTATTTTTATGTAATTCGAGGTAAATTGCCTTTAAAATTTTCTGATTCTTCGCCAGTGCTGCTATTCTTCTGTAGAACAACAAAGGTGCCTCATCGGGTACAAATAAAGCAAGACCCGGCTCAAAGTCTACTACTTGACGGGTCATGGTAGCGGCTTCTTTTTGCGGTATATACGGCGGATTGCTGATGACCAAATCGAAATTACCGGGTAGAATATTGTTTAGCATATCCATTTCCAACCACTCTACTTCCGTCTGATGTAAGACTGCATTGTGTTGAGCAACCGCAAGAGCAGACAGTGAAACATCTGCCCCTACTATATCCCAGTTAGGCCGAGCTAATTTCAAACAAATGGGAATAATTCCACTACCACAACCCAAATCAATAACTCGAAAGCCTATTTTATCTGGCCAATCGGCCAATATCCAGTCGATCAACTCTTCTGTTTCGGGTCGAGGAATGAGTACGTTTTGATCAACCAAAAAACGTTTCCCCGCAAACCAGGCCTCGCCCAATACATAGTGTAGGGGCTTTCCGGTTTGTAATTCTGCCAAATCAGCATGAATTTGAACCAGCTTTTCAGCTGAGACTGGCTCTTCTTCTTTGAGGAGCCAATCGCTCGCTTTCCAGCCTAACCTAAATTCCAGCCACCATTGTAGCATAGACTTCACTTCCTGAGGTTCCGCTATGCCTATTAACGAGCGTGCGAGCCAACTGCGAACTTCTTTCCCATTCATGGCGTGAAGTTAAGTCAACCCCCTATTTTTGCGACGTGCAACAGGACGAAATATTCATGCAACGCGCCTTGGAGTTGGCGCAATTGGGAGCAGGCTTTGTCGCTCCCAATCCCATGGTGGGCTGCGTTATTGTACACGAAAACCGCATCATAGGCGAAGGATGGCACCAACAATATGGTGGCCCTCATGCAGAAGTGAATGCTTTTCGTTCGGTGGACAATGTTGAACTCCTCCCCGAATCGACAGTATATGTAACACTCGAACCATGTGCCCACTTTGGCAAAACACCCCCTTGTTGCGACCTAATCATTGCTAAAAACGTGAAACGAGTTGTGGTGGCTTGCATTGACCCTTTTGAAGCCGTTGCGGGCGTGGGTATCGACCGCATGCGTACTGCTGGTATACAAGTAGACATAGGCTTGCTAGAAAAAGAAGCCAAATTGCTCAATCGCCGGTTTTTTACCTCCATCAAACACAAACGCCCTTATATTTTACTCAAATGGGCGCAAACGAGCGATGGATTTATGGCTCGCGACAATGGCGACAGCAAGTGGATTAGCAATCAACAATCGCGCACTTTAGTCCATCAGTACCGCCACGAAGAAGCCGGCATTTTGGTTGGCGCTGGCACCATCGCCGCCGATGATCCCGAACTAACGTCGCGGCTATATCCCGGTCAAAACCCGCTGCGCATAATCATTGAAAAACATCAGCAATTAGGTGCCGATTTCAAGATATTTCAAGACGGAAAAGCCGTTTTATTGTATAGCGCTCTTCGAGCAGATGCTGACAATATTCATCACTTTTATGGTCAAAATGAAAATTGGCTAGAATATATACTTATTAACTTATTCGAAAGAAATATACAGTCTGTGCTGGTCGAAGGTGGCGCACAGACATTAGAACACTTTTTGAAACGCGGCTTGTGGGATGAAATACGCTGTTTTGTAGCGCCTGTAGCCTTTGGTTCTGGATTAACCGCACCTAGTTTACCTGACTACACGCCGTTTCAAACGGCACAAATAGGCGAAGACCGCTTATTAACCTACTTCAATCCTACTTTCCAATGAGTTGGTTTTGGATGAGTGTGGGCTGTTCAGCCATTAATTTTGTGTATTTCAAGGCCTTCGATCGCTGGGGTATCAAAATTTTTCAAGCCGTTGCTGCCAACTATATTTTGTGCGTACTGCTGGGATTATGGTTATTACCCACCGGTCAAACCATACAAATAACCACTCCTTGGCTACCTTGGGCGACGGTTTTAGGTGGCTTTTATATTCTAATATTCTGGATGATCGGTCGATCTACGCAAGCCGTTGGCGTAGCCCCTACCGCTATAGCAGCTAAATTATCGATGGTTATACCTGTAACGGCCGCTTATCTCCTTTATGGCGATAAGTTTACACCAATCAACCTATTCGCACTTTTATTAGCTGTTTTGGCCATTGCCTTGTCTTCAAAGCGTAGCGGCGAACGACGAGAACAAGCGCATAATTGGCAATTACCAATACTAATTTTTATTAGTGCAGGAACAGCCGACCTCCTACTCAAACATACTGAAAGCAGTTATTTACTTCCTGCCGACAATGCCTTGTTTCTAGTGGTATTGTTTGGCGCTGCTGGGCTTATCGGATGGCTGGTACTAGGTTTTGGTTTACTTAAGGGTACCGTTCGCTTGGATGGAAAAAGTTTGGCAGCTGGTTTACTCCTCGGCCTGACTAACTTTTTTTCGGTCTACGGCATTCTATTCGCACTTAAAACACTTGATGCCAGTCTGTTATTCCCGCTGAATAATTTGGCGATTATCCTAATCTCAGCTGTTTTAGCCGCTTTATTATTTCGAGAACGTTTGCAGCCAAGGCAATATTGGGGAGTAGGCTTAGCCTTGCTGGCCATGGTTTTATTGTTATGGGGCTAAGGAAAAACATTCTATTATCGAAGGAAACAGCTATTTACAAGGACAAGGGGAGCAAATTTATAGCTTATGCCTATCCTGTGAAGTCGGAAGAAGAAATACGTACTTTCATCGATTTGCTTAAAAAAGAACATTTTGGCGCTCGCCATTGGTGTTATGCCTGGCGTTTGGGAGAAGTAGGAGATCTATACCGTGCCAACGATGACTGTGAACCCGCTGGAAGTGCTGGTCGCCCAATCCTTGCTGCTATCGACCTCCATTCTTTATCCGACATACTGGTAGTTGTAGTTCGCTATTTCGGCGGAACACTTTTAGGTGTACGGGGACTAATCAATGCATACGGTGGTTCAGCAACCTTGGCTTTGGGAGAAGCCAAAATAGCCCCGATGCCGATTCCGAGAAAAATCGTGGCTGTTTTTAGCTATGATAAAATGGCTGAAGTGCAGAGAGTAATCAATGACTTTGACCTCAAACCAAACACGGTTAGCTACGAAACAGCTTACATTCAAATGCATTTTGAAGCAGACTTGCTACTAATCGAGCGTTTGACCGAGAGGTTAGATCGTATTTACGGAGTTAAGCTTACCGGTACCGAAAATAAAACAACTGAAAATTAAGGTTTGATCGCTTTTTTTTTGACAAATAAGCAGAGGCTTTTCATCCCTATGCCGTATCTTCGGCGCACTAAAATCGACAAATGAAACTCAAATCAATTTTAATGGTAACCGGCTTGAGTGTTTTCGCATTCACAGCTTGTAATGGACAGAAAAAAATGGATAAAAACGCAATCCTCAAAAATGAAGCAGATTCGGTAAGCTACAGCCTCGGCGTAAGCATTGGCACAAACCTAAAAAATCAAGGCTTCGAAAGTGTGAATTTTGCTGCTATGATGAGCGCAATGGAAGCAGTTTATGGCAAAGGTGATGTAAAAATCAACGAAACTGATGCCAATATGTACATTCAGAATTATTTCCAGACCTTGATGAACAATAAAACAGAAGCAGCCCGCGGAGAAGGTGTCAAATTTTTAGAAGAAAATGGCAAAAAGGCTGACATCACAACTACTGCTAGTGGCTTACAGTACAAAGTAAATACCATGGGCACTGGTCCAAAACCAGCATTAACCGACCAAGTGAAAGTACATTACACTGGTAAATTGTTAGATGGTACCGTATTCGACAGCTCAGTTGAGCGTGGAGAACCTGCTGTATTCCCGTTAAACGGTGTAATCGCGGGTTGGACAGAGGCGCTCCAATTGATGCCTGTTGGTTCAAAATGGACTATTTACCTCCCAAGCGAAATCGCCTATGGCGAGCGTGGCGCAGGTCAACAGATTCCACCCCACAGCACTTTAATTTTCGAAGTTGAATTGATCAGCATCGAGAATAAATAACGAATACTTTATTCGAAAAAGCCTCGATTTCTTACGAAATCGGGGTTTTTTGATTTTTTCACTTCCTGTGAGAACGTGATGCGATAGAACGCTGCAGGGAACAAGCCCGCTTGGTAAAAGTCTGAATTTGTCGCGTTTTGACATTAGACTGTTCAGTGAAGACGTTCTGTCGATTAGTTGCATTCTGAATATCTATTGCCCATTCTTCGGTATAGTGCTTTTTGTTTCTTTTAAATCCCATGCGCAAATCGAAACAGGAAAAGTAGGGTTAACGATTGGCGTAAGCTCGGCTCCAATCGTTTGTCTCGACCAAACTCGCCTAAGGAGCAGCCAAATCAATAGGCGTATAACGCCGACCACCTTCCGCTTTGGCAGCCAAAATTTTGATTGCCTTACTGTAATGACCTGCTCCTCCAGCACAAGCTCACGCGATGAATTAAGTGCAAGATTAGGGATGGTAGCCGTTATACCCTAGAAAGGATGCCTGCAGGTTTTAACGGCCGACTTTAACCCTCTCCAAACGAAAATTGCCATTGTCACCTGCGGTCGTATCTAACATAGGCTCTGTATCCGGCAATATAATGTTGGCCCCCACAAGTGGATATTTCGACTGTGCATCAACTATTTTACCGCGAATAACTTATGAGAGTGCTTGTGCATTTAACTGGCCAGCTGAAATCAGCATTACCCAAAAGAAGGGTTAGAATGTGTTTTTCATTCGATTCAATTTTGGACAAAGAAAAATAATGTGCAGCGCATGCAACGTTTGAAATTGACCATTCGTCTCATATCTGTGACGAACGGTTATTGCATTTCGTCACAGAAAACCATAATTCGTCAGTAAAAGTATTAGCTACCAATTTATTTAACCAAATTTGAATAAACCGACACTATGAAAAAGAAACTCTACCGCAGCCGAACCGACCGTGTTTTGGGCGGCGTTTGTACTGGACTCGCGGATCATTTTAATGTTGACCCTGTTCTGGTCCGTGTCATTTTTATCGCTGCTGCCCTTGGTGGTGGCTTCGGTGTTTTGGCCTACATCATTTTTTGGATTGTAACTCCCGAAGCACCTTACCCAGCTTATGAGGAGGCGGCAGCTGATGTTAAATGGACAGATCGCAGCACAGAAAACCCAATAAACCCAACTCCCATGTCAAATAATTCTAAACAAGGCAGCCTAATTGCAGGCAGCGTACTCATTTTATTAGGTGCCCTTTTTCTCGCAGATGAATTCCTGCCGGATTTTGATTTTGGTCGCTATTGGCCTTTAATACTTATTGCTGTCGGTATCGGGCTCCTCACGGGCATTCGTTCAAAAAAAAATGCAGACGATGCGCGGGGATAAACTTTTCTGGGGGCTGCTTCTCATTTTGATCGGCACTCTTTTTATGCTCGAAAATCTGGGCTATCTCAATTTCAGCTTTGCCGGAATCTGGCGTTTCTGGCCTGTTCTTTTGATCTATTGGGGCTTTTCAGCTTTGTTGAAACCCAAAGACGGCAGCATTCACCCTGCACTATTGGGCATACAAGTAGCTTTAATTGTACTGGTGCTCTTTTTTGTCATTCAACCCAAAGAAAGTCGCAGTAATCTACGTGCTTGGAATTGGAACAAATCGGATAGAAGAACAGAGCGTGGACAAGAAGTGAAAGAATATGACTTCAGCGAAGCTTATGACAGCAGTATCAAAACTGCAGCTTTTGAGTTGGAATTCGGTGCCGGAAGTGTAACCCTTGAAGCAGACGATGCCGAACTGGTCGGTGCAAAGGCCAATAGTAATTTCGGCGGTTACTCTTTCGAAACAGAGAATAACGAAGGTGATGTCAAGATCCAAATGCAATACAAAAATAAAAATATCAAACTAAAAGGCGCTGATGGTTTCGAAAACCGTCTCGATCTGAGATTACATACCTCGCCCATCTGGAAAATTGAAATGGATATGGGTGCAACAGATGCGGAATTTGATTTAAGTAAACTCAAAATTGCTGAACTCGAAATTAATTGCGGTGCTGCAGATGTTGAACTAAAGATGGGCGCGCCCATTGGCGACAAAAGTGTACTAAAAATCAACTCGGGCGTTGCTAATATCGACGTAAAACTACCTCAAGGTGTTGCCTGTGAAATTATCAGTAACAGCGCTTTAAGCAGCAAGGATTTTGAGGGTTTTGTAGCAGTGTCGTCAGGTATTTATCAAACTCCAGATTTTAAGTCAGCCAAAAACAGCTGGCTTATCTCCCTAGAAACTGGTTTGTCCAGCGTACGAATAAGCCGATAAGTCGATACAAACTTTATTTTTAAGGTGGTCAAACAAACTTGACCACCTTTTTTGTTCTAACATGGTGAAATACATCATCCGTCAGGCGAAACCCATACTTATCATTGGTAGCCTGCTCATCCTATTTTCAATTTTTCTGGCCAGCAGATTAGGGTTTAGCTATGAAATTGAACGTTTTTTTCCTGAAGACGACGACGACGCCAGCTTCATGACCTTTTTTCGGGATAAAGTTGAACGTGACGACCTTTTTTTGCTCATCGGCATCGATAATGAGAAAAGTATATACGACAGCAGCTTCCTTGTTAAGGTTGAAGCGTTTACTCGAGCATGCCGTGACTTACCAGCTGTTGAGTCGGCAAGTGCACTAACATCCTTCAAGGAACCCATAAAAACGCCTTTTGGACTCAGCTTCAGAAGTTTGTTGCATACAAATGACCCTTCACGGTACAGAGAAGATAGCTCCACCATAGCAGCGGATAGTCGCATTTACAAAAACCTAGTTTCTGCCGATCATAAGGCCTTGAATGTTATTCTACGCACATCACCTGCATTAAGTCAAGGGCAATCTGACAGTTTAAATACTGCGTTAGAAGATTTAATAAAATCCTTTGACTTCCCAAAAACCCACATCGCTGGCGTAGCCAACACCCAAAGTATTTTTGTAGCCAAAATCAAAAAAGAACTCCTTTTATACATCAGCCTTTCCATTTTTATAACCGCACTTGTCCTTTATTGGCTGCACCGTTCCTTTTGGGGGGTGGTGATTCCTCTTACAGCAGTTTTGGCAGCGCTGTTTATTTTTATGGGCTATTTACAACTCAGCGGGCAGCTGCTCGATATTATGAGTAGCATGTTCCCCATGCTGATGATGATATTTGGCATGTCAGATTTAATTCACTTACAAAGCAAATACATCGATGAAATGGAAAAAGGCAAATCGCGCGCCGAAGCCATGCAATTTGCCTTGAAAGAAATTGGACTAGCCCTGATGCTTACCTCAATTACAACAGCAGTAGGATTTGCTGTATTGCTCACTAGTTCTATACCAGCTATACGCGATTTTGGCATGAATGCAGCAGTAGGCGTGATGATTGCTTATGGAATGGTTGTCACTTTTGCAGCAGCCTTGCTTAGTCTCTTCCCTGCATCTAAACTCCAAAAACTAAAAAGCCAGCAAGAAAACTGGAACAAACTTGCTCATAAACTGCATCACATAGCGCTATTTAAGCGCGGTTGGGTATGGTCGATTGCACTGCTGGTTGTGTTGGTGTCGTTGTACGGGATGAGTAAAATATCGACGAATACGTATTTGCTCGGTGATTTGCCCGAAAATAGTAAGGTGCGTGAAGATTTTATATTCTTTGAACAACGGTTTTCTGGAGTTCGCACGCTGGAATTAGCCGTATTGCCTGCTAAAGGCAAGGAACTTTTTGATCCAGAAGTGTTAAGAGAGATTGACAAAGTGGACAACTATATGGCAAGGCAACACCAGCTTGGTGGCTTGCAATCACCCGCTGTTCTTTTTAAAAGTCTAAATAAGTCCTGGTCAGGAGGCCTTACTAGCGGCTATGCGTTGCCGGAGGACAGCAGTCTATACCCGACTTTTACTAAACTACTCCAAAAAGACAGCCGTTTCTCTCAGTTTGCTGTCTTCGATAAAAACATCGAAATCGGGCGAATAACAGGCCGCATAAACGATAGTGGTTCGGATAGCTTAAGCTTAATCATGGAAAATGCACGCCAATGGATGGCTCAAAATACCAATCCTGATGTAGCCAGTTTTCGCTTTACGGGTTCTGGCTTGATGGTAGACAAAAACAATCTTTATCTCCGCAATAACCTAATACAGAGCCTATTGTTCGCCTTCTTTGCCGTTGGCTGCATTTTCGCACTCCTCTTCCGAGATTGGCGGATGCTCATTGTGAGTATCGCGCCTAATTTTATCCCTATGCTTATCGCTGCCGCAGCCTTGGGCTATACGGGAATAGAACTGAAAGCCATTACTTCCGTCATTTTTACAGTCTCATTTGGCATAGCGGTCGATGACACTATACATTTTCTCACCCGGTATAAATTGGAAAGAAGTCGCGGTAAAAGCGTGGATGACGCCATTAGAGAAACATTTATTGTGAGTGGAAAGGCCATTATACTTACGACCATCGTCTTAGTATTTGGCTTCATCAGTCTTATTTTTAGCGACTTTACGGGTACGTATTATGTGGGCATACTGGTTTGCATCACCTTGGTAAGTGCCTTGCTTGCAGACCTATTTCTGATCCCACAATTGCTTTATTGGATTAATCCGGGTAGTCGGAAGCCTGGACTTGATAAGCAGGCCAACTAATAAATGCTGGGTCGTCGAGCGCCTTCAGAAATGCTATTAACTGCGCTTTCTCGAGCTCGCTTAATTTCAAAGGACGAATGAGGGGATGTTTTAACGAATGGGCATTCCCTCCACGGTCGAAATAAGCAACCACATCTTCCAGTGTGGCGATTGAACCGTCGTGCATATAGGGGGCACTGTAAGACAAATTACGCAAAGATGGGGTTCTAAACTTCCCAAAATCAGCCCAGTCGTATGAAATCTGTGCCCTGCCTGTATCTACCCCTTCGCTTTCGATGCCAATGTGATAAAAGTTGTCATCGCTAAATGCCGGTGCAGGATGACAACTTTTACATGCAAGTCGATCCCCTTGAAACAACCGCCAGCCTGCAAGCACTGTATCCGACGGCTCTCCCGACACTCCGGCTTGCCAAACATCAAAAGGGCTAGACAACGAAACCAAACTTCGCTGAAACCAAGCCAGCGCACGCGTGATAGTGTACGGGTCGGGTGACTGACCATAAACTTGTTCAAAACGCTGGGCATAGTTGGTATTCACCCGCAGACGCAAACTCAGTTTTTCCAATGGCAAGTCCAACTCTTTGTGGTTTTGCATTGGTGCGAGTGCAACTTGCTCCAAACGTGGTATACCCCCATCCCTAAAAAAGCTAGAGCGCCAGAATAGATTAAACAATGGAGGTGTATTGCGAACACTCGCCGGCTGACCATCAATGCCAAGGCTGCGCTGTAGATTGTCGCCAAAAGCAGCTCCAGCGAAGTGACAACTACCGCAGCTTAAACTACTATCACGTGAAACGATAGGGTCATAAAATAAACTGCGACCCAGAAGCACTTCCGCTTTGGCTTGATTCGATAAGTTAACAATACTATCGGGTATGGTTTTGCCATAATTTTCGGGCAAACTATACTCATTTTCAGGCATTTGACAGGCCGACAAAAAGAGCGTCAAACACCAGAATCCAAGTCGCATGACTTAGGGTGTAAACGGATTCTGAAAAAGCGGATTATTGATGTAACTGGTATCGCTCAAGGTTTTCAAAAAAGCGACTAAATCTGCTTTTTGTTGCAGCGTTAAGCCTAGCCCACCCTCTTGAGATTTCATATTGTTATCGAGCGTAAGTGAGCTTTTTACACCACTATTGTAGTGCTCCACTACTTCCTCTAAAGTTGCAAAACGACCATCGTGCATAAAAGGAGGCGATAATGCTACATTCCGAAGACTAGGCACTTTGAATTTGCCTTTGTCCAATACATTATTGGTTACTGCCTCAAATCCGATATCTGAAAAAACCGAATCCAAGCCGTTGTTAATGAATTGGTTATTGGTAAAAAACACTGTTCCGTGGCAATGAAAACAATCCCCTCCTGCAGGTCGTCCTGAACCTGGCGGGCTAAATTCGCCTCTAAAAATGTCCAATCCGCGCTGTTCAGCAGGTGATAAACTCGACGTTCCAATCATCGCCAAGTCAAACTTCGATTGACCGGAGACCATAGCGAATATAAACTGCTCTAAAGCTTTGGCCATGCGGTCGGGCGTAACAGCTTCAGTGCCAAATGCCTTACCAAAGCGCGTTTTATATGCCGGTATAGATACTAATTTCTGGATGGCATTGGGTAAATTTTCATGCATTTCGGTGGGGTCCTCTATGGGCATTAACACCTGCTCGCGGAGGGTTGCTGCCCGTCCATCCCAAAAATAACGCGTATTCCACATCAAATTAAAGAGCGGCATACTGTTACGCGTGCCTATGGCACCTGTAATCCCGGTGCTAAATACTTTGCCATTATCGGTAAATGCAAACTGTGGATTATGGCAACTGGCACACGATTGTGTGTTATCACCCGAAAGCACTGGATCGTAAAAAAGAGCACGGCCCAACTCAATACCTTCAACTGTGAGCGGGTTGTCCGCTTTGATGATGGCACCAGGAAAACTTGGCAAACTAGTTATGTTGTAAGCGGTAGGCGGTGGATAGGTTGCATTGAATGGTGGTTTTGGCTCGTCTGGTTTACAGGCGACCACGAAACCAGCTATCACAACTAAATTCCCTAAAACACGTAGTTTCATCATGGTTTTAACTCGATAAACGTGACCATATTCTGCATGTTCTCATACAATTGCTCAGCAATCGTATCTCTAGGACCGGAATGCGTAAAACTCGTTTCCGGTGAAATCGTAAAGGCATTCGGTTGTATAAAAAACTGTTTCAAATCCATTTTAAAAACAGCAGTTATGCCATTTTCCTGTAGATTCAGGTTAATTCCTTCTTGGGTATAACTTACATTTAAGTCGTCACGACCCAAGTGGTAGGCAAAACCACCTGGTGTACTTCCAGGTATTTCGTATTGACCTTCAACTTTAATGAAAATATAACCCGAATTCCATGTCCAATGCATCGAACCACCTGTCATTATACTTAGTGCATGACTGTTCGGCCAGATAGACGGGTCACTGTGGTTTGTAATAGAGTCAACCCCTATTGTAAACCGTATCCCTTCGTAAATGCCTTTTGGGACCCCTTGAAATGCGAAGGAGGCTTTAGAATTACTAGACGGTGAGAGCAGGCCATAACCTTTAACGGCTATCCAGCTTCCGTCTGCTTTTTTGAGTTTTAAATCACTCAAATAGTGTTGAATGTTGCTGAAACCAATGGTATTTTGGCCAGTATTGTTACTTATTTGGCTCATCAACAAAGGCTGTGTATCGAATACATATTGCATTTCGATACCAACGGTTCTATCATCAGAAACTGGAAGCGGTTCAACAGAATCCGGTTTTGGATTGCATGCAAACAGGCTAAATATCAACCCAAAAAACAACAGCTTTTTCATACCTTAAATTTAAGTAAAAATATGCTTAACGCAGCCAGACCGCTTTTGTGTTAACGAAAGCTAATAATCCTGCCTTACCCAGTTCGCGGCCATACCCCGAATCTTTTATACCACCAAAAGCAAGCATTGGATGACTTCGGACAATATTGTTGATAAAAACGGAGCCGCATTGTAGCTGCTGAATAAAGAGCTCTTGTAAATCTTCGTTTGCGGTCCAAACAGAAGCAGCTAGACCAAACCTACTGGCATTGGCCACCTCCAAGGCATGTCTAGCATCTTTCACTCGCATCAGAGGCGCAATTGGACCAAAACATTCCTCTTGCATTAGTTGCATATCCTCAATTGCTTCAGTGATAAGCGTAGGTTCAAATGAAGCGTGTTGTTTCTGAGAAACCTTACCACCACAGCGGATTTGTCCTCCTTTAGCAATAGCATCCGCAACAAAAGCATTCATATCGTTTACAAATTCTGGCCGGGCCAAAGGTCCTATTTCTGTTGTATTAACACTAGGATCTCCAAAAGCTAGCCTTTCAACCTCTACAAGCATCAAAGCTGCAAAAGTGTCGTAGATTTCATCTTCCACCAAAAATCGTTTAGCTGCAATGCAACTCTGGCCTGCATTACTAAATCTTGAAATAACAGCCTGTTGTGCGGCTAGCTTTAAATCCGCATCCCGCAACACAATAAATGCATCGCTCCCGCCTAATTCTAAAACAGCAGGCTTGAGTTGCGCAGCAGCAAACGAAGCTACGGCTGCACCGGCCTTTTCGCTGCCTGTAAGGCTAATCGCTCGCACCGCCCTTTCAGCAATCACAGGTAACACCTCTGCGCCCGACATATATAGTGGCTGATAAACATGCTCGGGAAACCCAGCCTGCTGCAGGAGCTCACCCATATATGCTGCGCTGCCACTTACATTAGCTGCATGTTTAAGTAAAACCACGTTACCGGCAAGTAAGGCTGGAACAAAAAAACGGAAAGCCTGCCAGAAAGGAAAATTCCAAGGCATGATGCCTAAAATTACGCCAAGAGGATCATAGCGTAATCGCGCTTTTGTATCTCGGATTTTTAATTGCTCATCTGCAAGCCATAATGCAGCATTTTCGGCATATACCTCACACAACCAAGCACATTTTTCCACCTCAATTCTCGACTCCTGTATGGGCTTCCCCATCTCAGCGGTTATGAGACCGGCTGCATTCTCCTGCTCTTTTCGTAGTATACGAGCCAATTCTAAAATTAAGGCAGAACGTACGCTAAGCGCAGAATTACGCCAAGAGAACCAGGCCTGTTCTGCTTGACTTACTTTTTTACGCCAACCCGTTTCATCGTCTATCGGATAACTATTAATGTGTACCGACGTCCATGGATTCACCGATTGCAACATCTTCAGCAATTGTACTCTGTAGGGCGCTCGGCTGTCCAGAGGATGTGGATATCGTCTTTTTGTTGTAAGACAACGCGAAAAGGTGTAGGAAGTACTGTCATTCTCGCATCAATCGGTCGGCCTTTGGCATCTTCGCGTATGGTTTCAACCAATACACCTGCGTTCGGTGCTATGTCGAACTCGTCCTCATTGAGGACCGATGGCAAATATTCTTTAGCCAAGTAGGCTGTTGGCAGCAACACCTCTACATCGGGACAAATCCGCTTGTGTATTTCTTCAAAAATAGCTTCCAGCGTCTCGCCATATCTCTCGTTAAACGTGTCTTCGTACTCATGGATTTCATCCTCCATATCATCGTAAGCCTCGTCATTAAAATTGAGTTTCCCGAGCTCGTTGCGGAGTTCAATCAGGTCGATCAGGTCGCTATTCAGTCGCTTGTAATTCATGCAGCAAAGTTATAGTTTCAACTTATTTTTTTCGATAATTTCAGTGGAAATCGAGACTTTGTGAAATAGGATTTCTTCCGCAGTAGGAGCCGCTAATTCACTGCTTTCTCAGAAATACCTGTGACTGTCGTGATTTTACGTAGTTTTACAGTGAGTGATACGCTTCATCGCTTCGTCCTACGGCGAAGAGGAAAGTCCGGGCAGCAAAGAGCACCAGACTCGTGAAAATGAGGTCGGGGTAACCTGACAGCCAGTGCCACAGAAAAGTACCGCCTCTTTGGGGGTAAGGGTGAAAACGTGCGGTAAGCGCGCACGACATCAACCAGCGATGGGTGGTGGGGGTAAACCTTCCGGGCTGAAAGACCATGTATACCGAACATAAGTGCTGCTCGCACTGTTTCGGGGGGTAGGTCGCTTAGATAAATGATGAAGATCTTGTTGCAAAACAGGATACAAAACCCGGCTTATAGTACCACTTAAAATAAAAGAGGGGAATATTTCCCCTCTTTTTTTAACACTCAATTCCTAACAAGGTTAAATTCGTTCTAACAAATCTGAGTTATGCCACGAATACTCATCATTGATGATGAACGCAGCATCCGATCTACACTTCGCGAAATATTGGAGTATGAACAATATGAAGTTGAAGAAGCGCAAGATGGTGTAGAAGGACTTGATAAAATCCAGTCAGGGAATTTTGATCTCGTTTTTTGCGACATCAAAATGCCCAAAATGGATGGATTGGAAGTCCTGAATCAACTTCAAAAAAACAACAGTGAAATACCGGTCATCATGATTTCCGGCCATGGAACTGTTGAGACTGCCATTGATGCTACCAAACTCGGTGCCTTCGATTTTATCTCTAAGCCACCTGATCTTAACCGTTTATTGATTACGGTTAGGAATGCCCTCGACAAAAAACATCTGGTTGTTGAAACCAAGGTATTAAAACAGCGGGTCTTCAAAACCCAAGAGATCATCGGTGATTCACCTGGCATCGTTAAGATAAAAGAAACTATCGACCGAGTGGCCCCTACCGATGCGCGGATTCTGATTACCGGAGAAAATGGTACCGGGAAAGAGCTGGTGGCGCGGTGGATACACGAAAAAAGCAACCGTAGCAAAGGGCACTTGGTTGAGGTAAATTGTGCCGCGATACCTGCCGAATTGATTGAAAGCGAGCTCTTTGGACATGAAAAAGGCGCCTTTACTTCAGCCATCAAACAACGTATTGGTAAATTTGAACAAGCGCATGGCGGCACTCTTTTTCTCGATGAAATTGGAGATATGCCCCTTTCTGCCCAAGCTAAAGTATTGCGTGCCTTGCAAGAAAACCGGGTTACCCGCGTAGGTGGTGAAAAAGATATATCTGTAGATGTTCGTGTGGTAGCCGCTACCAATAAAGACCTCGTTAAAGAAATCGAAAGTGGTAATTTCCGACTCGATTTGTACCATCGGCTGAGTGTAATCATTATTCATGTACCCTCTTTAAACAGTCGACAAGAAGACATACCCTCTATTGCTAATCAGTTTTTACAAACTATCTGTGATGATTATAACGTGCCAGCTAAACAATTCTCAAAAAAAGGGCTTGAAGCATTGCAGCATTATAATTGGACAGGAAATATCCGAGAGCTACGCAATGTGGTTGAGCGTTTGGTGATTTTAGGTGGCCAAACTATCAGCGACGATGATGTCTTCAACTATACCCAGCCGCTAGGGTTGGGTCAGCGTAATAGCTCCCCCTCTTCTTCAAGTTTAGATGTTTTATTAGACGACTATCAAGACTTTCAACAGTTCAAAGACCAAGCTGAAAAGCTGTTCATTGAGAAAAAGTTAAAGCTTAATCATTGGAACGTTGCCAAAACTGCTGAAATAATCGGCATTCAACGAAGCCATCTCTACAATAAAATAGACCGATACGGACTAAAAAGAGAGGATTAAACCAGGTTTAATAAAAATGGGGCAGTATCACTGCCCCATTTTTATTTGGTATTATTCGATTTTCAAACAGCCTACGTCCGGTAAGATTTTGTGCAATCAAAGGGCGTAAGCATAGGATTGGATTATTTCACAATTTCAAGTGCGCCGTTAAATGTTTGCGTAACCGTTTGGTCCTTCTGAACCACCATTTGGTAGAAGTAGGTTCCTCCTTCTAACTCATTGGGGCTCCAATTGTTGAGATAGGTTAGGGATTCGTACACCTGTTGCCCCCAACGGTTAAAGACCTTTAAGCTTCCATTTATATAATACTCCAAATTCTCAACAACGAATACGTCGTTCACGCCATCTCCATTGGGGGTAATTACATTCGGAATTTTCAAATCACGGGCTTTTACCTTGAACGTTACCCAGTTCGAATAAGATTTATAAACGCCATTTGGGTCGAGCGTCAAAACACGGGCTAAATACAGCCCTGGAAGGATAGGTTTTTCAAAAGTTATAAATGTATCTGTTGTAGATGCATTTTGTTCCGGATACTGCCAGCCTACAGGAAAATCTCTTTGCTCATCTTTAAACTGAACCGTATAAACTGGGTTTGGCCAACCGGCATAAGGCGACCAAGCCAAGGTTAGGTCTAAATTATCCTCAATATCTCCCGGCGTGTCTATCAAGTGAATCGTACTCAATTCATTGGACAAAGGATTACGAACACCATTGTTCAAGCTTAGATTTACTTTAAATGAAACTGGACCATCTTTTGGAAACAAATTTGGCTCATAATCGGCAAATTTACGTGCTGCCGGACTATTGTCAGTATAACGAACACGGTCGTAAATGCCATTTATTGGGTTTTTACGCCATACTAAAAAAGCATTTAGCCAATTGTAATTAAGCCCTACAGGATCACTCCAGGCAAGTTCCGTTACATTTTGATTTACAGAGTCAACCGTTACATTCAGTAAGTCCATCGGAATGTCGTATTCAGGGCAGCCTGTTACTTGATACACTAGCGTATCAAACTCCACCATGTACCGTTGGCATTGGTTACCAAAAGTATCGCCATCGGTACCTTTTCGTGATACCATATAATAAAACCCATTGATTTCCATCGGACGTCCTAGAACCAAACGTATTACACGGGTTCTACCAAGTGTACAACTATCGGCAAACGCGGAAACTATGGGAACCAATCGTCCGTCAGGATAGTACAATCTAAACTCGGAGGCATTCGTTGTAACTGTATTACACTCAACAAGCGTATTTAATCTTACCGTAAGATTCAAATCTTGGGAACACGCCCGTGACAAAGAATCTGACTGGAAACTAGGGGTTATATTGTCGCAATACCTACCGGTGCCCAAAACAAGCTGAACATCAAAACTCACAATTCCCACCACGACACCGTTTCTCCATTCAGTTACCGTAACCACTATGACAGCATTTTGCGGCATGGTAGATATAAAACTCAGATTGCCGTTGTTTTGATTAACCACAGGAGGAGTGCCGCTTACTGGCTGGGTAGGCGTGAATCCGGCTTGATAAGGAGCATTACCCACCGTTGAAATTCTGGCTGGGGTCAGTGAAAATACCAATGAATCACCATTAAGTTCATCCACATTAAAAAACACATTTACTGGCTCAAGGATACAAAATGCAGGGACTTGAAAAGTATTAAAGTAGGCAGAGCTATTGTTTATACCTGCACCATTGTTCACCATCGACTCAATAAAAAAATTGGGTTGACCAACGATGGTAGAAGAACTGTTTCTGCAACAAAGGCTGTAACCGAAATACCATAACTGACAAGTTACAGGGCTTGCAGGTAAAGTTACAATGCCTTCATATTCGTATTTTTGAACGCCATACCGGGTACCATCCAAACATCTTGAAGGGTCATTTGTACATGGTGTAGGAATTTCAGCGCCAGAACCGGCCAGAAGTGTAACTGTGGTAGAGGGTCCGTTTACATTACAATTATTACGTGAAGTAACTTGAGCACTTTGGCCCAGTGTTGCACCGGAACAGTCTCTAATGAGTGTTAAACGAATACGATAGGTGTTTGGCCCGATATTTACGTAGGTAATATTACCCCCTGCCACGTGCGTAGCTTCAGCTAGAGATGTAGTTGAAAGCAATACCACCAATAGAATAACAAGTCTTTTAATCATGGTTCGTAGTTTGTCGAAAGATAACAAGCGAATACTTAATATGAAATTAAAAGGAGATTGAAAAATGTGTACTTCTGAGATTAGTAGATGATTTTCTGCATACTCTTCTGCCATAACGCAAACACCTCGTTAGCCTCATTCAACGGGATTTCATGAATAGGCAACGTTCTGTTCGGAATAGCTTTCAAAAATTCATCATAAATATCCTGATCACTAAAACCGATAGCTGCCGCATCTGCCCGGTTATTGGCAAAATAAATTGCGTCTACCCTTGCCCAATAGGCAGCAGCCAAACACATCGGACAAGGCTCACAACTCGTGTATAAAACACAGTTTTTGAGTTCAAATGACTTTAATTTTTTACTTGCCTTGCGTATAGCTACAATTTCGGCATGTGCAGTGGGATCTTTATTTGCCGTCACTTGATTTACACCACGTGCAATAACTCGACCTTCTCTTACAATAACTGCCCCGAATGGCCCGCCGCTGTTCTCTAAAACGTTTTTTTTCGCCAAACGAACTGCCAGTTTCAAATAATCTTCATGAGTTGGCATTAGGCTACTTTACAATTTCAACCGCTCCCTTAATAACACCTTTTTCAAAAACCTCAACGATACAGAAATAGGTGCCCCCTTCAAGGGCTGAAGGTGACCAATCGTTGCGGTAGTCGGATGACTCGTAAACCAGTTGGCCCCATCGGTTAAATAACATCACTTTCGAGTTTGGGTAGAAGTCGATGCCACGAATAAATAATTCATCGTTCACGCCATCTCCATTGGGTGTGCTCACATTCACAATTTCAACATCCCTTTGTTCTTGGGTATACCGCAGAAAATTAGAAACAGAAACTCTACCATTCGCCGCAACAGTTTCTACTTTAATGAGAAAGGTTTCAGGGACCCTTTGTTTCTCATAGACAAAAAAGGTATCTGTTACTGAAGCTACAAGCACCCAATTGGTATCAATAGCTCGTGCCTCATATATATTGTACACTGGATTACCCCAAACGAGATAGGGACTCCATTCAATTTTAGCACTACCACGCATGCCGTTATACAATTGATTGTCGCCGTTTCTCAAGTACATATGAGCTATAGAATCGCTTGGTACACCGAGCGGATAATATTTAATTTTGAGCCGTACACGCCAGTCTCGCCGCTCATACGAGGGGTCATAGTTTTTTACAGTAACAGTGGTGTCGTATGCATTAAAAATTTCTGCGAGGGTAAACCAATTTGACCCGCCAAAAGTGTCGTTCACAGCTACGTGGTATGCCTCATAGAAAGACAAATCAAGGGTATCAGGAAATTTCCAGCTGGTTTGGATCTCTTCATTATTCAAAACAGAAACATTCGTCATAATGAGCGGGTCATCGTACGCGTAACATTCCCGGACCTGGACCACTACTGTATCAAATGGATTTCGGAAAGAGAGGCAATTTCCAATGGTATTCCCGTCATAGCCAATGCGCTGAACTAGGAAGTACTCGGATTCATAAATCGGCGGATTGGTTATCGTAAACGTAAGGCTATCGGTGTAATTGTTAGCACAGGTGTAGCTTACTTTTTTGATAGGAATAAGTCGGCTAAATTCATCATATAGTCTGAAATCGGTCCCAAAAGAATCGACTGTGGAACAAAACACAGGTGTGTTAAGTGTAATCGAAAATGTTGTATCATAGCAAATACCTTCGACCACGGGGAAATCTGACCTGCTCGTATCGATGGAGACAACACGTATGGTATCTAACGAACCACTGCAAAAATTCTGAGGTGTAAAACGCCAAGATTCTTGGTTGGCGGTAAACGGCACTGCATTTCTGTTCAGTACAACTGCGGCAACCGTACCCGTAAGGTTATGTATTCCGTGAATAGCATTGCCATTCTGCCAAGTTGGACAGCTTGGTTTTGAAAAGAGGTGATTTTCTACAATGTTGGTTGTTTCGTTCAAAACAATCTGAAAGGTCCCCAATAGTTGGTTGCACGCTCCTCCGAATAGGGAAATATCTAGGAAAGTAACAACTAGCTGCCTACAGGGTGGTGTTCCTCTTGTTTGATAAAACACATTGGTGTTTGAGCCAAATGGCAGCCAATCTTCGAAAGGACCCATGATGCAATTTTTGCAATACGAAGCGCCTGCCGAAGGAATAGTTGCATTGATACTATAACTGCCGGGCTGCCCTGGTGAAAAGCTCACCCAACCGTTAGAACCAATCCAAAATTGATTGTAAGTATTTCCGTAAAAGCAGAAGTTAAAGCCAATCGGGAAAGGGCCATAAACCTGGTCGTCCATCATACCGGCAATTGGAATACCGGCTGTAGACAGAAATGTAAAGGATGGAATACGTTGAACAGTATAATTCTGTGCAGAGAGCTTAAAAATGCTCAGTAAACAAATAAGGAAAAAGGCTTTAAGCTTTAGGTGCATGAATTTAGAATAGATCTTTACTTACAAATATATACATTGACTTTAAGTAAACAGGCAGCGGAAATTAAATTCTACTCAATCCGTTCTTACTCTTTTCGCGAATTCCCAAGTTGACGAGCCGAATAGAAAGGAAATTCGAGTATTTTTGCACTTCGCATGAAAAACATCCGGAATTTTTGCATTATCGCACACATCGACCACGGTAAAAGCACCCTGGCAGATCGTTTATTACAAATCACCAAAACGGTCGATGACAGGAATCTGCAGGCACAGACCTTGGATAACATGGATTTAGAACGTGAGCGTGGCATAACGATTAAGAGCCATGCTATCCAAATGGATTACTATCAGGATAATGAACATTATACCCTGAACCTCATTGATACCCCTGGCCATGTGGATTTTTCGTATGAAGTTTCCCGTGCGATCGCTTCTTGTGAAGGCGCTTTACTTATAGTCGATGCATCACAAGGTATTCAGGCACAAACCATTTCTAATTTATATCTGGCACTCGGCCACGACCTCAAAATTATCCCTGTACTCAATAAAATGGACTTGCCCGGAGCCAATCCGGAAGAAGTTAAAGACCAAATTGTGGATTTAATTGGTTGTGAGCGCGATGAAATTATACCAGCAAGTGGCAAAACTGGGTTAGGGGTTGAAAAAATCCTCGAAGCCATTATTGCGCGTATCCCAGCACCTGTTGGTGATCCGAATGGCCCTTTACAAGCCTTGATTTTCGACTCAGTTTATAACAACTATCGAGGTATCATTGCTTATTTTAAAGTATCCAACGGGAGTATTAAAAGTGGTGACCGGGTTAAATTCATCAACACCAACAAGGAGTATTTCGCTGAAGAAATTGGTATTCTCAAAATGAAAGGTGAGCCACGTCAGGAGGTTAAAACCGGCGACGTGGGCTATATTATATCCGGTATTAAGTTGGCAAAAGAGGTTAAAGTAGGTGATACCATCACCAATGTAGAAAACCCAAGCACGCAAGCCATTCAAGGTTTTGAAGAGGTAAAACCCATGGTCTTTGCGGGTATCTATCCGGTCGATACAGAAGATTATGAGGAGCTGCGAGATGCCATGGAGAAACTGCAGCTGAACGATGCATCGCTCGTCTTTGAAGCGGAGTCATCGGCAGCTCTGGGGTTTGGTTTCCGTTGTGGCTTCTTGGGCATGCTGCACATGGAGATTATTCAAGAGCGGCTTGAGCGAGAGTTCGATATGACCGTTATTACCACGGTTCCCAACGTTTCCTATTTCTGTTATGATACCAAGGGCGAAAAAAGCATTGTCAACAATCCTTCAGACCTCCCTGACCCAAGTAAAATTGATTTCATCGAGGAGCCTTACATCAATGCACAGGTCATTTCCAAAACGGAATACATTGGTGTAATCATGGACTTGTGTATGAACAAAAGGGGCATACTCAAAAATCAGATTTACCTCACTACCGACCGTGTAGAATTAATCTTTGAAATGCCATTGGGTGAAATAGTATTTGACTTTTATGACAAACTCAAATCTGTTTCTAGGGGTTATGCCTCTTTTGATTATCACACGATAGGCTACCGTGAGTCGCGATTGGTGAAGCTTGACATTCGTTTAAATAGCGACCCAGTGGACGCGCTCTCTTGCCTCATTCACACCGAAAAGGCCTATGAACTAGGTAAGCGTATGTGTGAAAAATTACGTGAATTGCTGCCCCGTCAGCAATTCGATATTGCTATACAGGCATCAATTGGTGCAAAAATCATCGCCCGTGAAACCATCAAAGCCATGCGAAAAGACGTTACGGCAAAATGTTATGGTGGTGACATTTCGCGTAAACGCAAACTACTTGAAAAGCAGAAAAAAGGCAAAAAACGCATGCGCCAAATCGGCAACGTAGAAGTACCGCAAAACGCATTTCTTGCCGTCTTAAAACTCGACTAAAATGATATTGATAGATGGTAAAGCGACCTCGGCAATCATTAAAGCTGAGATACGTGCTGAAGTAGATCAATTGGTAGCAAAGGGTCATAAAAAACCACATCTCGCAGCAATCTTAGTTGGTCACGACGGTGGAAGTGAAAGTTATGTGGCTCATAAAATCAACGATTGTGCTGAAGTTGGCTTTCATTCCAGCCTGCTTCGCTTCGATGATACCGTTTCGGAGGCTACCCTACTGGCAGCTGTTGAAAAACTAAATCAAGACACCGACGTAGACGGTTTTATTGTTCAATTACCGCTTCCAAAACACATTTCTGTCGACCGGGTAATAGAAACTATACGCCCGGCCAAGGACGTGGATGGTTTTCATACTTTGAATGTGGGCCGCATGGCTCTTGGACTCCCTTGCTATTTGCCAGCTACACCACACGGTGTATTACAATTATTAAAACGCCATAATATCAAAACCACCGGAAAACATTGCGTGGTAGTTGGACGAAGCAATATTGTTGGCTCTCCACTCAGCATATTGTTAGCCAGAAATGCAGAGCCTGGTAATTGCACGGTAACACTTTGCCACAGCCGCACCCCCGACTTGGCTTATCATACGCGTCAAGCAGACATTTTGATTGCTGCCTTGGGAAAACCAGGCTTCATCACTTCCGAAATGGTTAAACCAGGTGCAGTCGTTATAGATGTAGGTACAAGCCGAGTGGAAGACCCCTCAAAAAAATCTGGCTTTCGTTTATCGGGTGATGTAGCGTTCGATGAAGTAGCTCCGTTAAGCAGTGCGATTACACCTGTACCTGGTGGTGTTGGCCCTATGACGCGAGCTATGTTGCTCGTGAATACGCTAAATGCTTCGAAAGGAGAGATTTATGGCGGTTAAATTACCCGTCATGGAGGCCTTTTACACCATTCAAGGTGAAGGCAAAAACACTGGAAAAGCAGCTTATTTTATCAGATTAGCTGGTTGTGACGTTGGATGCAGCTGGTGTGACGTAAAAGAGTCGTGGCCTGCAGCTGCGCATCCTGAACTAAGTGTTGAGCAATTGGTATCCGATGCATGTTCTTTTCCGGCAAGGAATGTTGTCATAACGGGCGGCGAACCATTAATGTACAATTTAGGTCCGCTAACCACCGCCCTAAAAGCTGCTGGCTTTTACATCATGTTAGAAACGAGTGGTGCTTATCCCCTTTCCGGGATATTTGATTGGATTTGTGTATCCCCAAAAAAATTCAAATTACCTCTCGATACTTTATTGCAAGTTGCAGACGAGTTAAAAGTCATCGTATTTAATCAAAACGATCTAATTTGGGGGCCAGCCTTTACGCCTTTCCTTAAAGCTGGCAGTTTTAAATTCATGCAACCCGAATGGAGCAGAGAAACAAAAATGACCCCAATTATCGTTGATTTTGTGAAGAATAATCCCGAGTGGCAGATATCTTTACAAACACACAAATACATGCAAATCCCCTAATTCAGGTGAAAAAAGCCAAAATCTGCTTTCTTTTAATCATATTTTTTTTACTTTCCGGGGTTAGCCGTCCTTTGTGGGCGCAATATAAAGCTCCAACAAAAGCACAAAAGGAATACAATGAGATTTTGCGCGATGTAAATAAAGGCGATTATGAAAGTGCGACAAAGTCGCTGCGGAAGCTGGTAAAAAAATATCCGGACTACGACAAAGCCCTGCTTACGCTATCTGATTTATTACTTTTTCAGAAAAAAATAGAAGAAGCATTTATTTACTATGTCCTTCTGACAGAGCGTGCGCCAACATTTTCACATAAACCTTGGTTTGCTTTAGGGAAACGTGCCCTTGAATCTGCCGACTACAAAAAAGGCAGCTTCTATTTTGACCAACTACTTCTCCTTACCTCTCCTCCGAAAAATATTGGACTTGATGCTGAGCTATATTTAGCCCAATGTAATTTTGCCATCCAAGCTCAGCTTCGCCCGGTTGATTATAACCCGTTTAATATGGGTGATAGCATCAACAGCGAGGTGGACGAATATTTACCGAGTTTGACCGCAGACGATGAAACCTTAATTTTTACACGTCGAACGGCACAAAGCGAAGATTTTTATATCAGTTATCGAATAGACAGTACCTGGACTATGGCTGAGGCCATGCCAAAACCACTTAACTCTGTTCAAAATGAGGGTGCACATTGCCTCACTGCAGATGGTAACACCATGTTCTTTACAGCATGTTACCGCAACGATACCTATGGCGGTTGCGATTTATATTCTAGTAAGAAGACCGTTTTTGGCTGGGATCGTCCCATTAACCTAGGATCAGTCATAAACACTGAACATTGGGAGAGCCAACCTAGCATTTCGTATGACAGCAAAACGCTCTACTTTATATCTAACCGGCCAAGCGGTTATGGAGGTAGTGATATTTGGTCCTCGAAACTCCAAGCCGATAGCAGTTGGGGAGTACCTGAAAACCTTGGTCCAGTTGTAAATTCCCGTAAAGACGATATCTCACCCTACATCCACCCAGATGACCAAACCTTATATTTTGCGTCAGAAGGTTTACCTGGCATGGGAAAACTAGATATTTATTTCACAAAAAGAGGTGCGGATGGCAATTGGGAAACACCTGTTAATTTGGGGTACCCCATCAACACCGAAAAAGACGAAAGCAGCCTATTTGTTAATCTTTCTGGCAGAATTGCCATGTTTTCATCTCAAGCACGGAAGAGCAAAGGTGCGAACGACATCTACTATTTTGAATTGCCCGAAAATCTCCGTCCAGAAAAAGTAATCTATGTTAAGGGCGAAGTTCGGGACAAACACGATAAAAGGCCGCTCAATAGTTTGGTGGATGTTGTTGACCTGAATACAGGCAATGTAGTACACAGTGCTGAAACCTTCGTAACGGACGGGAAATTCATGATTAGTTTGCCTGCAGGTAAAAGTTTCGCTTTTAATGTCAGTCGACAAGGTTATTTACTCTACTCTGAGAACTTTATTGTCGACACGACACAATCCGCTTCAACTGTTTACAATATTGCCTTAGAAAAAATACAGTTAGGCAGTGAGGTTGTCCTGAAAAACATCTTTTATCAATCCAATGCATTTACGCTTGAAGAGCGGTCGACAGCAGAGCTTGAAAAATTAGCCCGTTTCCTTAGAAAAAATCCAAATATGGTCGTTGAAATTCAAGGCCATACTGATAACATAGGGAGCAAAAGCTACAACAAAGAATTAAGTCATAGCAGGGCTAAAACTGTCTACGAAGCACTTATTCGGTCAGGGGTTCAGGTACGTCAGCTGGTATTTCAAGGTTACGGCGACACCCAAGCCATGGCCGATAATAGTACTGAAGCAGGCCGCGCCATTAATCGACGCACCCAATTTAAAGTGCTTAAGCTCTAATTTTTAAGGCTTTACTACCTGTCTGATGCGGACCAATTGTTCCAAAAGCGCATCCAATTTATCAAGCTGTAACATATTTGCACCATCACTCAAAGCATTGGCTGGGTCTGGATGTGTTTCTAAAAACAGGCCATCTGCACCGGTTGCAATAGCCGCTTTGGCAATGGTTGCGATCAGCTCGGGTTTACCTCCTGTTATCCCTGAAGGCTGATTGGGTTGTTGTAAACTGTGCGTAATATCCATCACCACGGGTAAACCCGTTTTTTGCATTTCTGGTATGCCTCTGAAGTCCACTACGATGTCGCCGTAACCAAACATAGTACCCCTATCGGTAAGCATTACATAAGGATTACCAGCTTCCAATACTTTGTTCGCTGCATGCCGCATTGCGTCAGGTGCTAAAAATTGTCCCTTTTTAATGTTTACCCAACGATTAGTAGCCGCAGCTGCTAACAAAATATCTGTCTGTCGGCATAAAAATGCCGGTATTTGGAGAATGTCAACATATTCAGCTGCCATTTCGGCTTCATCGGCTGCGTGAATATCTGTTACCACGGGTAGGTTGAAGGTTTTACTCACCTTACCTAAAATTTTCAAAGCAGCTTCATCTCCTATGCCGGTAAACGAATCATTGCGCGAACGATTGGCTTTGCGATAGGAAGCCTTAAAGATGAAGGGTATTTGGTGCTTTTCTGTAAGGCGCTTTACCTTTTCAGCTACCTCCATTACGAGTTTTTCAGATTCCACGACACAAGGCCCTGCAAGCAAGAAAAAATTATCTAACGGATTCTGATCATAGAGTAAAGGGAGCTTCTTCATGCCACAAAGCTAAATAAAAGCCCCCTAACTGAATGCGGCAATTACGCGAATTTGTCGGGTGTATTCTGACCGTTACTTCTGAATATTGAGGCGCGGATACCAAAACGTTCGTGAAAACGAACACTGAAGTAAGAAATACTTCTGAAACCGGTTAAGGACGCTACCTCAGAGACATTTCCCTTTTTATCTCGCAATAATTGTTTGGCTACTTGTAGCCGGTATTCCCGGATGTATTGTTTGGGTGAAAGCCCAACCAAGCGCCGCAGCCGCCGGTCGAGTTGAGAAACAGAGGTTGCTCCAACAAAGGCAACTTGGTGGACATTCAAATCCACATTTCCCAAGTTTAACTTGATGTAATTGTTTATCTTCTGCATAAAATGCTCGTCTTCGGAAGGTAAATCGTAAAAATGTTCCGGCATCAATATCTTCCTACTGCTGTAGTCGTCCCATGCTGCTCGATTCCGTAGTACACCCTTAACCAAGGCACTTAGGAATTCAGGATGCTCTTCCAATTCAATGAGTCCATCTGCACCAGTATTCATGGCCAATAAACGATCACTGAAATTGGCTTTGTTCATTACCACCAATGTTGGGATATGCCGAATGGCCTTGGTGCTTTTCAGTTGTTCCACTAGCAACAATCCCTGACTATAGGGAGGTTCGTGTACGCACAAAACCATATCCGGCATTGTCGTTTTTATTTCAGCCAGCAAAACTTCTGGCTTTTGAAATGGGAGTACTTTGTAGCCTTTTTCCAGATGGCTATCAATCTGCTTCTGGTTGATTCCGTGACCTTCCAGTAAGAAAAGTTGATTTGATTTCATGACTTTTTCCTTTTATGTGTGCCCGAAAGCTTGGAGCAAGTTAAGGTGATGTTTAGCCACGAACAGCATTTACCCACTCTACAAAATACTATACAAAGCACTATACACGATACTATACAAAAAGATAAAAAAGCAGCAGAGAATTCAAAAAGCACTATTTTCGAACAAATAGTTATAATGCAAATTTCCGGACACCTAATTGATTTACACCAGAAGTCTACTTACGGAGCCACTCTCCTTCTAGTAGATGGAAAGATAAAGTCCATCATTCCTTGCCAAGTAAGCGCATCAGCACCCTATATATTGCCCGGATTTATCGATGCGCATGTACATATTGAAAGCAGCATGTTGGTTCCATCGGAGTTTGCACGTCTCGCGGTTAGGCATGGTACCATTGCCACTGTTTCGGATCCCCATGAAATTGCCAATGTATTGGGTGAGGCTGGTGTACATTATATGCTCGAAAATGCGGCAACCGTTCCTTTTAAATTCTTTTTTGGTGCACCATCATGTGTACCAGCAACTAGCTTCGAAACGGCGGGAGCTGTACTGGATGCAGAAGCCGTCAACAGATTGTTACAACGACCGGATATTTGGTATTTAAGTGAAATGATGAATTATCCTGGCGTAATCTATGACGACCCGGAAGTTCATGCAAAAATAAAATATGCACAGCAGGCCGGCAAAACTATTGATGGACATGCTCCTGGCCTTCGAGGTCCAGAATTGTCAAAATATCACTCTGCTGGCATCAGTACCGATCATGAATGTTTTACTCTGGAAGAAGCACGTGAAAAGGCAATGCTGGGCATGAAAATATTAATTCGAGAAGGATCAGCCGCAAAAAATTTTGATGCACTGCACCCCCTTTTTAATGAATTTCCAGGACTTTTGATGTTTTGTAGCGACGACAAACATCCCGACGACCTACTATTAGGCCATATCAACTTGCTTGTTAAACGAGCACTTGCACTTGGATACGACTTCTACGATGTCCTCCGTGCCGCGTGTTTACATCCTATCCAACATTACCAGCTTCCTGTGGGCCAGCTCAGAGTAGGCGATTCTGCTGATTTTATTACCATAGACCACCCCGATAATTTTAATGTTCTAAGCTGCATCATTGCAGGAAATATAGTCGCTGAGCACGGAAAAACCGTTTTCACGACCAAAGAAGCAGGTAAACCCAATCAGTTTTTGACCTACCCTATTACCGAAACCGATATTCGGGTAAAGGCAGAAACCAATAGGATTCGGGTTATCGAAGCCTATGAGGGGCAGCTTATAACCGGTGAAATAGAAGTTGTTCCCAGCCTAGAAAAAGGATTTGTGATTTCTGATGTAGAACGAGACATTCTAAAAATAGTCGTTGTTAACCGCTACCAGAAAAAACCACCGGCCATTGCCTTTATCAAGGGCTTTGGGTTAAAAACTGGTGCATTTGCAAGTACGGTAGCACACGACTCCCATAATATAGTTGCTGTTGGTGTTGACGATGGTGCTATAGTTCAAGCCATTGAGGTTCTCATGAACGCACAGGGAGGTATTTGTTCGGTTTCAACAACAGGTAGTGCAAGCCTGCCTTTGGCAGTAGCCGGACTGATGAGTACCGCTTCTGGAGAAGAAGTCGCTGCAGCTTATCAGGCCATTGATGTTCAAGTCAAATTACAAGGCAGCACTTTAAAAGCGCCATTTATGACCTTGTCGTTTATGGCTTTATTGGTGATCCCCCAACTAAAACTAAGTGATCTTGGCTTATTTGATGGCGGTTCTTTTACTTTCAGCAAACTATTCAAATAACCGTGAAACTGTTGCTACTACATGGTGCGCTGGGTGCATCTACCGATTTTGATGCGTTACTTCCCCACTTTCCAGCTGATTGGGAGTTGCATCGTTTCGACTTCGTAAATCATGGGCAAGGACCTTTTACCGACGATCCCTTAAGCATTGCAGCATTTGGAGGTCAGCTATCGGAGTACTTGGATGTGCATAATCTCCATGATTTGAACATCTTTGGTTACAGTATGGGGGGCTATGTGGCCTGTTGGCTCGCCAAGCGAGAACCTGAACGCTTCCGGTCTATTTATACGCTCGGCACCAAATTTATATGGGATCCGGCAAGTGCAGCCATGGAAACAGCCAAGTTAGATGCCCGGACAATCGTTACCAAAGTCCCAGATTTTGCTGCAGCCTTAGATAAAAAGCATAAAACCATCAACTGGCATTTATTACTAGAGCAAACAGCGACGCTGATGACCGGATTAGGCTCCCTTCCTGCCTTAGGCACTATGGATTATAATCACGTTCACCTACCCGTAATGGTTGCCCGAGGTGAAAACGACAAAATGATAAGTGAAGCTGATCAAATGACCGTTGCAAGGGCATTACCAAAAGGTGAAACAGAAACGCTTGCATTAACCCCGCATCCGCTCCAACAAGTGGACCCGTTATTACTTGTCCAAAGGCTAAACGCTTTTTTTAATTCACATTAAGTTTGAGTATCGGCTTTTTGTCTTCGTTTTAAAAATTCTAACTTTGAAAAACCCTTAAATTTTACACCATGAAAATACCCTGGATTAGGAGAAGCTTATTTTTTGTAGCCCTCACGGCTATGGTAGCCTGTGGAAACGAGGCAACAGAAGAGTCTGCCGTGACTGAAGAAGCTGGTACGGAAGAAGTAATGGACATGCCTGCAGAAGAAGAAATGGCCGTGGAAGAAACGCCAGCAACAGAAGCCGCAGAGGCACCGGCAAAAGCTATCAGGAGCGAAGACGCCAAACCTGCAGCGAAAGCCACCAAAACTGAGGAAGTAATTGCTCCCAAAAAATCGGTAGCAAAAACTTTATCTACCCAAAAAGGGGAAGAAGCCCCAGCTACTGCAACCGAGCGTCCGGCGGCTAGCGAATAAGCTTACCGGCTATGATTACATGTTTAATGTGGTCGGTGCCAAAGGCATAAGGTAAAAACGACCAAGAAGGCAAACGTTTCGTAATAATCACGTTTGCCTTCTTTTTTTTGGTTATGGTGCCTAATATGTCTTCTATTTGCATGGCGCGCGCCGCATTCAATGTTGCAGCATTCAGCGCTTCTTCCGGTAATAAACGTTGCTGTATACAGGCCAAAGACAATAAGAATTGTATTTTACCGGCTGGTGAACTGCCAGGATTGTAATCACTACCTAAAGCCACAGGCAAACCGCTGTCAATCATTCGTCTTGCCGGCGCATAAGGAATGCTAAGATAGAATGAACAACTCGGAAGTACCGTTGGCATGGTATTACTTCCTCGTAAGGCCTCAAAGTCAGCCTCTTCCATAACTTCCAAATGATCGACGGAGACTGCTCCTCCCTTTACCGCTGCAGCTACACCGCCTAAGGCCGTAAACTGGTTAACATGTAATTTGGCTGGTAAGTTGTAACGAGCACCGGCTTCCATTACTGCTTCCATTTCGGCCACGGTAAAATAGTTTTGTTCGCAAAAAACGTCAATAAAATCAGCCAACCCTTCGGTCGCTGCTTCGGGGATAAGTCTATCCGTAACTAGCTTAAGCCAAGCAGAACGGTCATTTTTATATTCCAAAGGCAAAGCATGGGCTCCTAATAGGGTGGCTTTAATGGTTGCCGGATAATTTTCTTTCAACCGACGAATGACGCGTAACATTTTAAGTTCATCGGCATAAGTTAGTCCATAGCCACTTTTGATTTCGATAGCAGCTGTACCGGCTTGCATAACCTCCTC
>JBDNIH010000269.1:0-2140 GCA_041688385.1 Bacteroidia bacterium
AGAAAGGTCTCATGATAAACGAAATTGACCCTCGCTCCTATGCCCGGCAAGTATTAGCTGGTAAAATTGTCACCGGTGAATTTATCCAGCTCGCAGTAGAGCGCGATGAAAAGGATCGCAAAAATGGTGCAGCACGCGGCTTGTATTTTGACCACGACGCTGGCATGCGTGCTATCCGGTTTTTCCATCAGTTCTTAAACCACTACGAAGGTGCATTTGCCGGCAAGCCTTTTGTGCTCGCTCCATGGCAGGCGTGGATTACCTATACAGTTTTTGGCTGGATGCGAGCTGATGGCACCCGCCGTTATCGTTATGCCTACATCGAGGTGGCCAAAAAAAATGGCAAAACCCCTTGGATGGCCGGGCACCTGTTATACCACCTCATGCTCATGACCGACAAGGAACCAGGGGCCCAGGTGTACGCAGCAGCGAGCACACAATCACAGGCTAATATTGCTTTTAAGCATGCCCGAATAATGGCAAAAAATTCTCCTGAAATTTTTAAACGCCTACAAATTGAAACGCACAACGTCATGGACCTAAAAAGCAACTCGGTCATGCGTGCGCTTAGCTCAGAGTACACAGGTACTGAAGGCGTAAATGTGCACGCCGCTTTGGTTGATGAGTACCATGTGCATAAAACCGATGGGGTTTTTGAGTCCTTAAAATCTGCTACAGTATCTAGGCGGCAACCGCTTATCTGGATAATTACCACCGCCGGGTTCAATAAAAATGGCCCGTGTTACGATTACAGAAAAATGGTTATTAACGTATTGCGTGGGGTATTAAATGATGATGCTGTATTTGGGGCCATCTACGCTATGGACGAAGATGCCGAATACGAGGATGAAGCAAACTGGATTAAAGCAAACCCTAACCTGGGGGTGAGTGTGCAGCTCGAAAGCATCCGCTCAGAGTTTACGAATGCAAAAAACCAGCCTACCAAACTGGTTAATTTCCTTACCAAAAACATGAATATGTGGGTGGACGCCGCCACAACTTGGATCAAGGATGCCAGCTGGATGGCCTGCGCTAAACCCTTTGAGCTTTCTGAATGTGAAGATATGGAGGCCTACGGCGGCTTAGACCTATCTGCAGTTCGTGACTTCACCGCATTCACATTGGCGTGGCCATGGATTGAAGATGGTAACTACCGTTATCGCGCCAAAACTTGGTACTTCATACCTCAAGATACCATTCAAGAGCGTGTTCGTGAAACCGGTGTGCCGGTAGATGTATGGCTTCGCCTAGGCTTGGTGATCGCTACGCCGGGCAACGCAGTAGACTACGCGTATATAAAATTGCATGTAATACAAATGTGTAAGCTTAACAACGTTAAGTCTGTTGCTTACGACCGTTGGAATAGCTCTGCTTTGGTAGCCGATTTAATAAGCGAGGGCGTGCCCATGGAAGAGTTCGGACAAGGGTTTGGCAGCATGAGCTCTCCAACCAAAGAGCTAGATAAGCTAGTGGCACGGCTTGAGCTGGAGCATTGTGGCGATCCGGTTACCAGGTGGATGATGAGTAACGTAATGATATCGACAAATCCGGCTGGAGACGTGAAGCCGGATAAACAGAAATCAGGCGACAAAATAGATGGTATTGTATCGATCATCATGTCAATAGGTATTCATATGAAGGGCCGTGTTGATGCCGATGTGCCAGGAGAGTTTCAGGGATTCATTGATTTATCAAAAGCTTAGCGATGCCACTTACACCTGAAGAGCGTAAGCTCATTACTCAAGAAGGATTTGAAACCCGCGTACAGCAACTGGCTGCACAAATGCCGCTGGTGCAAGCTTATGAAATGGCTGAGCAAGAAGTAGCTACAGCAACTGGATTGCGCATGTACCCAACGGTGGAGGCTTATCGCAAGCGCCGCGATCGAAAAACTGCACGAAGAAATTCACTGGCTGCCTCCCGAAAACGCCAGTCTACTTATTTATCAAACCGAAAAAATAATTTGTAAAACAAAACAATCATGAGTAAAATAATTTATCATAAAAACTGTAGGCGGCATGAGGCTGTTTCAAAAGCAAAAAGAATGCTTACCAAAATAGAAAAGCAATTTGGTGAATATCAAGGAAGATTTTATTGCACCATTCAATTAACCGGAATTAGTGAACTTGATAGAAGCGAT
>JBDNIH010000270.1:0-1313 GCA_041688385.1 Bacteroidia bacterium
CATAAATCAGCGGCCTGTCTGGCATACGTGCATCAGAAATAGAGATACCGCAGCTAGTGGATTCCAAGGCGGCATCATAAAGTGCCAGCTCCTGTTGGATAAGGTTGATAGTGTCTGACTCTATATTTTTCATGCTACGGTAAATTCTCAGGGAAAAAGTTGGAGCAATGCGGTTTCGTTTAGAAACTTCATTAAACAAGTATAAGAAAATCAGAAATCGCTGACAAAAAATGTTTTAGAACCTAAGTTACGCATTGCACATCACCCGACTGCTCAAGGTATTGTTGCCTTTGTGGGTATTGCACTTTACGGGCTTCCTGTGCTGCCATTTTGCCTGCTAAGGCGGTGGTGTCACCCTCTGCTTTGGCTAGGGCTATTATATTCTTTTGAGCGCGTTTCGTTGTATTTAAGTTTCTCGATTCGTTTTTTATGGCTGAAGTTGTTCTTTTGGGCGTTCTGAGCGCTCATTTTAGTGCTATCGTCTGCTACGCGTTTACCACCAATGCGCTCGACGTGTTTGGCAATTTTAATGGCTGTACGGAATATTTTGTGAATGGGTTCTGGATTACCCTTGCGGAAGTTAGCGCTGGTATTGTGGTCAGGGGCCCAGCCCTTTAAATAACCCCATGACCGCCAGGTTACGGTGGCACTCCATCTCGAGGGTTCGGGGCAGCGCGCACACGGTTTAAATATCCATAGCGGAGTAACTTAACTCAATCGCTAGGCTGGTGGGCCGGTCTGCCGTTGTCGATAGGATTTAAACGGAACCCAAAGTCTTTTAATCATAACCCATCCACGAATAAATCGATGCGCCTGATTTCAGCACCGGGTGCTATGGCCTGGTCGAGGCAGCCCACAAAAAGTTAGGATCTGATTGCGGTCTTTTCCTTGGCTGTATTTCGTAAATGAAAATACCAAAAACAATACTTCCTGTCAAAAGGAAGAACACTAGATATTTATTAAAATTAAGGGGTTTTGGAGGGTTTGCGACGTGGCGGCCAGGCTTTTTATTCGCTTGTCCAAGTTAGACATCTGAGCGCAAACACGCAAAAAATAGAACTCAGGCCCTAATATGCTTTGGACGCCGTACACAATTAACTTTGCACAATAGACCATACGTCTAAAGGAACGCCAAATACATTCTTTTGCAAATTACAGCGTGTCTTGAAGATGGTCGTAAGTATTTTTACCATTACTATCATACGCGTAAATATAAAAGCCAACGTCAGGCAAGTCCTCAACTATTTCAAACGTCTGGTTATTATGTTTTGCAAATAAGTTTATTCGTCCCATGTTATTTCGTTATATTATCG
>JBDNIH010000271.1:0-14097 GCA_041688385.1 Bacteroidia bacterium
CCTGGTGCAATGGCCAACCATTGATAGGTGACGGCTTGGCTGCCAGCCGAAGATGTACTCCACCGGATTGTTGTGGTTTGAGAACCCGACCCAGTTACGGGCAGTATAGTGAAGTTGGGAGGTGTAAGTAGATTGAAGTTGGTCAAGTTCACTGTAACAGTTCCTCTGCGGATGTCGATATTAAAGCTGTTTGAATAGGCAGTGTCGGCGCCAGCGATGGTACGAATACGCCATACACCCGCTACTGTATCGCCAATAGCGACTGAAAGTGAAGCGAGTGCAGTGTTGAGTTGTCCATAATTCAGGGTGAGACTGGTGTCTGCCCCACTGTTATTGGCTGTTAGACTGAGTAGTGGATTGTTGAAATTACCAGCAGCTCTGTTGGCCAACTGCCAGGTGTAGCTTGGCGCGGCACTGGCATTTCTTGCCGACGACCAAAGGAGGTTAGTGGTGGTGGTGTTTGGGCCGTTTACATTTAAAAAAGTGCCGTTTGGTGGACTAATTAAATTTGAACCGCTCAGTGTAGGCGCAAGCAGATTCCAGCTATCTCGGGCTATAATGCCATCCACGGTGATGTTCTGCGTTGCAGCATATTGGCGTAAAGCTATCATTTGAACGGCATTTAAATCGGAACCAGTGCCAGCCAAGGGGCCGATTGCTGGGGTGGCTGGCTCATTGGTAATATTGCTGCCGTCGGTAAATACATACAGGCTCACAGAATCATTTAAGGCACCTGTTACGATTTGGTATTTTACCACAACCAAATAGGTTTGGGCTGTATCTAGATTCAGTAAAGTGGTATCGCCGCCAACCGAAGATGAATTGAAAGAGAGGCCTAATTTGTATTGTCCTGGATTTGGACCAGGGACAATAAACGTACGCGCTCTAAAAGCTGTGCTCGTAGAAGTGAATATTGGTGCCGCAACATTGGTATACTCTCCCAAATGGAAAAAAAAGCCGCTATTGACGGTTGATACTACACCATTCACTCTTAAGAGGAAGGAAGCATAAACGTTTCCGGAGGTTGGATAACTAGAAAAGGGACGGTTTTCATCGGCACCCGTATTGTTTACAGCGGCTGCGTTTCCGATACCACTGCCTAAATAAGGTGTGGTGGACCAACTTAATCCAGTACTGGTCACTTTGATTGGGTTTGTTGTTGCAGCACTGTGGCCATACCAGCCGTTATTTTGGAGCAGCGAGTCGGCGGGGTAGCTGAAGTTTTCGGTCAATAAGACTTGCCCGTTGACCGTTAGAACGGTCAGAAGCAAAAATGCTAAGCTGTATAATTTATTCATAGGGCGGATTTTAGAAAAACTCCCTGCAATCTTCAATAAAACCGAAACACAATGTGATACCAGTTAAAATAAAATACAGATACCAGTTCCCAAAGGGGGCTGACTCTTTTGTGTACAAGATTAAAAAGTATTTATGCCCAATTCACTTTTCTTGCAGGAATTGCAGAAGCTGACCAATCTTCTGCTTGATAACTACTGGCCTTACGGTACTATAGCCCAAAATTAATCCGGTTTGTGCTGGTTGCTCAATGTAGCACTTACTTAACGGATAGGTGGCCAAGTCATTTTTGTCGAGTAATTCGCTGAGTTGACGCTCTTCTGCCACACTTTTAGATTTATTAAAGTGTGCTACAAAGTGTAAACTATTAAATACTTGTTCGTCGATGTGCATGCTTGGGTTGTTTTCGGCGAAATATTTTTTGAAATACACGGCACGTTCCTGAGCTACTTCACTCAGGTTTTTCAGGTGCTGAAAAAGGTAGTTTTTTTCAATAAACTGACCCATCACCATTTGTACTGATGGCGATACGAAACGGTGTGAATGCTCTTGTAGGGCTTCAATCACTTGGACAAGGTGCTGCGGCAAAATCATGTAACCGAGACGAATAGATGGGTAAAGTAAACGATTGAACGTGCCGAGGTAAATAGTGCGGTTTTCTTTATCGAGGCTAAAAAGGGTGGGCAAATTGTTTTTTAAATTCCCCATTTCATGCTCATAATCGTTTTCGATTATGAGTGCCTTATGTTTCGATGCCCAGCTCAGTAGTTCTAGCCGCCTTTGCAGACTCATTTTAATGCCCAATGGATAATGATCGGAGGGTGTTACATGTATAAGTTTGGGGCTGTGTTGTGCTACCGCATCGAGTGCGGCCATGTCTATGCCTTCGCTATTAATAGGTATGGGCAAGAGTTTTGCCAAGCTGCTTTTAAAGATAGAATGGACGTTTGGAAAGGTAGGGTCTTCGAGGACTACTCCGTCATTTTTGTCTATTAGGGCGTTGACTACTAAATATATAGACTGCAATGAGCCTGAAACAATGACAACTTGTTCAGGCGCACATTTAATGTTTCTACTAACATTGAGGTAGTTACAGATATGTGTTTTCAATAATTCAGAACCTGTAGATTGGCCGTAGGATAAATCTGAGGCCTTAATATACCGCCAGTAGGTATTGAGTAAGTTTTTCCATTGATTGATGGGGAAAATATCAATGGGTGGAAGACCGGGCTTGAAGGCGATGGCCGTATTATTTTGCCGATTCAGTATGCTTATATTTTTTAAAAAGGAGGTGCCTTTTTCCGAGAAAGAAGGGTAGGCATCCTTACCTAAGGTGGTATTGGTTGGGTTTTGTTTTTTATTTTGAAGCTCCGAAAAAACCCTGTATCCTGAGCCTGCCTTGGCTTTTATGAGCTTTTCTAAGATTAAAAGTTCGAATGCTTTGATGACCGTGGTTCGCGAGATTTCGAGTGAGTCGGCCAGACTACGCGTTGATGGAATGACCCAATGGTGAGGTAATTCTTGTCTTTGGATACAAGTTTTAATCGCCTTGTAGAGAACAATATATTTGTTGTCCGTAAGCATTTTGTTTTGCTGGATGAACGCATGGGCAATGCGCTCTGTAGCAAATTCGTAATTGGTATTCATCTATTTTCAGAACTGGTATGACGAATTTAGCTGATTATAGCCGTTTTTGGAAATGCTAAATGAATGTCAACTCTATCCCCAAACGGTTGTTTAAAAGAACGACGAAACTTATTGTTTTTGCCTTAGCAATTACGGTGCTGCAAGCCTGTAAGAAAGAAAGTGCCAATCCACTGGGTTCTGAGTGGCAGGGCAGTGGAGTAGAAAATTTTTCCGACTACGAGCCTCAGGCAAATAAACGTATTCGACTTTTCTATTACGTTCCACAAGGTGCAACTGCAACTATGCCCATTGTTTTCGTATTTCATGGTGCCGAGCGGGATGCGATGGGTTATAGGAACGCCATTGTCAGTAAAGCCAATGAACATCGATTTATAGCGATTGTACCGGAGTTCTCAGAGCTAAATTTCCCAGGTGGGAGTGGGTATCAGATTGGGAATGTATATATCGACGGCGACGTGCCAACACCAGCAACGCTTAATGTGGAAGTACAATGGTCGTTATCGTTGGTAGAACCTATTTTCGCTTTTGTAAAAAACAAGACTAAAAATAACAACGAAAAATACCATATCATCGGACATTCGGGTGGCGCGCAGTTTGCGCATCGTTTTTTGTTTTTTAAGCCGGCTGCCCGTTATGATCATGTTGTGCTTTCTGCTGCGGGTTGGTATACTGCTACCGATATGCAGACAGCTTTTCCTTATGGATTTCAGACATCTCCTTTGCAGAGCCTTGATTTAGCACCCCTATTTTTGAAAAAAATCATCGTGCAAGTAGGTACCGCTGATAACAACCCGAATTCTTTGAGTTTACGTAGAAATGCACAAGCAGATTTACAGGGTTTGCATCGATTAGCCCGTGCCCAATATTTTTACAATAAAGCCCAACAAAAGGCGACAGCGTTGGCTACGCCATTCGCTTGGGAATTGGCACTTATTCCAGGTTTGGATCATAGTTATGAAGATGCCATCGGTTATTCGGCAGATTTGCTCTTTAATTAAAGTTTTCTAAAAAGCTTCAACAGCTCATTCCATGAAATTGACTAAAAAGACCATCGGATTGTGGCTTGGGCCTCTGTTGTTCGTGCTGATAAATTATGGCATGGATTTGCCAGGACTGGGGCCGCAGGCGCGGGCAGTTTTGGCTGGTGCGGCATGGATGGCGGTATGGTGGATTACAGAAGCTATCCACATTGCTGCAACCGCGCTTTTACCCATAGTCCTTTTCCCGCTGACGGGCGGTTTAAGTTTGTCGAGTACCACGGCTATGTATGGTCACCAATATATCTTTTTGTTTTTGGGAGGATTCATACTTGCCATTGCCATTGAAAAATGGAATTTGCATCGCCGCATAGCCCTAAATATTATTGCTTTGGTAGGTACAGATGTGCGTTTTATTATTTTAGGTTTTATGCTGGCGACAGCTTTTTTATCGATGTGGATATCCAATACAGCTGCTGCCGTAATGCTGCTCCCCGTAGGAATGGCTATCGTAAGCCAATTGAGGGATAATCCACTTACCAATGAAAATGAAAACGCCTTATTTGGTAAAGCGCTCATGCTGGCCATTGCTTATGCCGCATCCATAGGAGGTATGGCCACTTTGATTGGCACGCCGCCTAATTTGGTCATGGCGGGGGTAATTAAAGAGACGTATGGGATAGAAATCTCCTTTCTACAGTGGTTTTTATTGGCTTTTCCAATCAGCGTGTTTTTGCTGTTGTTTTGTTGGTGGTATCTGACAAGTGTGGCTTTTAAATTTGAACAAAAAATCTTTCCAGGCAGTAAAGCCGAAGTGCAAAGGCAACTGGCTGCTTTGGGTAAAATGTCAGTCCCAGAGCAACGTGTACTTATCGTATTTGTCTTTATGGCAGTGGCTTGGATCAGCAGGTCATTCATTCTGGTGAAGCTTTTGCCGGGTATCGACGATACCATTATCGCCATAATGGGTGCTTTGGTACTCTTTTTATTGCCGGGAGAAAAGAGCAAGTCACTGGTCAGTTGGGACGACACGCATAAACTACCTTGGGGGATTATTATTTTGTTTGGTGGTGGCATCGCTTTGGCGACAGGATTTGAAGAAAGTGGCTTAGCAATGTGGATTGGAAACAGTTTGAGTGCCTTGCAAACGGTGCCATTTTGGTTGCTGCTATTGCTGTTGGTAGCAAGCGTTAATTTTCTGACCGAAATCACCTCTAATTTGGCCACCACCGCTATGATACTGCCCGTGCTCGTATCGATTGCAGCGACAATGCAAGTGCATCCGTTTTATCTGGTGATGGGGGCTTCGTTGGCAGCTTCCTGTGCATTTATGCTACCGGTAGCAACCCCACCCAATGCAGTTGTCTTTGGATCAGGCTATCTCAAGATGGAGGAAATGGTGAAACACGGCTTTTGGATGAATGTAATCTCCATACTTATTGTGACACTGGCTATATACTTCCTGTTGCCGCTTATTTGGGATTTGCAATTGATTGATTAGAAGGCAATCTGCATCATAAATTCAAATACAGTCGTGTTTATTCCAGCTGTGCTGCTCAAATAGGTGAAAGCAGTTTGTGCCTTCAGGTTGTGACCTTTAAAGTAGCGGGTAAGTCCGAGGGTGTAACTGTCGGTACCGGCCATTAGACTATTGGTATAGTTAGCAAATTCGGGTAAAGATTGTCCATAACGCAAATCAAAGCTGTAGCCCTGCATGCTGACATAGCCCAATTGTGCGTTAAAACTGTTACCTAAGAACAAATAGCTGCTAATTTGCTGCGGCGCGAGTAACAAAACAGCACTTGAATCGGCATAATTTTCGCCAAGTCCGGCTGCGGTTGCATTGCCATATTCCATCAAAAGAGAAAAGCCCTTATATTTTGCTAAGGCGTCTATATAAAGCTGGCGGTAGTTCGGCAGACTGACTTTCCCATCTTTGTTGTAGAGTGTGAAGTCGGCATGACCTTCACCCAAACTGTTGCTTGCGCCCTGGTTAACACTTAAGGCTGATCCTACAACTATTTTGAGTGTTTCTTCGTGTTTTAGGTCGGCACTGTAAAGGTCGTTGCCTGCTGTGAAAAACCCCATTGGATAAAGATCCAAGCGGCCACCATATTTTAATCCACCCATATCGGTATCTCTTGAATCTACGCCAAAAGAATTACGGCCATCACCTGAGGTGATAGCGAACATGGGGACGATGCCGAAGGATTCACCAAAACGACTTTCGATAAATAGGCCAAATTCACGGCCGGTTCTACTGAGTTGTTCGCTCAATAGACCGCGCTCCGTAAATTGTAAGCGGTCTTCGCGGTACAACATCTCTCGGTTATTGACAAAGTTTTGTTTTTGACCAAAAGTAATTGTCAGAAAATCATAAGGGTGGTAAGCTACCCAAGCATCCAGTAAAGGGCGTTGTTCACTGAAATTGGTTTGGATAAGAAAGCTTACTTTTTCTTCTGCCGCGCTTCCACTTAGTCGGAAATAGGTTCTTTTGGCGTTGAAAAAATGGTCCGCGTTATTGTTCTCTACTTTTTTATAGAGATAGGTGGGTTGTATGAAGCCGCCCAACTGGAAAAGATAGGCGCCATTATTAAATGACAAATTCAGACCATTATCGGCATCCATTACCGGGTTATTGCGCATTTTAACAGCTTGCGCCTGGGCACCGAATAGGCTGCCGCTGAAGAGTAAAAGGAGGATATATTTTTTCATGAGAAAGCTGCTTTCTTAAGGTATCAGGCGGTAAATGGGGAGTATTTTGCCGGTTTGGGTGGATAAAACACCAAAACTGACAAAGCTATTTGGGGCTTCTGGTTCTAATAGTTCAAAGAGAATATTGCTGCTACTCTGACTTACAGGGAGATAGAAAGTGCCTGCCTCAAATGTTTTGCGAACAGACTGTTTGGTAGTACTTACTTCCTGTAGGAACATTTTTTCATATTTCTCGGCAGAGCGCTGGTAATTGTCCACTGTAAATTGCTCCACTTCTACCGTTTTGGTTTCTTTAAAGCGCTGCACCGTTATGCCGTAGGCTTCTATTTTAGCGATGAGTTCTGCTTGACCAGCCTCGATAATATAAGCGACTGGTTTTTCGCGTGTAAGTTTCGGAGAGCTCTTCCAGGCGTCACGTAGGGTAACATCCAGCTGAATGCGCTCCGTTTTTTCTAGATCAATAAAGTCGAGCTTATCTACGTAAATGTTTTTATTGGAGGTAACTGTGATTTGCGTATCGTTTTGATTGGCTTGCACAAGAATTTCGTTTACCGCTGAGGCCTGGGCCACGGCTATGTCGAGATAAGATTTTGCGATGAGGTAGCCAGTGAAAATACGACGTTTAAAGGAGGTCCGACCAATACCCACACCACGCACTTCCACCAAAGTAGCTATGGTATTTTGTAGTGCGAAATTCGTTGCACTCGAACGGGCATTGTTGGAGCCTTGGTTAAATTGTATTTCCCCTTGGTAGGTATCGGTGGATACATAATCGTGATGCGTAAGCTGGTGTTGATCGAGCAATACTCGGGTGGGTGCTATAAAGACTTGCTGCGTGAATTGCCTCAAATTTGCTGGGACATTGAGATTGCCCGAATACAAAAACATCACATCATAAGCAGAAGTGACACCATAGGTACTCAGCTTAACAAAATCACGGCGATAGGGTCGGTATTCGTGAAAGTCGAGGGCAATTTGCGGCTTAAATGCGCTGAAGGCATGTTTGAATAAGACACTTTCTGTGGCCATCAATTTGGTTTGATCTCGGTTGAGGTCGAGATCTTCGGCGTTATTGCGCTCTTGTTTGAGGAATCCGTCTATGTTAGCCATTGGCAATATTGCCAACTCAATTTTGTCTAATAAATCGGCATGGGCTGGGTTATGTAATAAATCGTAAAGCAAATACAACAATGCTTCGGTGCTGGCAGGTTCGTCACCATGTAGTCCTCCTTGCATCCAAACCTTTATTTTTGGACCAACAGACTTGGTTTTGAGCGCAACGAGCGGAATCGCTAATCCTTTTTTTGTTTCGCCGATGTAGCGCATGCTGATTTGCTCTGGATACTTCTGGCACAAGGTCGTTAGGTACGCTATGAGTTCGTTGTAATTGGTGAAGCCTTTCTCCTTTTGCAAAGCAGGTGTTACCGCTGGCAAATCCTGCTTGTCTGGAAAAAATTTATCGGTTATGCGCGAGGACTGCGGATTAAACTGACTCATCAATAAAAAGGCAGGTATAAACCAAAAGAATCGTTTGAAACGCCCCATGTTCAGAAAGAAAAAGTTGCCATAACCCTGCTAATCAGCTCATTTCCACGAACAGCTAAGCTCGCATTGTTATTTATGCCGCCATTATTTTTTACGTAGGTAATGTCGCCCTGTATTTTTGCGCCGTAATTTCGGCCCAAGAACTTCGCGATGCCAAGGGTATAATAATATGGTCGGTTGTAAAAGGTGCCGTTGTTTAAAAAGGAGTGTTGATCGGCATTGAGGTAGGTGTAACGGCCATCGACAGAGATGCCGTTTCTAAAAAGGTAACCAAGCTGCAAATTGTAGGCTTCGCCTAACATCATTCTGCCTTTGATGTAATTTGGAATATCTTGTACCCCGTTTACATCAAAACTGGTGGAAGTGCTACCGTCCACCCGCACACGCTGACTGATGCCCAGGGGAACAGTAGCGCTACTTTTTATAAATTCACCCAACATCGAAAATCCCCTGAATTTGAAAAGGAAGTCTATGCCGAATTTAGAATAATCGGGTAGAAGCTCTTGGTTGTTATTGTCGAGGTAGAGGATGGCGCCACTTTCACGTCCACGCCGGCTACTCATTCCTTTGTTATGGCTGAAATTACTTCCGATTACTAATTTTGGCGTGAGTTCACGCACCATATCTACCTGGTTAAACTGACCAAAATTGGTAAAGAGGCCAAAGGGTAGGTAATCGATTCGGCCGCCTATTTTAACACCACCTCTATCGCGGCCAAATACATTTGGGCCATCGCCATTGGTAAGCACAAAGTATGGTTTCAAGTATTGGCCACCCCCAATGCGGAAGTTGCCTTCTAAAAACAAGCCAAACTCGCGAATGGTGGCAAAGGCAGAGGTTAGCCGACTCCGTTCAACCAATTGTAAGCTGTTCGAATTCATAAAAAGCTCACGATTATCGGTAAAGGTGGCCCGCTGCCCGAAGGTGGCCTGAATGCGGCTGGTAATATTATAGCTCACGAAAGCGTCGAGCAGATAGTTGCTGTTGCCGTCAAGCTCTTCGCCGGTACCACTTAAATCTGCTTGTAGCCGATAACTGAAGCGGTCGTTTGCTGAATTGCCCTCCAATCGGAGACGCAACCGCCGCATTCGAAAACGGGTATCTGCATCCGCCTCTGCATCTCCTAATAGTTGTTTTTTCTCAGCAAAAGGCTGCAAAAAGCCTGATATTCGAAGCAAATTACCGCTTTTGTCAGTAAAACGCATGCCGGTACCAAAATTGTAGCTATCCATTACAGGATTTTCTTGTGCCTGTACTCGGGGGTTACTCAACATCGCAGCGCTAAAAACCAGAAGGAAGCGAAGCTTTAGGTAGCACTTCATTAAAAGGCAGCTTGAAGTAAAATTTTTTCCTCACGCATCACTGGTCGACCGTTGGCAAAAACATCACACAGTTTCCACTGCTCGTCAAACCAACATAAATCTGCGTCACAGCCAACAGCAATTCGGCCCTTGTTTGTGATGCCTAGGTTAAGTGCAGGGCTAGTGGTGACGAGCTGAAAAGCTGCTTCGGCGGCTAATCCACCTTGCTGAATGAGTTGTACTACTTGACCTAAATTTTGGTCGATGGGTGCTTTTTTGAAGCCGATGGGTTGGCCTTGCGCATCTGTTTTTGTTAAACCGGCATGGCCGTCGCTGCTAAAGGTCATTTTATCCATTGTAACTCCTTTGTCTAAAGCGTATAGTACCGACAAATAGGGGTCCGTGTATTTGGATGCACCTGTAGTGATATCGATGCTCCCGCCGAGTTTAGTAAATTCGATCGCTTGATCAAATAGACTCAGACTGCGGCCAACATGTGTAGGTGAAATATGTGCAATAGGGAAATGGTAGCTTTGGACCAATTCGAAAAGCACATCCATTTGACTCGGTAGATTGCCCAAGTGTACGTGCATAATGCCTTTTTTGCTACTAAGTAAACCGCCAACACGTACTTCACGCAATTTACGGACCAATTCCAAAGCGGTGGGATAAGAGGATCGGATGTCGCTAATGGCGATTTTGAAACCTAAAACCGGCTCCAAAAATATCATATCACTTTGTATACTCTCGGTGATAGTTATCGTATCGCTGCCGTAATAACCCGAATACATATAGGCCGAAAGTCCTTCCTGTCGCAGTGCGCTTACCTTCCCGAAAAGCGCGCGGATGTTACGGGCGGTGCCATCCGTTCCAAGTAAACCAACAGCGGTAGTTGTGCCGACGCAAATAAGCTCCTGGGCTTGTATCTCTGGCGTCATCGACAAAAAGCCGTCCTTGCCTCCGGCACCAGTGATGTGTATATGCTGGTCGATTAGACCTGGCGTTACCCTTTTTCCGGCGGCATCAATAGTGGTGATTTCGGCTTGCGTATACTCAAGTTTTTTGCCCATGGCCACAATTTTACCCTGTGCGAGTAGTATATCCTGCATGCCCAAGTGTTTTGGCGCATATACGTCTGCATTTTTAATGAGATACAGCATCTTAGATAAAATGAAATACGAGCATTACAACTAATGCTACGCTGAGTGGAATTAGGTTACGTTTTACGATATCCATGCTACTTACTTTTGCGATTTCAGCGGTGGCAATCAATACGCCGGAGACGGGCGAAACCGTCCGCCCCATTGAGGCAGCGAGTTGCATAGGTAAAATAAGGGTGGTGGTGTTCATACCAAGCTGGGTGGCAATATTGGGGACCAATGGACCAAAGGCAAAAAAAGCAGCATTACCACTTCCCATGAGCATAGCGGCTAAAAATATCATGATGGTCATGGCAATGCCGATACCTGTCATGCTAAAGCCTAGAGATTGTGTGCTGCTGATCAAGCCGTCGATAAAGCCCAGGCTGATGAGTCCTTTGGCGAAAATATCGGCGGTAATAATGAGGGTTACTACCGATTTAAAGATGTCGCCCATGCCATTCCAAAAAACGTGCAAAGAGGCCATTAATGGTCTGAGCTGGCGGTGTCGGATGGCTTCAAACAAGAGGGCCACAAAAAGACTGACGAACATGACGGTAGTTGTATCTAGTACGATAGCACTTTCAAAAAAGCTGAATATCTCCGAAAAAACCAATAACAAGGCAATAGGTAGTATAGGTAAGATAGCGTATATGACGGGTGTGCTTGGGGGGGCAGGCGAGAGCTCTTCTGCTACAGGATGTGCAGCCTCGTTTTTTCGGTCATAATACCGATTTACGAAATAATAGGTCACCATCATGATAAGACTCAAAGGCCAAACCAAAGGGATTTGGTAGTTAAGGAAATAAAATACCGTATCCATATCCAGAATTTCTATGGCACTGGCGGTAGTAGCACATGCTGGACCAATCCCAAAGGCCGTGCTGGCGGTGATAACAGAAACGGCCGACAAACGACTAACCCCCAGGCGTAGTAGAATAGGGAAAAGCGAGGCCATAAGTAAAAGACTTAGTCCAGCGGCAGAGGGGATGGCTACAAATAATACCTGTGCAATAGGAATGACCATGCTTGCTGCCAAATAGGGGTTTTTTTTAAAAAGCTGCAAAGGCTTCATGGCCATATGAACCAAGATGTCGGAGGCACCAATTTTATCCATATAGGCGACAAATCCGCCAATGGCCATGATCATTAGACCTACCCCAGCATTTGTTTTGCTAAAGGACTCTTTGATGGTGGCAAAAAAATCGAAGCCAACAGCTCCTGTAGGTCGTTGTAACTCAGGTAATGTCAAGCCTAAAATGGCCGCAAGGAGGAGCATCGCTAGTCCTGATAGAAGCAATACCGCTTGAGGATTGTATTTGCGCAGCAGTAAACGTGCTACAACAACTACAAAAAGTACCGAAAGGATGGGACCAGTCATTACTTAAGCTAGAAGTTGCTGCCGTTTACTTTGACGCCAGGTGAAAACAACCGGCCATTTGCAGCAGGAAAAGTAGAATGCTGCACAAAAGCGCCCGTGACATCCGGATTACGGGTGTAAGCCTCGTCTGGGTTACCAGATAAACCGTTAATATCAAATACGGCAACTGTATTGCCTTGGCTATTTCGCAACGTGAGCACATCGCCTGCGTTGTTTAAGTTCAGTTGACCTTCAGAGGCAATCTGGGTAATCGCACCACCAAAACTACCTGTCGGGTTACCGCCACCAAACACCACAATTACACCATTCGAGGGCACTATTGTGCCAGCAGGGAAAGTGTGACGTACCTGTGAGGCATCCGAAAGGGTATAGCCGCTCATATCGAGTAAAGGGTTAGAGTTGAATAGCTCCACAAACTCATCCGCTATTGGGTCACGTATGCCATCTCCATTGGCATCACCAGCGGCATCGGCGGCTGGGTCATATAAAACTTCATTCACCACGACCCCTAGCCAAGGACAGCCGTTGTTTTCCACCGGACCAAAATCATCTGGGCAAGCGTCAATAACATCAGGAATTCCATCTCCATCGCGGTCGGCATTGGCGCTCACCAAAAACACGACTAAACTAGCTGGTGCTTGGGGTAAGGCATTTTCGATTTCCCCTAACGAAATGATGATTTGTTTAGTCGTTGTGCTGGTGTTGGGAATAGAGGTGAGGGTGATAAAACCGGTATCAACACCTGCGTTGATAGTAATTTCCGTAGCCGAAATGCTGAAGTTTTGATTGAGGATTGCCGTTCCACTGAAGACAATAGGCACGGTTAACGCCTTAGAGACCGATCCGTTCAGTCGGGCAATTATTTTCATGCTCCCACCGCTATCACTCAAGTTTGCAGTACTAACCGCAAGGGTAACGGTCGGGAAAACATCCTGCGTTTTGCAAGCATTCACCACAACAAAAAGGCAAAGGAGCAATAGTTTCTGCAGCGGTGCTGAACGTAGATACATAAGGATGAATTGATAGTGAATGCTTATTGTATCACCAGTTTTTTGAAGGCAATCTTATTGTCCTGCTCTAACTTAAGGAGGTAAATACCCACATTTTGCTTCGGCAAGTGGATTTCGCCAGATTCAACAGTAGTTTGAAAATGAGTGCGTCCCGACAGGTCCATCAAAGTTGCCGTTAACGGTAGATCGTGCTGCGACTGAATGAATAGTGGCCCTTCGGAATATGGGTTGGGATATACTTTTATTTCTGCATCAAAAGGCGCATAGGCAACGCTGGTATTATTAGCTTGCAGCAACCACCGGTCACGCACGTAAATGCCATCTATAAGTACTTTTTGGGCAGCATTAAATTGACGCAAGGCCACGCCTTGGAGCACCGTTAAATCTGCTGCAGTGCCACCAAACGGACCGAGGGTAGGCGTGCTTGGTTCATTTTGTAGGCTGTCGCCATTTTCAAAGACAAACAAACTAACCTGGTCGTTATCGGCGCCACTTACAAAGCTGTATTTTACCACTACAAGATAAGTTTTGCTCGTGTCCAATTCGTTGGTAACATCTATCCCGATAGCGCTGGGTACTGTTGCGGAATTATAGTTGAGGCCAAGGCGGAAATTTGCCGGGCTGCTGCCCCTTATAATAAAGGTCCGCGCACGAAAGGCAGTGCTGATGGCAGTGTAGACTGGGTTAGTTGGAGCGCTGTATTCTACGAAATGAAAGAAAAAACCACTGCCATCAGTAGTGATTTCACCGGTTGTCTTCAATAAAAAGGAGGCATACACATGGCCAGAATCGCGATTTGCAGTTAAAGGCTGATTTTCGTCCGAACCTGTATTGTTTACAAGTGCAGCGCGACCGATGCCATTACCAAAATAGGGGGTGGAGCCCAGACTCAAGCCCGATGTAGCTACCGAAATTGGGTTCGTGGTTGCGCCACTGTGTGCATACCAGCCATGATCGCGAAGTTGTGCGCCGGCAGGGTAGTCAAAGTTTTCTGAAAGTAAAAGACCTTGACCATTTGCTGAAATAGCAATCACGAAAAACATGAATACGGAGTATATCTTTTTCATATCGCAGTTTTAATACTTC
>JBDNIH010000272.1:0-2826 GCA_041688385.1 Bacteroidia bacterium
AAAATGTAAATAGCAAGACAGACAGCAGTACCTTAACCTTGAATGGATTGAGCAATATGCATTTTGGTTTTAGGGTCCACCTCAACAATCAAAAAGGATGGATACCGACAACTGGTTTTCAAATGCGCTTAAAACTTCCGGAGATCTCATCAGATTTTGGAACAAATAGTGTGGCGTCCATTATGGTTTTTGTTGCCAATTGGCGGTTACCTAAAAACATGCGGTTTGGCACCAACTGGGTACTTTCTTACAGCGGAAATGATCCAAGCGCCACTGGAAAATATGTGCTTAATTTTGGCTTTCCCCTGTATAAAAATTGGAGTGGTTTTGTTGAAAATTATGGGCAAATACGAGAAACCAAATTTCAAACCCGCTTCGATGGTGGTTTGGCCTATATGGTCAATAAAGATGTTCAATTAGATTTGTCGGCGGGCTACGGCAACAATCAAAATGTTCAAGATTATTTTGTGAGTACAGGTGTTTCCTACAGATTTTTAAATTTCAGAAAAGGGCATGAAGAATAAATTAGAAAAGTTGCTAATAGCAGCGTTAACCGTAGCTTTTATAGGCCTATTTCCCCAGGAGTTATCGGCCCAAACAGACAGTATAAAGCCAAAGGATACGGTTAATAGTTATTTGTTGAGTGGTTACAATCAAAAGCTAAAGAGGAGTGAACAGCAGCGTATCGCTGATTCCTTAAAAAAGGCAGAATTAGAGCGTGAGCTAACGTCTTTAAAAACTACCGACAACCTTAAAAAGGAGGAGCTTCAAAAACAACTTGAAGCGCTCAAAGAGAAGGAAACAGTACGCGTTGCTGAGAAAAAAGAAAGAATTGATTCTTTGCGTGCCAATGCGAAGTCGTTTCCTGTTTTAGGCTTTTTTAGTGATACTTTATTTTCAATCTACAGCAAACACGGTAGTTTTTCGGCATCAGATAGAGCGCACACCATCAGTGGGCGCATAGGTAGATTGGCAGATGATTTTGGTTTTTCAGAAAGTTCTTTACAAATAATTGAAGCCGAAGCTACCATTGATATTGTGTTCGGCGAAGTAATCATTATGAGTATTTCAGAAAATGATGCCATATGGAATAATACCTCTAGGGAATTATTGGCTGAAAAATACAAGGGTCTCATCACGGCTGAAGTGATGGTATTCAAAAATGAAATGAGTTTTGGCACGTTGGCCAAAGAAATTGGACTTGCTTTGACTGTGCTCATTATTTTGGCCGTATTACTTTTTTACTGTGGTAAATTATTTAAGTGGACGGCAAAAAAAATCATTGTGCAAAAGGGAAATAGAATAAAAGGGTTGACGCTCAAAAACTACACCCTTTTTGATGCCAAACGCCTGGTTTCTGTTTTTCTGTTTTTGAATACCGTTTTTAGATGGGTCGTGATTTTTGCTCTTGTCTACATTTCGCTGCCTATCATTTTTGGTTTTTTCCCGTGGACACAAAACTTCGCCCAAACCTTATTTGGTTACGTATTTGATCCACTGCAAAATTTGGCTTTAGGCTTTTGGAACTATTTGCCAAATTTATTCGCCATTGCTGTGATTTTTACGGTTTTTCGTTATGCAATTAAGGGTATCCACTTTTTAAAGGAAGAAATTGAAACCGGGAAATTACATCTCGCTGGTTTTTATCCCGATTGGGCCAACCCCACCTTCCAGATATTAAAGGTTATACTTTATGCCTTCATGTTTGTATTGATATTTCCATATTTGCCGGGAAGCGATTCTCCGGTATTTAGGGGTGTATCTGTATTTTTAGGCTTCTTATTCACTTTTGGTTCGGCGGGGTCGTTGTCTAATTTAATGGCTGGCATAGTGCTCACGTACATGCGCGTATTTAAAATTGGCGACCGGGTAAAGATTGGTGAAGTAGTAGGTGACGTTATTGAGAAGTCGATTTTAGTAACCAGGGTACGGACAATAAAAAACGAGATTATTTCTGTTCCGAACTCCACCGTTATGAGTAATCACACCATTAACTACAGTAACGAAGCAGATCAAGGGGCTGGTTTAATTTTGCACACTACAGTAACCATTGGTTATGATGTGCCCTGGCAAAAAATGCATGAGGCGCTATTAAATGCAGCCGATAGAACAATTTTGCTTTTAAAAGACCCGGTTCCATTTGTTTACCAAACCAGCTTAGATGACTTTTACGTATCGTATCAAATAAATGCCTACACCAAAGACCCCAATAAACAAGCGGCTATCTATTCTCAACTGCATCAAAATATCCAAGACTGTTGTAATGAAGCTGGTATTGAAATTCTATCGCCACATTACCGTGCGGCGCGAGATGGCAATATGACCTCCATCCCTGCAGGGTATTTACCAAAGGGCTATAAGGCCCCATCGTTTAACGTTAAGCTCGATAGGGACGAGAAATAATGGAAGAGCAATTATATAAAATGCCCTTAAGCCAGTAGTTGGGGAAAAGGGCATCTACAATTTTTGGGGTGAGCATAATATGGCCCATCATTAAAGCCATTGAAAAGAACATATTTTCGAAAAGCAAGACAACGACAACATACCCCGACCTTAAAAATTTAGAAGTTTTAGGAGATGTTTTCCGACGGCCATACTAATCACCTTAGTATTTAGCGATAAGTTGGGCGGTTTAAGCGTAGCGCATGGTGTAGCTGTTGCGGGTATTGCCTTCGCGTTGCAAGATGTTTTCGCTTCCTTTCCAGTTTAGTTGGCTCTTAGGTTCGGCGATTTTTACAAAACTGGCAACCGTATTCAATTGGGTGGTATAAAAGGCGATGTAATGGATATTGGGGTGTTGCATACCCCTATAATGGAAACGGGACA
>JBDNIH010000273.1:0-8977 GCA_041688385.1 Bacteroidia bacterium
CACCAATAAAATATTAAACCTTGGGCTTGATCGGAATAATCGAGCAGGCGCACAAATGTGGTTTAATGCTGTCGGTCGTTGGGAACAGACAACTGTTGCTGGTGCATGGATGATGCGCCCAGTAGTGGGGAAAGCCCTTGTGTGGCCAACAAAAGTGCCTGAAGTGCAATTGCTTCAAAGCAAAATTTACCCGAATCCTAGTCAAGACCGCCTCTTTATTGAAACAGCTGGCCGCTTTAGCTATGAGGTATATACGATGCAAGGTCGCTTAAGTGCGACTGGTAATGGCGATACGCAATTGGAAATTGAAACCGGACTTTGGACTGAAGGCATGTACTTTATTCGGCTGAAGAATAGCATGAACGGGGTAGCTCATCATAAATTCATCGTCCAACACTGAGTTGAAAAGCCGTAACTTTGCGCCCAAATAGAAATTATGGCCAGCGCAAAATTTAAAACACCATCTGCCTCATATACGGTGATGAATGAGTTGATATTGCCAAATGATACCAATACCCTAAATAATTTGATGGGTGGCAAGTTGCTCCACTGGATGGATATTTGCGCAGCTATTGCGGCTCAAAAGCACTCCAATCGTATTGTTGTTACAGCGAGTGTCGACAATGTCTCCTTTCGAAAAGCCATCAAATTAGGCGATGTTGTTACATTGGAAGCAAAAGTGACCCGAAGTTTTAATTCATCCATGGAGGTGTACTTAGAGGTGTCTGCTGAAAACATACCTGCTGGACAAAAGTATAAATGTAATGAAGCCTATTTCACGTTTGTGGCGGTAGATCAATTGGGAAATCCAATTAATGTCCCTGATTTAAAACCGGAGACTACTGGAGAAGAGAAGCTGTTTGAAGGCGCATTACGCAGAAGACAATTGCGACTCATCCTCGCAGGAAGAATGAAGCCAGACGAAGCTACTGAGCTGCGTTCTTTGTTCATTTCATAAAAAAAGCCCATCTAGCAGATGGGCTTTTTTCGTGCGATTAACGCTATTTACGCTACTTCAAACGCAGTAGCTTTCATTTTTGTGTTGGTTTCGACCAATTTGTGATTGGGTTCATTCACTTAAATTCCAAGTTTTACGCTCATTTTGCTTGCCATCTTAATGCCACCTTTCACGTTCTAATAATCAGAAAAGCATTGGTTTGATTCATTGGGCCTTCTGAGCTGCTCAGTTCGCGAATTTTAAATCTGCTTTTGGCATCAAAATTAGGGATTGATTTTCTGCCTTTTGGATGCGTAACCATTATCTATAAGCTTTCACATTGCCATCCGGCTCGATAATCAGGAAAACGCTTAAAATAGAGAGGTATTTCAATTTACTATTCGTCACAATTTTACCATCCAACCAAAGCGATCGGCTGTTTTTCCCGTTTTTATATCATCCAATTTAGCACGTAACGTATTTGACATTGTCCGCGTTTCAACGGCGGGTAACACCATGTCGAAACCTTTATAGTTTATGGTGTGAATGTGCGCAATAGTGGCGGCGGTGCCTGTTCCAAAAGCATCTTTTAGTTTTCCCTTATTGAAGGCTTCGAAAACTTCTTCAATACTTATTTTTCTGACTTCCACTTTGTAACCGGCTTCTTTAGCCAATTTAAGCATACTGTCTCGGGTAATACCTTCAAGTATGGTTCCCTCTGCAATGGGAGTAATTAGTATATCGCCAATTTGAAAAAAGAGATTCATAGTGCCCGACTCTTCAACATATTTCATCTCCTTGCCATCAAGCCAAACCAATTGATCGTAACCTTCCTGGCGAGCAAATTTCAAGGGCAACATACCAGCAGCATAGTTTCCAGCTACTTTGGCGTAACCCGTACCTCTTGGGAAAGCACGCACATAATGATCGCTCACTTTTACTTTTAATGGCGCGGTGTAATAGGAGCCTACCGGACAACAGAAAATGATAAAACGATAACTCTCCGAAGGCCGTATGCCTACATATTCATCAATGGCAAACATAAAAGGCCTGATATACAATGAATTGTTGGGGTTTTGAGGGATCCACGCTTGGTCCAATTCCAACAAGGCCATCAGTCCACCGATGAAGTATTTTTCAGATATGGCAGGCATACATAAGCGTTCCGCCGATTTATTCATGCGCCGATGGTTGGCGTCAGGCCTAAAAACCTGGGGCTTGCCGTCTAAATCACGATAGGCCTTTAATCCTTCAAAAATCGATTGTCCGTAGTGTAAGGCCGAGATGGCCGGACTCATGGGGATAGGTTCGTAGGGTACAATACGGGCTTTTGTCCATTTTCCGTCGATGAAATCAGCTATAAACATATGGTCGCTGAACACCTTTCCAAAGGGTATATTGTCAAAATCGACTTCTCCGATGCGGCTTTTGGCCACCTTTTGAATTTTGATGTTGGGAAGCATTGAATAGATTTGTATGAAGATCAAAAATACGGATTCAAGGCCGTAATTTTGAGGAAAACCCGCAGTATGTCCAAATCTAACTTAACAGATGAAGTTGAAGCCCTACAAGGGAACATGGCGTTTTTAACCGAATTTTTAGACATTCCGCACTATAAAATAGTAGGAAAAAGGGCAGAAGACGAAAAGACTGCGGAAATGTCAGCCACCGATGATGTACCAGTACAGCCGCCTACATCCGTTCAAATTTCAGCAGAAAAGCCAGCTGATCCGTTGCAACCACAACCACTAACACCCGTGGTGGTGGTCCCGAAAGTAGTTATGACGAAAACGGTTGTCCAAGAATCGCCAAAAAAGAATTATGGTGGTAAATATGTGATTTGGACACCCAACAAACCGCTGCCAGAAGAAAGAGTGCTTATCAAAAAAATCATCGAAGCGGTACATATTCTCGCAGCCGACTTGGTCCTCGAAACGAACACCGAATTGGCTGCAGCCGATTGGTCCTCAACACCACTCGTATTTGCCTTTGGCATTCAAAATTTACCAGGGGAATTACACCAAGTACATAATTGGCAGGGCACACGCATGTTAAAGACCTGCTCTTTAGCGGAATTAAGTGCCGATTTAAATCAGAAAAAAGCTTTGTGGGGAACTCTGAAAATAACGTTTAAGTTATGATTCAGCTTGTTTTTGCCTCTTCAAATGAACACAAAGTGAAAGAAATGCGTCAACTAATGGCGCATTTGCCAATTCAGCTTTTAAGCCTCTCAGACATTAATTGGACGACAGATATACCAGAAACCGCCGACACACTCGAAGGGAATGCCCAACTTAAGGCAAAAACCATTGCTGATTTTACCAAATTGGCCTGTTTTGCCGACGATACCGGCTTGGAGGTGGATGCATTAAAAGGGCGTCCTGGTGTGTATTCAGCACGCTACGCGGGTGAACCTGCTGATGCGCACAAGAACAGGATGAAACTGTTGCAGGAAATGTCAGGAATTGATAGCCGTAAGGCACAGTTTAGAACATCCATTTGTCTTATCATAAAGGGAGAGTCCCATTATTTTGAAGGCATTGTAACTGGCGAAATACTCCATCAAGCACATGGAACTGGCGGATTTGGTTACGATGCGATTTTTAGACCTAGTGGATATGCCGAGTGTTTTGCAGAAATGAGTCCAGCTCTTAAAAACAGTATCAGTCACCGTGGGAGAGCAGTGAAACAAATGCTGTCAGCTTTATCACTACTTACTTAAGGCTAAATCAGCAAGCGCCGCTATCCATTTGGGATGGTCGTTTAAACTTTCGACCAGCTGTATTTTTTCTCCTCCTTCTTTTTCGAATTCTTCTTGGTATTCTACGCCAATTTCAAAAATCGTTTCCAAGCAGTCAGCCACAAAAGCAGGAGAGAAGACCAAAACATTCTTTTTACCTGTATGCGCTAGTGCTTCGATGGTTTCGGAAGCATAAGGCTGAATCCAAGGGGTTTTCCCCAAACGCGATTGAAAGCAAACCGTATACTGCGTGCGTTCGAGCCCCAACTGAGCTGCAATTAAATGTGCAGTTTGGTGGCATTGAGCGCCATAACAACGTGAATTCACTGCAGTAAGCGTCTCACAGCAACCCTTGGCTTGCTGACAGTGGTTATTTGGGTCAGCTTTTATCAGTTGGCGAACTGGCAAGCCATGAAAACTGAATAAAACGTGATCAAACGATTTCACATCAAACTTGCTCGCTTGTGCCACAAAAGTGGCAATCATTCCGGGATGGTCTGCATAGCTATTTACAAATTCCATATCAGGTATGGTTTGCCACTTACTTACTACCTCCATTACCCTTTGATGTACGGAGCCAGTTGTTGCCGAGGCGTATTGTGGAAATAGGGGGATGACCTTTATTTTATCTAGGTTCAACTTCTCCATTTCTGCTAATACAGTGGCTATAGCTGGACTTTGATACCGCATAGCGAGTCGAACCATATAGTCTTCTCCCAATGTTTCCTGAAGTAAGCTGGCCATACGCTTGCTATAATACATCAAGGGAGAGCCGTTGGCTGTCCAGATAGCCTTATAGGTTTTAGCTGATTTTGGCGCACGGAAAGGTGCAATTATTCCTCTCACCAACAAATTCCGAGGCAGAGCAGGGATATCTACGACCCGTGGGTCAAGTAAAAATTCTTTGAGATACTTTCTTACGTCGCTGACAGCAGGAGAGTCGGGAGTGCCCAGATTTACCAGCAAAATGCCGGTTAGTTGTTTTTTCAATGTATTTGATTAGTCCGTGAACTTATAACCTACACCTCTAACACTGTGAAGGTGCTTAGGGTTTTTAGCATCGAGCTCAAAATATTTGCGGAAGGCAAGAATAAAGTTGTCGATGGTGCGCGTAGAAGGAAAAACATCGTAACCCCAGACTTTTTCAAGGATTTGTTCACGACTAACCACTTGGTCTTTTTTCTCAATTAAAAGCTTGAGCAACATCGTCTCCCTTTTAGTGATCTGAAAAGAGCCCTTCGAATTAGTGACAGTGAAAGTGCTGAAGTCAACCTCGTTGTCACCAAAACGGTATTTATAAAGCTCCTTTTCTTTATCGGTTCCCTTCAAACCAGACTTAATCAATATCCCAACACGAAGGAGTAGCTCTTCTAAATTAAACGGTTTAGTGAGGTAGTCGTTAGCACCTAACTTAAGCCCTTTAACTCGGTCTTCTGAACTGTTTTTGGCACTTACCACAAGAATGGGGGTATCTCTATTCTCCAATCGAATCCGCTCACTCACATCGAAGCCATTCATGGTAGGTATCATGATGTCTAGTATGACCAAGTTGAAACGGCCTTCACGAATGGTATTCAGCGCGTCCAGACCGTCACCAGTGGCTACTACTGTATAACCTTCAAGTTCGAGATTAAGTTTGATGGTGTCGCGGAGATGCTCCTCGTCTTCAACCAAAAGTATCCTGTAATTCATATTCAATAGCTGGCATTGTTATTTCGAATATAGAACCTTTCGGATGATTGTCCTTCACTTCTATGCTTCCATCCATGTCACTTAGGATGTTTTTTACAATATACAGACCAAGTCCTGTGCCTTTAGTCGTGCGGGTTTCTTCATTCCCTACCCTATAAAACTTATTGAAAATGAGCTTTTTGTCCGAATCAATGATGCCATGGCCATGATCTATAATTTGCAAATGGGCTTTTTGATGATTATTGTACAATCGAACGCGTATGTTACTGTTATCTTCAGAATATTTCGCTGCATTTTCAATCAAATTGGTCAACACTGAAGTGAGCAAAGCTACATCGCCGCTAACCGTTACGTTATCATCAATTTCGGCGAATAGCCGGCTTTCAAACCGTTGGGTATGGCTCAGTCGCTCAATGACATCGCGGCAAAGCTCACTTAAGTTAATGTTGCGCCTTTGGATGTGTTGATTGTGGTGTTCAAAACGGGAGGCCAATAGTATTTTTTCAATGAGACTATCAAGTCGATTTATTTCACTTAAACTATTGTCTACCAGTTTATTTTGCTGATTTTCATCAAGTTTTCGTTTAATTAATGTCTGCAACATGAGTTTGGCCGAAGCGAGGGGTGTTTTCAGCTCGTGGGTAACCGACATGATGAAATTGGCTTGTAACCGATTCAATTTATCCTTGGCCTGGTAGCTCCGATAAATAATGACGAAACCCCACAAGAGCAAAAGCATAAACACAAGCCCTTCGCCCAAAAACATAATATTTCTGCTCTTTTCACGATTGTTCAGCTGTTGGATCCAATTTTCCTCAATACTGATTTTTATATTATTCTCATTGCCGAGTTCATACTGGAGTCTGGGGTAGACCGACAGAAAAAACCCATTCAATAAAGTGGTGTCTACATCAAAATACCTGCCTCCCATACGCAAGGGGATATTGGTGCCCAGATGTGAAAATTTGCCCTCAATGAGATTTGCGTAAACGTCGCGTGATGCTTGTAAACGACTCATTTCCAGTAATTCGCGCTGTTGTTCGTGTATGGTTTCGTTTGACGAAATGTGGGCATAGGTCCACCAACAGAAAGCTGCTAAAATATAGACGATGACAATCCAGAAGGCGGTACGTGTACGGGTCATGCCTCAAAAATACGGTCTAAACTGCGATTGATGACATCAGCAGTCTGTAGGAGTTCTTCGCGTGTGTGTTTGGTGCTCACAAAACCTACTTCATAGCCAGATGGCCCGAAATAAATATTGTTTTCGAGCAGTTCGTGGTGTAATTTTTTAAAATAAGCCATACTCGTTGCGTCAATTTCATCGGCCGCACGCACATGGGAGCGTTTTGAAAAGCTAATCCAGAATACGGAGCCCACGGAGAAAATACGTGCTGGGTATTTTTTTATTTCAAGGTGTTTCCTGATTTGACGTACAAAGACCATGGTTTTAAGGGTTAATTCCCTGTAAAAGCCATCTTTTAATAGTGCTGTAAGTTGTGCCCTACCTGCCGACATGGCCACTGGGTTACCACTTAGGGTGCCTGCTTGGTAAACAGGTCCCTCTGGTGAAATAGTGGCCATAATTACTGAACTTGCCCCATATGCGCCAACGGGCAAACCTCCACCTATAATTTTGCCAAAAGTGAGTATGTCTGGTTTCACGCGATACAAACCCGCCGCACCTTCAAACCCAACCCGAAAACCGCTGATAACTTCATCAAAAATAAGCAGGCTGCCATTTTGGTCACATATGTCGCGTAGTTTTTTCAGAAAAGCACGTGTCTGCAACAATAAGCCATTGTTTGCTGGTATTGGTTCTATGATAATTGCGGCAATCTGATTAGGGAATTGTGCAAACGCGGCTTCCAAGGCTTCAACGTTAAAGAGCGGAAGCACAATCGTTTCGTTCACAAAACTTTGTGGGACGCCAGCAGAAGACGTTTCCCCAAAGGTGACCAAACCAGACCCCGCCTTTACCAGCAGATGGTCTGCATGGCCGTGATAACAACCTTCAAATTTGATGTATTTGTCACGTTTGGTATAACCTCTGGCCAAACGAATAGCACTCATAACCGCCTCGGTGCCTGAACTTACAAAACGCAGTTTCTCTATGAAACGGTGGTTTTCTATTATGAGCGCAGCGAGCTCATTTTCTTGAATGGTAGGTGCGCCAAAAGAAGTGCCGTGCATCACAGCATTAATGATAGCATCGCGCACGTCAGGGTCATTGTGCCCTAATATCATTGGCCCCCAAGATGCACAGAAATCAAGATAACGATTGCCATCAGCATCCCATAAATAGGCGCCGTCGCCTTTTGTAATAAAAAGTGGCGTGCCGCCGACCGATTTAAAAGCTCTCACTGGTGAATTTACGCCACCTGGAAAATAGCTTTTAGCCGTTTCGTACAATAAAATCGATTGTTGATGTTGCATAATTTCTTAGGTATAAGCAATGATGTGTTCGGAGTGTGCCGGGAAAGCCGAAAGGAGGTAGTCTTGTTCAGCCAACTCAAAATCGTCGAATTGAAAGCCGGGAGCGACTACGCAACTTACCAAACAAAAGTCGGCAGTACCATCAAGCGGTTGTGCTGCAAACCAGGTGTTTTTGGGAATTAGTATTTGTTGGGGCAAGGGAAGTGGACCGAGGCGAACGGAACTTAAGCCCTTCCCTTCAATTAAAAAGTAGACATCAACTGGATTTCCTGCATGGTAAAACCACAATTCGTCGGACAACAGCCTGTGATAAGGTGATGTATCTTCGTTTTGCAACAAAAAATAGATTGAAGTCACAACCGAGCGTTCGGCAGCATAGGGAGAAGCTACAGCCGAAAGGGGGATGGTCTCCGGGGAACGGTAAATTTCTTTGTAGTAGCCACCCTCGGGGTGTGATTGCAATTGTAGAGCAGCTACGATTGATTGTGCATTGTCCATTAAAATGGGTTCAGCGTAAGCCAAAAATAGAAGTTGCCAATGCCAATTCACTATAACCGTGACACATTAAAGTATCAGTAAAACCATTGCTTTCTATGCTGTGTAAGGTGGTTTTACCCATAGCAAGCGCCGTCACTCCCGAAACGGGCCCGCCTTGTTCTAAATAACTAATCACGTTTGAAGGGCTGGTGAACAATATCAAATCCGTTTTGGGCATAATCTCGATCTTCTGTGCCTTAGTAGCATACACTATAACCACTTTTAGCTTGAGCTTGTTTTCCCAATTTTTGACTAAAGTGCGGGCACTTTGTTCACCAAGTGGCAAGAGGACCGTTTCGTTGGGCTTGATTGAGTTTGAAAATGACCCTGCAACCAATGTAATGTCGGCTTGTTCACCCACAAAGTCAGAGCGATAGCCCAGTGCACTTAGGGCTTTGGCAGTTCCTAGGCCGACTGCACCTATTTTTTTGTTTTTAAGCAAATCGGGGCGACTTTGAAGCGCAAACTTTACTGCATTCCTACTTCCAAAGAAAACCCAATCCGTTTCAGGCCAAACCGGAACAGGGATTAATTTGGTTTGAATGAGTGATTGAAAAGTGGTGGTAATGCCGTTATATTTTAATAATCGGCTTAAAATCGGTAGTTCTTCCTCTTTTTTGGTGATCAACACCGAC
>JBDNIH010000274.1:0-7096 GCA_041688385.1 Bacteroidia bacterium
AAAACCGCCCCAACTGGGGCGGTTAAAGCGGTGGTCTGTTTTGCGACCAATTATTCTGCCTGTTTTTGTTCTGGTGCATGAGGAAGTGCCTTCCTATTTTTTTGCTGTAGCGACCGTGCAGCCCGGAGCTCGTCGTGCTTTTTGAGTTGGGCTGCTGTGAGTGTTTTTTTCAACATGGCCAGTTCTTCATCGCGGAGATTTTGTTGGTTTTTACGTTGACCCATTCTTGCGTCTCGCGTCTCATCGCGTTTTTTTTCGAGGCGGAGCATGTCCTTTTGTAAGATTTCCTTTTGTTGAGGTGTTAAGTCGAGCGATTCATCGAGTCGAGTAATACGTTTCTCGACACGTGCTTCAGCAGTGAGCTGGTTAGGCCTACCTTGATGTTGGGCGAATGCCAGGGTTGCTGTCGATACAGACAGCAGTGCGATCAACAATAATTTTTTCATGATGGACAAATTTAAATGTGTGACTAGACCACTATGACCTGTGGCTGCGGAGAGGGTTTAACGCAGATAACAATGAAATAAGCCAGCAACTGAACCCCTTCTGCTTTCTGTGTGTTGATGAGATAGTTTAATTTTGTTTTTTAACCACTAAAACCCACCTTATGGCTTTTGAATTACCCGCGTTACCCTATGCGCACAATGCACTTGAACCACATGTAGACACCGCAACCATGGAAATTCACCATGGCAAACACCATGCGGCCTATGTAAATAACCTAAATGCCGTCTTGACTGGCACCGATAACGCAGGCAAATCGTTGGAAGAACTGATGGCAAACATCAGCAAACTACCTCCTGCAGTACGCAACAATGGCGGAGGTCACTACAACCACAGTTTATTCTGGACTATAATGAGCCCGAATGGCGGTGGCGCACCCACTGGCGATTTGGCAGCAGCCATCAATAGCGCTTTTGGTTCATTCGATGCCTTTAAAGAGAAGTTTGCCGCAGCAGGTGCCACACGCTTTGGCTCGGGCTGGGCTTGGTTGTGCATCGAAAATGGCACCTTGAAAGTATGTAGCACACCTAATCAAGACAATCCTTTGATGGACGTGGTAACCGATTGCAATGGTACCCCTATCCTAGGCCTTGATGTTTGGGAACATGCTTATTACCTCAAATACCAAAACCGCCGCCCCGATTATATCGCCGGCTTCTGGAATGTAGTGAACTGGGCAGAAGTAGCCCGTCGTTTCGCTGCTGCGAAATAAGGGGTATTTAATCCGCATTTATTAACGTGGCCGGGGGTATTTGCCTCCGGCTTTTTTGTGCGGAAAATTTTGATTAAACGGCTTTTGGTTAAACGGGGTTTTAGATTATTTAATAGAGGGTACTTTTTGCCAGGCCTATTTTGATTTACAGTTTATAAGGTACTCTTTATCCAGAATTAAGCGTTTAAAAGCGAGTTAAGCTGACCTCATCTCGAAATTTGTGTGCTGGCTATCAACAGATATAGTACTGAGACTTTACAGGTTTTTATGGATGCGGAGCTTTTGGCGGATTGGTTGTGGAAAATTGCCTGTGCCGAAGACTTTTTTGAACGTGGTACCATTGGCAAACAACTGGCACGTGCTGCCGATTCGGTTTCGGCTAATTTGGGAAAGGGCTGCGTCCACTTTTGGTTTAAAGAATCCAGACAATTCTATTTCTACGCGCGAGCCTCCTGTCTTGAGACCAAAAGCTGGATTAGAAAACTAAAAACAAGAGGAATCTATTCTGAGCATGACTGTGATGAATGACTTGAACCATGCGGAAAACGCTTCGCCAAAATAACGAACTACATCACTTCCGTTGAAAACAACAAAAGCGGCAGTAATTTTTTATCCCGCTTATGTATTCATATTCCGTTTAACCGACCGCCGAAATCGTGTCCAACAACCCCTTTTAGCCGTTTAACCGTATACCGCACAAACCCCTCAAACCCCCGTTTAACCAAAAGCCGCACAATTGACAAAACGCCATTTAAACAAAATCTCCCTAAGTCCTCATCTCGACTCCATAGTTCGATACGCTCCCCTGCGATCGATGCCCGAGTACCTTGACAAAACGGTGGTTTCGGCTCCGCTCAACCACCGTTTTGTCAAAAGTCCCAAAGCCTCGCTTAACCATCCACCGAGCAAATGTCCCAAAACGCCCAACTGGCTTTTTGGCAATACTGGCCATTTGGGTAACTTCTAACAGACAGTTTCCACCGCGTAAAAAAGACCTTATCTTACCTCAAAACTACCACCATGTCTGAAGTCACCGAGTTTAACGATTACCGTGAACGTATGAACGACCGCATACTGGCCACGAAAAACAAGACCATCCAAAAAATCTATAATGCCGATCATACCACCTACCAAGATGGTGCGCTAAATGCCCGCACCAAGGAGATGTTGGGTTTGGTTGCTAGCATGGTTTTACGATGCGATGATTGTATCAAATACCACATTCAAGAATGCCATAATTTGGGTGTTAAAGCCGAAGAGATGTATGAGATATTTGGTATAGCCAATTTGGTTGGCGGCACCATCGTCATACCACATACGCGCCGGGCGATTGAATTCTGGGATGTGCTTGAAGCGGAAAAATCAACTTAGAGCAGGTATTTTACCGTTCACCCCCTTTATTGTACAACTCATTACAAGTGGTATGGCGGCACGGATCAGTTGCTGTTGATTTGTACCCAGCATTCAACCCAATAGTTATGAAATTTATCCAACTGCTTCTTATCGCCTCGCTGCTGTCAATTGCCACTCTGGCACAAAATCAGCCAGTAAAGCCTGTTTCCCCTATTTCACCGCTGTCTGGCGATACCCGTTTACCTGATGTGCAGGACGTAGCTGAGGCGCCAAAATCAGAAAGCGCGAGTGTTCGACTAAACACAAAAAGTGGCGAAAAAACCTGGACACAATCTAGCAACGGCACCACTTTTAAATTGGAGTCGAAAGGCAAAATTGAATTGAGCGCCAACGACAAAGACATCGTCAGCATCAGCGATGGGGGTTATCTAACCATTAGCAAGACGGTTTTTGGGGGCAGGCATCGCGTTGATATGCGTCAGGAAGGCAGCGGACTCAAAAAGCGTTACTTCCAGGGCAGCAAAGAAAAACCTTGGGAACCCGATGGTCGCGCCTGGCTTGCTGAAATTTTACCAGACCTGGTACTTACCAATACATTGGGTGCCGAAAGTCGTGTGGAACGTTTCTACAAACAAGGTGGAGCAACCGCCGTACTTAAAGGTATTGATGAGCTAAAAAGTGATTATGTACGCCAGTATTACGGCGATTTATTGCTCAAGTATCCACTCAACGACCAACAAACCACAGAGGTTTTTCAGTGGCTCAGCAAAAGCATTACCTCCGATTATTACCTCGCGACTTTGCTGAATGGCAATCTCGAAAAGGGTTTAAAAAACCAAACCACCTCCTTGGCATTTATTAAAGCCATCAATGGTATAGCCTCCGATTTTTACCGTGCATCGGTACTGCAAGAAATTATCAAAAAAGGGGCGAGTGCTAAAATTGATTTGAAAAGTTTTCTCCATATCACCGGCGAAATCAGTTCCGATTTTTACAAAGCTTCGGTATTGGAGGAGTTGGCACGTTTTGATGGCTTAAGTGCCTATCAAGCCGAATACTTTGATATTTCAACGACCATTAATTCCGATTTTTACCGCGCCGCCGCACTCAACAAGGGGTTCGAAAATATTCAGCTAACCAATATCGGCATATACAACGGCCTCAAAAGCTGGAGTGGCATGAATTCCGATTTTTACCAGCAAGAGGTGCTTATTAAGCTGCTCAAAAAACACCGTTTAACAGCCGAAGCCCAAAAAATTGTGCTCACACCCATTGGAGCACGCATGAGCAGCGATTTATACAAACAGGACGTGCTGCGCACTTTTGCTTCCACCCAAAAACTGACAGAGGAGAATTTTACCCTGTGGCTGAATGCTGCCGTAACTGTGAATAGCGACTTTTATATGGCTGCTACCTTGAACAGTTTTCAAGCAGCAGACCTCAGCGATACACAGCTTGCGGGTATATTTAATGTGACTGCTAAAATGAGCTCCGATTTTTACAAGGCCGAAGTGCTGAGTAAATTTGCCAAGTCGTTACCCGCAAACGGCACAACAGCGCGCACTGCATTTGTTGCCGCTGCCAAAACCATGAGCTCGACACATTATTATGGCCAGGTAATGCGTCTTATCGACTAAAAGCGACTTTGCCTAATTTTTAAGTAAATTGGGCGAGTGTTGCGCCGGAAGCCTACCCTGACTATGTTATTGGCCCCCATACGCCAACATCCCCTACGTTTGAGCGGGGGTTTGGTCACTGCGATCCTCTGCTTTTTCTTACTTCAGTATGCCGAAACCGAAAGTTGGCAACTCGAAGTACGCCATTGGCCAGTGTTTATTTTGTGCTTGTTGTTTGGCCCTTTCGCCAGTTGGTGGTTGAGCTTCTTAAACCGAAAAATAGACCTTTGGCTGAATTGGCAAGCGGCTTTTGCAGCACGATTTGTAATCGGTTTTTTTGCAGGCTTTGCAAGTACTGGCCTTTTCGCTTATTTGATTTGGCGGCTATGTGCTTTGTCCTTGCCAGCACTTTTTTACCTGACAGCAAGTGACAACGACCTCCTCCAAAAAACGGGTATACTTCTCGCTATGGTCCTATTTTTTCATCAAATAGCCTACGCTATACGCTATGCTTATAGTCAGTATGCTGTTGAACAACTGGCCGCCGTACAGCGCAAAAGTGCCGCTACCGCATGGCGCTATAAAACATTGCGGGCACAGTTGAGTCCCCATTATTTGTTCAATAATCTCAACACCATTTCGGCCCTAATTCAGCGGGATGCGGAACAGTCCGAAGCCTATATCCGGCAATTGGCAAGTACCTATCAATATTTGTTGCAGCAGCGGCACCACGACAAGGTGAAATTAGCTGAAGAGCTAGATTTTTTGCGTGCTTACTTTTTTCAGCTGCAAATTCGATTCGGGGAACAGATTCGTCTGCATATCGACCTGCCTGAAGCAATTTTAACCGCTGAATTACCGCCCTTGAGTCTACAATTGCTTGTCGAAAATGCGGTGAAGCACAATACACCTGGCAAGGCTCATTTTTTAGATATCCGCATCACCGCAACAAAAAATGGACAGCTCGAGATCAGTAACAATCGGTTGCCTGGTGCAGTAAACGATTCCTTTCATATTGGTCTTCAGCATTTACGGGCACAATATGTACGACTGGGTAAAAAGGAGCCCGAAGTAATTACCGGTGATCCCTTTGTGGTGCGTTTACCTTTGTTCGACCCTTTAAGCGAAAACGTATGAAGAAGTCGGTCATACACGAAACCTTATTCCGGCTATTGGCGCCCTTATTTTTTGGTGTGCTGGTTTACCTCATGCTGTTGCTCATGAACAACCAAACGGCACAGCTCAACCAACTGTTCCGCAGTCAGGAGATGTATGTTTGTATGTTGCTGGCCTTTGTGCTGTTTGAGTCGATGCGCTTGGCGATACTCACCAGCGAAAGAAGTAATTGGTCGGAACGCCGGCGCTGGTGGTTGCTGTCGACTATCGTAAATGTGTTGGCGGTGGCTTTGGTGATCGGCGTGGTATATGGTTACTACGTTTTGGTGATTGGTTTTGAACCAGCGCAAGGGGAATTATGGCGTTTTACAGGCCTCTACCTGCCAGGTGGTTGGTTTTATCTGGCATTGTACGCGTCTCAATTTTATCTCCACAAAGAAAACAAAGCACAATTGCTGGCCGAACAAACGCGGAAGCAGCTGTTGGAGCAGGAATTCAGCGATTTTAGCAATGAGTTGTCGCCAGCGCTTTTGTATAAAGGATTGGAGGAGCTGCTATTGCTGATCCGGAAAGATGCCAAAGAAGCGGACGATTTTGTGGGCTTACTTGCCCACCATTACCGCTATCGCCTGCTCAACCGCCAGCAGGAGGTAGTAAGTTTAGCGGCCGAAAACGAAGCGGCCTACCATTATTTGAGCCTCATGCAAAAAATCAGGCGGCAAGAAATTAAGTTGCTGATAAAGCCGGCACCTTCGGCCGACTTTTGTTTGCCACCGGGTAGTCTGCAAGTTGCCCTACAATGGTTGCTCAGTAATAGCCTGCAAAGGGAAGAAAACCTTTCGATTCAAATCGAACAGCAGGATAATAGGCTTGAAATTAGCTTAGCAGGCACCGAATCTCTTTTGCCCGATGCTGATAGTAATTACGCACTCGAACGGCTACAACGCAGTTATCGCATCTTTAGTAACCACCAATGCGCCATCCACCGCCACGGTGGTCGCTTGTATATTCGTTTACCCCTGCTGCAAAGCCAACCGTATCTGCCATGAAAGTAGTCATCATCGAAGACGAGCAACCTGCCTCCGATAAGCTTATTCAACTGCTCCAACAACGCGACCCGAATACTGAGGTGTTGGCCGTATTACGCCGACTAGACGAGGCGATTGCCTGGTTTAAAGTCCAACCCGAAGCTGCCGACCTCATTTTTGCTGATGTGCACTTACCCGATGGTTTGAGTTTTCAGCTTTTCAACCAATTGAATTTGCGTCAACCTGTCATTTTTATCACGGCCTATGATACCTATGCCTTAGATGCATTCCGCGTAAATGGCATAGATTATTTGCTAAAACCCTTGCGTTTTGCAGAGCTTGACAAAAGCCTGCAAAAAATGAGTCATTGGAAAGGCCAAGCTGATGAAATTCGGCAAATGGGTGAAAATTGGGGCAAAAAAGCCTACAAAAACCGATTTATGGTCAAACTCGGTGAACACCTCCGCGCCGTAAATGCCGATCAAATTTTGCTTTTTTATGCCGAAGGCCGCACCGTGTTTTTATATACCCGCGATGGCCGCAAATTTATCGTCGATTTTACACTCGATCAACTCGAAGAATTGCTCGATCCCGCTCTGTTTTTCCGCATCAACCGCAGCAATATCCTCCAGCTCAACGGCATCAAAGAAGTGGTGATTTATTCCACCAGCCGTTTGCGTGTAGTTACTCAACCCGAATTCGCCGAAGAACTGATTGTAAGTCGGGAGAAGGTGGGGGTTTTTAAGGCGTGGTTTGGGTAGGCTGGT
>JBDNIH010000275.1:0-2556 GCA_041688385.1 Bacteroidia bacterium
GAGAATGGCGAAATCAGTTCCACTGGTATTTTTAAATGTGGCTCGGAAGTCGAAAAGATGTCTAAATCAAAATGGAATGTCGTCAACCCCGATGATATCATCAGCCAATATGGCGCTGATACGCTTCGTTTGTACGAAATGTTTCTTGGCCCTTTGGAAGATGCCAAACCGTGGGATACCCATGGGATTGAAGGTGTATATCGCTTTCTGAACAAATTTTGGCGCTTATTTCACGTTGATGATCTATTTCAGATTAACGCCGATGAGCCCACTATTGAAGAGCTTAAGGTTTTACATCGCACCACACGTAAAATTGAAGAAGGCATAGAACGTTATTCGTTTAACACCTGCGTCAGTGCATTTATGATTTGTGTTAACGAGTTACAGACTTTAAAATGTCGGAAACAACATATTCTAGAGCCACTCGTTCAACTTCTTTCTCCATTTGCACCGTTTTTGTGCGAATATTTGTGGGAGAAACTCGGCCATCAGAAAAGCATCGTGAACGCTCCTTTTCCTATTTTCGATATCCAATACCTCGAAGACGACACCTACGATTATCCGGTTCAAGAAAATGGAAAACTGCGCTTTACCATTAATTTGCCAAAACAGGGTGAAAAAATCGACTTGGAAAATTTGGCTATGCGTCACGAAAAAGTACAGCTACTACTGGCCGGCAAAAGCCTTAAAAAAATTGTAGTCGTTCCTGGTAGAATTATAAATCTGGTGATGAATTAAAAAATATGAGATATATTCCTGTTAATTGATTTCATGCGCCTGAATCTGCTCTTCTTCATTGGTCTTTTTTTAAGCCTGCTTCCAAATCTACTTTTGGCACAGCAAAGCACATTACATGATACTGCTTCGATTAATCGTTCTTTGAGCGATGCCCGGGAATTGCTTTTTGAGGACATTGATAAAGGAGGCATACTTACACAGAAAATACTCCAAGCGGCCGAAAAAATAGACTACAAAAGAGGTCAAGCGCTGGCTTGGCATTATTTAGGTCGCATTGCTTTGGATACCGGAAACTATGCCGGATGTATTGAGGCTCAAAACAAAACACTCCTGCTTATAGCAGATCTAAGTGGTCAGGAAAAACTGAAAGCAGCTGCCTTGAACATCAATGGCATAGCGAGCGAAAAATTGGGCCTGTACAAAATTGCTGTTTCCAACTATTTACGCGCTATCCGTCTGTTCGAAACAGTAAAAGACAGCGGTGGTCTCACGAATGTCTACAACAATGTGGCCCTCATTCACAATGCCCAAGGCAACCATGAAAGAGCAGACCAATACTACCGCAAAGCTTTTGATTTGGCAGAAGCGATGGGCGATGTTTTTTTAATAATTACGACCCGCAACAATATGGGGTTGAGCCTTTTACAACAAAAGCGCTATGACGAAGCAAAATCTCATTTTCAGGCTACCCTTGAATTTGACCTAGAAGATGGCTCGGCCGAATATATTGGTGGTTCCTATAACAATCTGGGCAGTTGTGAGCTTAAGATGGGTAATTATAAAGAAGCTTCGGCACTTTTAGAAAAAGCGGTAACCTACAAACGCCAGGCCAACGATAAATACGGACTTACCATCAGTTTAATCAATCTTGGACAAACCCTGACGCAGCTGAAGCGATATACGGCGGCTGAAGTAGCACTGAAAGAGGCTATATCCATATCAAAACAAACTGGCGTCAAAAGTCACGAATCTGATGCTTACCTAAACTTGGCCATGCTATCCGACAGCGTAGGTGATCCAATAAGAAGTTTATACTATATACGCACCCACTTTAGTTTGCGTGACAGTTTACATCTCATCGACCAAAAACTTGAAATCGAACGTTTACAGACAGAATACAATGTTGAGAAGAAAGATCTGGAAATAGGTAAACAACAAATCTTATTGGCCAAACAAGATTTTCAACTGCATGTGTTTTTAGCTGCATTATTGTTGATTTCGATTGTTCTAATTGTACTAGCTGCCCTAGCTTTTAACATCCGCAAACTAAATCGTAAACTCAAGGAAAATCAGGAGCAATTAGAATCAAAAAACCTACTGTTGCTCAAAACTAACGAAAATTTGTCCTTAGCGCGTGATTTGGCCGAACGGTCGTCGCGTGCAAAAAGCAACTTTCTCAGCAACGTAAGTCATGAAATAAGAACACCCATGAATGTAATCATGGGCCTTTCTCAACTGCTCCAAGATGAAAAACTCAGTACTAAAGGTAAGCAGAACGTTAATTTTATTTTAGAATCCTCTAATCACCTCCTACATATCATCAACGACATACTCGACTTGAGTAAAATAGAAGCTGGAAAAATCACCTTCGATGACAGCCGTTTTCATATGATTGAAGTCCTGAATCAGTTAAAAAACAGTATGGAAACACTAAAAGCTGGGAAAGACATCCATTTGGTGTTTGATTGGCCAGCGGATTTACCAGACTATTTCAGAGGCGATCGTACGCGGCTCCAACAAATACTCACGAATGTTATCAGCAATGCCATCAAGTTTACTTCAAAAGGTAAGGTTAAACTTCAGCTTGAGGTGATTGAC
>JBDNIH010000276.1:0-8011 GCA_041688385.1 Bacteroidia bacterium
GTTATTGGGGCCAATGAAGCAGCTTTTAATACTGTAGTATAGGGTAAAATCGGATCGTCTATGCCGCCCACTACCAGCAGGGCCTTTGGCCATTTTTGTATTATATGGCTCCTATCGGGCCTATTTCGCATGGCTTGTAACTGCACAATGTGGGCCTCTGACGAAAATCCGAGGTTCATTGTTTTCAGGGTTTGTATTACCTCCTGCATCGCTGTAAGGTTTACAGATGCAAAAAGGCCGGGGATAAAACTGTTGATGAATTGTCCATGGCCTTTTTCCCGGATGAGTGCGATGGTACGGTCGCGGTTGGCACGTTTGACTTCGTCGTCGGCAAAAGGATGAGAACAAAATAAGCCGAGGGCAGCACACCTTTCTGGCTGCGCTTCTGCAAGCGCAAGTGCTACATAGCCGCCCATGCTGTGGCCAATAACGACGGCGGTTTGAATTTTTTCGTAATCAAGCACTGCTAAAATGGCTTCCGCCATTTTTTCCATACTGCTCCCGTCATCCGGCCAGCCGCTGTGGCCAGATGCCTGTAAATCGGGCAAAATAACCGTATAACGCTTACTTAAGGCCGCGCAGCTGTGCAGCCAAACCCGGTGGTCTTCGGCAAACCCGTGCAGCAATACCAAGGCCGGACCCTGTCCTTGCCGGTACCAGCTGAGATCGACATTTTTAAAGCTGGTTTTTTTGTTCATTTTTGTTGACTACCGTTAACTCAACAAGTATACAAATAAGCATGAAGAAGCCCTTTGCTTTATTCTTTCTCCTCGTTTGCGCCGCTACTTTAGCACAGGCGCAACCCCACTTTCCTTACAACGGCGTACAAGACCAACGGCCCGATGGCTGGTTGCTTAAAAATGCCACTATCGTCTCGTCGCCCGGCCAGACGCTTGAAGGTGCTGATTTATTGCTGCATGAAGGGCGCATTGAGGCCATCGGCAAGGGACTAAAACTTCCCAAAGGCTACCGGGAACTCGATATGAAAGGGAAGTTTATCTATCCCAGTTTTATCGAACTCCACAGCAGCTACGGCTTGCTAAAAGGCAGTAGCAGTGGCCGCAACCGCAATGGAGGTCCACAACTTACCCCCGCCCGTGAAGGTGCGTTCGGTGCCAACGATGCTATAAAAGCAGATATGCGTGCCGAAATACTGTTTCACGCCGATGCCAAAGCCGCTGCAGCTTTACGTAAGGCCGGATTTGGTGCCGTGGTAACCCACCAGGCCGATGGTATTGCTCGCGGAACCGCTACCCTCGTGGCTGTAGGCGATGGCCCGGACCAGGAACAGCTCCTCCGCGCGTCGGTAACAGCACATTATTCCTTTAGTAAAGGGAGCTCTACCCAAGACTATCCCTCCTCACTCATGGGTAGCATCGCTTTGCTGCGCCAAACCTATTTGGATGCCCAGTGGTATCAAACGAATAAAAATAAACTCCAGCTCAACGACCTCGCCCTCGATGGTTGGTTGAGCTCGGCCGCGCTGCCTCAACTTTTCGAGACAAGCAACAAATATGATTTGCTTCGCGCAGATAAAATTGGCGACGAATTCGGTATACAATACATTATCAAAGGCACCGGCGAGGAATACCAATATCTCGATGCAGTGAAAGCCAGCAAGGCAAGCCTTATCGTGCCCGTGAATTTCCCGAACGCACTCGATGTTGAAGATCCATTCGATGCGATGGAGGCGAGTTTGAGTGAGATGAAACACTGGGAAATGGCACCTGGCAACTTGGCTGCACTGCACCAAGCTGGAATTAAATTTGCCATCACGCAAAGTGGCGTAGATGCCGCCGCAGATTTTTGGGGTAACCTCCGCCTGGCTGTGGAGTATGGCTTGGATCCAGCCGTGGCGCTGTCAGCACTCACCACTGTTCCAGCTCAACTTAGTCGCCAACTTGATCTGCTCGGCACACTCGAAAAGGGCAAGCTGGCCAACTTTATCGTCACTAGCGGACCACTGTTCGATAAAGAAACGGAACTTTACGACAACTGGGTGAAAGGCCAGCGCTACGAAGTGAACCCTATGCCCGAAGGCCGAGATATTCGCGCCAATTACAACTTCCGCCTAGCTAACGATAGCACCTACGAAGTGCAGATTAAAGGAAAAATGAGTCGCCCCGAAGGTGAACTGATTGTAAACGACACTACCAAGCTCAAACTAAGCTTGAGCTACGCCAATGGATTTTGGTCGGTGTGGTTTGAGGGTAAAAACGAACAACTCAACGGCGTACATCGGCTGAGTATGTGGTCGGTGGGTGCCGATTTGGAAGGTAAATACACAGATGCCGCTGGTATAAGCGGCGATGCCCGTTGGACCTATGTGTCGGCATTTAAAGAAAAAGAGAAGAAAGAAAAGGAACTGAAAAATGCTGTAATAGGCTATCTACCGCAACCTTTTGCTGATTTGGGCTACGACAGTCTGCCCAAAGCCGAAACCTTTCTTTTCCGCAATGCGACCGTTTGGACCAACGAAAAAGAAGGTATACTCACCGAAACAGATGTGGTGGTGAGTAAAGGGAAACTTGCTGCGGTAGGCAAAAAACTGAACGCTGCGGCTTATGGTGCCAACGTCCGGGTGATTGATGCCAGTGGCAAACATATCACAGCAGGGATTATCGATGAACATTCGCACATTGCAATTAGTCGTGGCGTAAACGAAGGCAGCAACAGCATAACCGCAGAAGTCCGCATAGGGGATGCCCTCAACCCCGACGATGTAAACATATATCGCCAGCTGGCAGGCGGGGTAACCAGCGCTAATCTGCTGCATGGTTCGGCCAATAGTATCGGTGGTCAGGCCCAACTCATCAAATTGCGCTGGGGTGTAGCCAATCCTGAAGCACTAAAATTTGAAGGAGCGCCTGGTTTTATCAAATTTGCCTTAGGTGAAAATGTAAAACAATCCAACTGGGGTGACCGCCAAACTGTGCGTTTCCCGCAAACCCGTATGGGGGTAGAGCAGGTGATGATGGACGGTTTTTTACGTGCCAAAGCCTATGAAGAGCAGCGCAAAACCAATGCTGTCGGCACACGACGAGATCTGACTTTAGAAACCCTCAATGAAATCCGCAACAACCAGCGTTTTATCACCTGTCACAGTTATGTACAGAGCGAAATAAATATGTTGATGAAGTTGGGCGATTCAGTCGGTTTTAAAGTGAATACGTTCACCCACATACTTGAAGGGTATAAAGTGGCCGACAAGATGAAAGCCCATGGCGCCAACGCCTCTACCTTTGCCGATTGGTGGTCCTACAAAATGGAAGTAGCCGACGCTATTCCCCACAATGCAGGACTAATGGCTCAGCAGGGTGTAAATGTTGCCATCAATTCTGACGACGCCGAAATGGCCCGCCGACTGAATCAGGAGGCGGCAAAATCGGTCATGTATACCGGCATGCCGGAGGAAGAGGCCTTTAAAATGGTCACCTTGAACGCTGCCAAGATGTTGCGCGTAGATCAGCGTGTGGGCAGCATCAAGGTTGGTAAAGATGCCGATATCGTCCTTTGGAACGGCCATCCGCTATCTATTTACAGCAAACCGGATATGACCTTGGTCGACGGTATTGCTTATTTTGAGGCTAGTCGAGAAGCAGAACGCTCAAGCCGTATCGCTTCCGAGCGCCAGCGGCTGATAGAAAAGATGGTTTTGGCTCGGAAAAATGGGGCCAAAGCATCTAGACCCAAATTTAAAGTCGAAAGCTTCTGGCATTGCGATACGCTCGGTGAATTTGCCGAATAGCGCTTTACAGCGTGGCAGCAGCTGGTCGGCTCTTGTTTTGACGAAGTATTTTTGATTCGTTAGAAGGGCGGTACTGCCGGCAACGGCCCTTTCTGCAGAAGCCCTAACGTATACGCGGCTTACTTACAACCAACAACCCCATAGTGCAGTCCGGGTTGTTGGTTATAGGTTATATCTGAAAATGGGCTCCAAATCGTCGATTTCATGCATCATGACATCCAAATCGCGGACTAAGCCGGTATCTAGTCCGTACACCCAGCCGTGGATTTTCAAGGCCCGATTTTTCCAAGCTTTTTGTACGATGACCGTTTTGGCGAGATTGTGTACTTGTTCCATCACATTCAATTCAACGAGCCTGTTGCCACGTACTTTCTCCTCCCGAATAGCCTCGAGTTCTACATGGTGTTTTTCGTACACCTCTTTGATGTTTCGAAGCCATTTATCGACTAAACCATTGCTGTTGTTGCCCATAGCAGCTAAAACACCACCGCAGCCATAGTGACCGCAAACGATGATGTGTTTAACATGCAAAACCTCCACTGCATATTGTAGCACCGATAAAAAATTGAGGTCGGTATTCACCACCATATTTGCAACGTTCCGGTGTACAAATATTTCACCCGGATCGGTACCTGTGATTTCATTGGCAGGGACGCGGCTATCAGAACAGCCCACCCACAAAAATTCAGGACTTTGTTTGAGCGATAAATTTTTGAAATAATCTGGGTTGACTTCTAACTTTTGTGCTGCCCAGTCGGCATTATTTTTTAATAGTTGTTCATACGTATGTTCCATGAATAAGCGAATGATTAATGGGATGAGGTGGCTATGTTTTTGATTCCGCGAATTTCAACGGTAATATTCCGCCGGGCCGCGGTTTCTACAAAGTCGGAAACCAGTTCTAATATGTCGTAGTCAATGTAAGCAGATTGAGAGCCGTCGATAAGTACGCTGCTATTATCGGGAATTTCTGTAAGCATCTGTAAAATGCTGCCTTTGTTCAAGAAGGAAACTTCTTCGGCTAGGGTAATGGTGAAGTGGTGGCCATCTGTACCTTCTGATTTTTTAGCAAAGTAGGCATTGCGGAAGTTGTTCCTCAGAATGAAAAATGCCGCGAAAAACAAACCAATGGCTATGCCTTTGAGTAAATCCGTGAGCACTACCGCGATGATGGTTGCGATAAATGGCAAAAACTGATCCCATCCCAGCTTGAACATGCTTTTAAAAAGCTGCACTTTTGCTAGTTTATAGCCTACTACGATAAGCACAACCGCCAAGACAGCTAATGGAATTTGATTCAAAAACGATGGAATAAGGAGTACAAAAGCCATCAGATAAATGCCATGCAGTATCGCCGATAACTTTGTGCGTCCGCCTGCATTAACGTTGGCTGAGCTCCTTACAATCACCGCTGTCATGGGTAAGCCACCAATCATACCGCTCACGATGTTGCCAACACCCTGCGCTTTTAACTCCCGGTTGGTGGGGGTATTCCGTTTCCAGGGGTCGATTTTATCTGCTGCCTCTACACTCAGCAAGGTTTCAAGACTCGCTACGATGGCTATAGTTACCGCCACTATCCAGCCCTGGTAGTTTTGTAAGATGCTGAAGTCGGGCAAGGTGAATATCTCACCCGCTGAAGCGCCCAGCAAAGTGGGTAGGTTCACACGATGGCTGGCCCCCATGGCCCAATCAGGGGCTTGTTGAATAAAGTAGCTGTTGAGGGCTGCGCCAAATATAACGGCAACCAATGCAGCCGGAACCAAACGGAAAAGAGCAAAACGTTTTAACGCCTTCAATTCCCAGAAGAGCATTAAGCCCAGCGCGCCCAGACTAATGACAATGGCGCCCGGTGAGGAGTAACGCACCGCATAAACGAGCTCAGTGAAGGTATTGTGGTTGTCAATTTGGTCGAATGCCTCATCTCCCATGGCCACAACGTCGTACCCCAGCGCATGGGGAATTTGTTTGAGAATGAGAATGACCCCTATGGCCGCCAACATTCCTTTAATGACCGAGGACGGGAAATAATACCCGATGATACCTGCTTTGAGGAAACCAAAAATGAGCTGTAAAATACCGGCAATTACAACGGCCGCCAACAAACCCTCGAAAGAGCCTAGCGTTTGTATGGCGGTTAAAATGATTACTGTCAAACCGGCTGCAGGTCCGCTTACCGATAGCTGTGAGCCACTCAAAGGCGCAATGACTACTGCGCCAACTACGCCGGCAATAATTCCGGCTAACAAGGGGGCACCCGAAGCGAGCGCGATGCCTAAACAGAGTGGCAAGGCCACCAAAAAAACGACCAAAGCCGCAGAAATATCACCTCGGATATAGGGCAGGTATTGCTCCTTGAATGAATTCATGGAATGGAAAAGTTAAAAATAGGGTAAAAATGGGCTCGAAAACGAGGTATAAAAGCGTATGCTCTACACGAACTCCGGAGGCTGAAAACAGCAGAGCAATGGAATAAGCAAGCGCAAAAGAACATATTGGCCATGTTGAACACGCGTGACTTGGAGGCCAAACAACATTCGATATTTGGTCCACAAACACTGCAGGTCGTGAAGCTCTTCAAGTGAATTTTGCTGTGCCGTGCCGGAGTTCTCCTCTCCACCCTGTCCTGCCTCAGCTTGCATTTCTGTACTATAATCCAAAGCTTCTGTGCGTACCGACTGCTGGCTAGGCGGTCGTAGCGACATCAGTAACGTTGCAAAGGCAATTAAAAGCAAATATAAAATTCGAACGGGTACCATCGGTTGTGGTGAAGATACGCATTCGCTGAGCGTACAGAACTAATCAGTATAGACCGTAAGGTTTGTTTGCTTTGGGCAGCATTTGGGTCACGCTATACGCGGCGCCGTGAGTATAAACAGCCCTGCGAAAGGAAATGTCCGTTAACCATATCCACCCCCGAGGAAATCGAGCATAAAAAAAGGCCATCCGATGAAGGATGACCTTGGGTGCCGAAGGCGGGACTCGAACCCGCATGTCTGTGCGACACACGCCCCTGAAACGTGCGTGTCTACCAGTTTCACCACTTCGGCGTGAAATTAAGTGGGGCAAAGATAATATTTAAACCCCACAACAGGCCCCAGCCCCCGAAAAAAGAGCGATGCAAACACGAGGCGCAAAGTTGTGCGAAATATTGTGTCTGGATTCAGTTGCGCGGCACAAACTTGAGCAGTATAAGTGGGGTTTTCTTGGCTAAGTGCTGGGAGAGCTCACAATTACTTTTTAGTTTAACGTATTATATGCTAGCACGGAAAAAAATAGTACCAGAAGACGAATTGGTAAACGGGTTAACCTCCCGGTCCGAAGCAGTCATGACTGCTTTGTACGACCAATATGCAGCGGTACTTTACGGTATTTTATTGCGTATTGTCAAAGATGAGGCAGTTGCGCAAGATGTATTGCAGGACGCTTTTGTGAAAATTTGGCGCAATGGTGCGCGTTACGATGCAAGCAAAGGAACCCTCTTCACCTGGATGTTGAACATCGCAAGGAATACGGGTATCGATTATTTGCGATCGAAACAGCATCGTGCTGAAATCCAAACAGATTCGCTTGACGTAAGCATGTCAGGAGCAGATTGGTCAACACCCAATCAAACCGATACCATCGGACTTCGAGAGGTGATTGCGCTGCTTAAACCGGAGCAACAGCAAGTACTTGATTTGCTGTACTTCAAGGGAAACACCCATGAGCAAGCCGCCGAGATACTGGGCTTACCATTGGGGACGGTTAAAACCCGGGTGAGGACAGCGGTGATGGTTTTACGTGGAATGTTAAAAGAAAAGGATACACAGTGAATATCCAAGAATACTTAGAAAGCGGGGCCCTCGAAACCTATGTTTTGGGTTTAGGTACCGAAGCTGAACGCCGGGAAACGGAGCGCTTGCTTGCGTTATATCCGGAGTTGGAGCATGAATTACAAGCTATAAAAGCTGGTATCGAAGTATATGCTTCGGTGCATGCTGTTGAACCGCCAGCAGCGCTGCGCGATAAAGTGCTAAACGCAATGGAGGCAGCAGTTCCTAGCACTTCAACAACAACTGAAAAGAAGAAGGTGCGCCAAGTGACTACGGCTCCTCGTTTTGGCTACGGCATGGCTGCGGCTTGGGCTTTGTTCATCCTGAGTTTTGGAGCAGCCCTCGTTTTCTATGGCAAATGGCAATCGGCAGAAGCCGGCTACCAAGGTTTGTTGGCCGAGAAAACGCAGTTGGCCGAACAATACGCAGTGGAACATGCGGGCTACAA
>JBDNIH010000052.1:0-1614 GCA_041688385.1 Bacteroidia bacterium
GGTTTGGTACTGGTCACCGCTGAAAAGCGCCGCTTTCGCTTGCTAGTAGGGGGGCTTTTACTCGGCCTGGCCTTTGTATTTCGTTTTCAGGCAGGAATATTTGTCTTTGGCTTAGGCGCCTGGATGCTTTTTATTCAGAAAAACAGCTGGAAAGAACTAGCAACAACGCTCTCAGGGATTGTTTTAGCTGTATTAATTGGCGTAGCAGCCGACCGCTGGTTTTATGCCGAGTGGGTTTTTACTCCGTGGCATTATCTCGACCTCAACATTATTCAGGACAAGGTATCCAACTTCGGCGTAAGTCCGTGGTACCAGTATTTTGTAGATTTCCTGAGCTATGGTGTGCCGCCCTTTAGTATTGTACTTTTGTTTTTTGGGCTGTTATACCCCGTTTTATTTCCTAAAAGTCCTGTTGGCTGGGCAGTGTTTCCGTTTGTGCTGTTACACATCGTTGTAGGCCACAAAGAAGCCCGCTTTTTATTCCCCGCCTTGGCATTTTTACCGTGGATGGTAGTGGCGGTTGCCGCTCGGTTGCCTGAACGCTTTAGCTGGACGAAATGGTTGGTGCAGCCCTTTTTAGTCCGACTTTTTTGGGGTTTGAATGGGATTGCGTTGGCCGTCATCGTCTTCAAACCTGCCGAAGCAAATATGGGCTTGTACAAATACCTGTACCGCAACTATGCAGGTAATAAAACGCTGTTGCTTGGCCTGAACGACATCCCCTACGAACACGAAAATCTGCAAGTCCGTTTTTTCAGAGACCCGCTCTGGACCCGCCAACGTTTGGATCAAAATTCCATCGTTCATCCCGAAGGTTATGCCGATGTGTTGGTCGTCGTAAATCACGCCCTACCTTACGACAGTAGCCGCTTAGCCGCATTGGTCGGTGAAGAAAACAGCTTTTCTCCGCTTTACCGTGATAGGCCAGGCTGGCTTGCGCTGCTCGAATACAAAGGCTGGTACCGCCGTTCCGACAAATGGCATGTGTATCAATACAGCCCAGTATTGGAATAACCTGTTGTTATTCGAATCCGCTTTTTTTCGGTTTTTGAAGCAGCCGCGCAAGGGCACTTTTCATGGCTGCGGTTTTCCGCATCTGGTCTAACACGCGTGCTGAAGCCATGCGCGATTCACAATCCGTTACCGCGCAACGTTCGCAGGTTTCACCTACTATGCGTATGGGGACATCATTCCAAAATTTTACTTTTTTCTTTAATGCCGGGTTTAGGCGTAAACCTATACTAATGCTACCGTCAACTGGCTGCCAGGCCGATTGAGGCGTGGCGACCGTGATGACTATATATTGGTTATCGGAATCGATATAATGCGATTGTTGTGCGCGGCAAAGTATGGTTGAGTTTTGGCTGGGCAGGCTATCAATAGCGGTGATGGCAATCCAGCGGCGGCAGTAGTGTTCGTGTAATACAGTGGCATGCGGGTTATGTTGGCCTGCCAGGTGCAGTTCTTTGGTGAGGGCGTAGTCGTCGCCCGCGCTATTTTTTTCGAAGCGCAGAAAAAAGAGTTCATTTAAGCCAAAACGAGCAGGTAATAGGGATGTCATCCGGTGAAGCAGCGTTTCGGCCGACACCTTGTATTTAACCATCAAAGCAGGTA
>JBDNIH010000053.1:0-2212 GCA_041688385.1 Bacteroidia bacterium
AACTGAGGGTAACAATTTTGAATATTTTCATGGAGGGGTATTACTATTTTGAAAAAGTAATGAATGCAAAACTATCCCCAAACTTATGTAGGTACGTTGCACCCAATTATTGAATTGTTATATGTTTAACACTTTTAGGCTAAAGTCAGGTGGCGCGTGCCTTCGATGAGCAAGATTTTTTTATTTTGCTTAGGCTGGTAAAACCCTAAAATCAGGCACACAAGCCTAACAAACACCAAAAGGTGTGCATCGAGAAATAGGACTGGACTAGGCCTCTTTTAAGCGTGGCCTTCGCTGCCTACTCAGGCCACCGTGCACCCTTGGCTATACCTACCAACCAAGGAGGGTCGGAATTTACTGTGGTAATCTAAAGACAAATGCCTAAGTATAAAAGCAGATAAGCAAAAGCTATCTGTACTTTATAGCCTTTTTGATCTTGATAAGTCAGGACCGGCTATTTAAGAAAGTCACTTGTAGCACAGCATACTAGTATTCGTTGGTATCATCAGACGTGTTCTTCTCTAATGCAATTTGGCGTTCAAATTTATTGTGAATCAGTATAATTAAAAGTCCAAAAATAATGGCACACAAAATCAATATATTATTCAAAAAACCACTTGTAGAAAAGGATAAGCGGAGTAGAATGGTTGAAATGATGAAGCCTGAGTTTCTGATGACCTTATGGAATTCATCCGTAAGAAAAAAGGAAAAAAGCAACAGAACTACATCGGCAAAAATCAAAATCGTGAAAAATTGTTCAAAGAATATGTTGTTGATGTTCGAAAATGAACCAAGTGTATTTTGGCCCGATTGCACAATTTGGATAAACCAGTCTGAAAAGGAATAAACGGCAAGTACCACAAATACAGGTACTAAGGCAGTAGCCAATACTTTTTTAATTTTTACAAAGCGTGAAATAGCAGCCTTTTTGTTTGGACTTAGCCCAACAGGAGCATACCTTTTTTTGCCTTGTTGATGAAACAGATAAATAAGGAAAAACATCAGTATTGAAGTGGCCAAGTCGTAGGTGAGTTGCAAGTCGTATTTTTCACTAAACCAATCAGTAGTGAGGGTCAAATTAGAGAGGTCTTTAAACAATCTGCGAATAACAATCAAAGTCATTATCTCATACTGTTTGCTGATATACGTAGTAAAAGATTTGGGTATATAGTATATCAAAAGATATACCTCGTAAAGCAGAATAAAGGAGAAGGGTGTATAAATAGCGGCAATGGGGTTGCTCAGTAATTCCGAAGAGTCGTTCATCGAGATAATACCAAAATCTACCAAGTAAATAACGACCAAATGAAGAACGAAACTGGTAATAGCTATTAATAAGATAGCCCTTTCGCTTCTTTCCTTGGTTTTATAGGAAAGGAGTTTTTGATAGAGTACTTCGAAAAAGTTAGTAATTACCATTTTTTTTGATTTGTAAAATGAACACTGATAAGGAACGTTTGTTTTTTAAGCTATTAAGCAATTGTATGTGGGAATCGTTTTACGATTTGGATAGGATGGAGATTTTATTCTGCTAACCCGAAGTGTTAAAGAATAACGTCTTGAAAGAAATAAATAAATTTTGACATAAAGAGCTAATGTTTGCGCAACGATAATTCCGGAGGGATCAAGGCGACCTCTCAAAATAAATGGCAGATGAGCAAATGTTTTTACGGGACACGGAACGATCACATTTTCAAAACTGCTGTGATATGATTTTTTTGTTTTCATTAATTTACGCTGTTGGATTTGGCTGTTGACTTTCACTTTGTAGAGAAATACCTATTGATAGTATCAACTATAAACCTGGTATTTTTAAATTTTTATCGGCTAATTTGGATGCTTGTTTTATGCGTTTTGTTCTCGTGTCATGGGTTTTAGCTAACTTAATCCAACGTAGAGTAAAACGTTGACTTGATGCTCCGAATGCATTAAAATTGTTTGTTGCATTTGCATACGCGCTCAAACATTCAATAAAATCAGCTGGCTTCACCAGAGCGTCAACATCATCCATAAACGCCCAGAGGCCGCTTTTTTTGGCTTTTAAAGCCGCTTCTTTTCCCGCATTTTCAACAAGCCCCCTGCTTTCCAAATTTGCGTATCTATCCTTGTAGGTTTTCGACCAATGCTCAACTTTTCTTGGTGCGATTAACTGCATTGTTTTGTTCTCATCTACCTTTCTCCTAATACCATCAATCCATCCAAAACAAAGTAG
>JBDNIH010000277.1:0-2519 GCA_041688385.1 Bacteroidia bacterium
GCCGTGAGTCAAGGCAATGTATCATCAAAATCAAAATAAGGGATATGGGAAATCAATTAACACTTCGTGAGCGGTTGGAGGCGGTAGTGCCACCAGCCACTCCTGTACTACTGGTTAGGGAACCGGTGGTGCCTGAACATGAGTTCAAGCACTTTGCTGCTTGGCAGTTTTTTATACGTAACCGCCTAGCTACCCACTTGCGCAAGAGTTGTTCAATGCAGTTGGCAGAGAAGGGAGTTTCGCTATGAAAATTATTGGCAGGGAAGCAATGCGGCACGGCATTAATTCGCTAGGGCCGTCGGTAAATTTTACCAAAACCACCAGCGAAATACGCATTGCCAAAAGCACCGAGAAAATACTCGGATGGAGAGACGAGGATAGCGTGGTTTTTCTGATAGCAGATGACAATTGTAAAATGTATATCTCCAGGAGTCAGCACGTTAATGCGATTGATTTAAAATCAAACGTGAAGGGCGGTTTTGCCATCTGGTCGCGCCATATCTATAACCAAGTTAGAGATGTGCTAGGTGTTGGCGAAGATGCGCGCTCCTTTAATGCTCGGATGGTAGAGAGCGCTAAAATGAATGGCGTATATGTGATGTATGAACTGGTGCTTAATAATGTGAACTCATGAAAAGCGATACCACAGTAGGCGAAATGTTTCGGCGTTGCCTCAAAGATTTAGGATTCGTACCACCGGTAAATCAGGTATTTGGCTCATCATCTTACACAATATCTTGCTTTTTGTGGGGTGGAAGCTATGAGAAAAAGAGCCTATCACTAGAGGAGTTACTCATGAATTTTTATAACTGGGCAATCGCCCTCAAAGAAGAGAGAATTCACCAGCAGCTAGCTGAGCTTAAGGCCATGGCAGACCAAGAAGAGCTGGCCGAGAAGGTGCAGAATATGAACCCAATATTTAATCACGAAAGGGCAATGTCATGAAGAGTTTTGATAACACCGAAAACGCTATGCAGGGCCGCGGTGCTCGCTCCTATCCTATGGTAGAGATTTTTCCGTTTGCCGGCAAAATAAAACTGTCAGCTGCAGCACTTGAAAAAATAGGATGCAAAGCTGGTAACCGGGTACAGGTAGGTGAGTTTAATGGCACTCAGTTATTTATCCACAAAACCAGCAGTGGTGCTGGTTACTTGCTCCGTCCTGCACAGGGTGAGGAGGCTGGTCGTGTAGAGTTTATTGCTCAAACGATGGTGAGGGCGGGTAATGGCGCGCATTGTGATTATAGTTTAAAGGACACTGATTTAGAAGGGTGGTTTGAGATAGTACCTAAAGTGCAGGAAGTAGAGGTGCGCCGTGGTTAAGCAAAAACTAGGAGTTGCTGCTGTTTTAGAAGCAACAGATAAAACGGAAAAAATTGCTGTAAAAAAACCGAGTAAATCACCGGTAATAAAATCGAGCGATACAATTGCTGGGGAAAGTGTTTCGGAAAATTTACCATTAGTGGAAACGCCTGCAGCTGCTAAGCTGATAATGGTACCAGCCTCCGATTTGTGGCCATCCCCAATGAACCCGCGCAAACACTTTAATCAAGAAGCGCTAGCGGAATTATCTCAAAGCATCAAGGAGCAAGGCATACTGCAGCCTGTGGTTGTGCGTAAAAAACCTGGTCAAGTGGCGCCTGACCCAAAGCTGCGGCAACTATACGAAGTAATATGTGGAGCTCGGCGGATTATGGCCGCCGAGATGATTGGTGCTGAATTTATGGTGCAGGCCATTGTGCGTGAGCTTACCGATGAAGCGGCTTTTGATTTGATGATAACCGAAAATCTGCAACGCCAAGATATCAATGTAATGGAAGAGGCTCGGGCATTTAAAGCCTTGCAGGACCGTGGCATGAGTCAGCAGCTAATAGCAGACCGCTTTGGGAAAAGCCATGTTTTTATTTGGCAGTGCATTGAGCTCAATAAGTGCATTGAGCCTATACAGCAGCTTATCGAGACTGGCGAGATGAGCAAGCGTGTTGGTTTGGCAATAAGTAAATATCAGGCTGATGATCAGTTATATTGGTTTGAAAAAGAGACCGAAAATATATCTCAGTACACTGAAGCCGATGTAAAGGATGCGCTTAAATTAAGTGTAAGTCGGAGATTTTACAAAGCTAAGTTTATCCTAAACGACACAACTTTTTCGCCAGATCAGGATATCCGGATTCAAGCGGCTAGCTGTTTGGGTTGTGCTTTCAATGCCGGTAATATATACAGTGTAAATTACGATGCTGACAATACCACTACGTGCTTAGCGCGTAGGTGCTTTGATGCTAAAAACGAGCTATTCACGGCAAGGGTGCTCCAGTTATTGCCAGCGGCATCAATTGTACTGTTTGGTCGCGGTGAACATTCAGATCAATATACTTTCGAAAATTTACAGGACAAAACCATCATGCTCAATGGCCAATATGATGTGCATTACAATTACTCTCTCCAAGAAGTGGGCGTGCCTGAGCAGCCGGATGAGCCGGATGAGCCAGACGTGGATTGGCATGATGGTCCAGAGGATCC
>JBDNIH010000278.1:0-6086 GCA_041688385.1 Bacteroidia bacterium
TGTAAGTGTTCAGGAACTGGCTCAGAACAACCGTTTGATTGGCAAGGTTTATCCAAATCCTGCAGAATCTTTTGTGAACTTCGCGTTCAATGAATTCCAAGGCAAGGGTATACTCGAAATCCATGATAATTTAGGTCGAGTTGTAGCGACTATCGCGGTTGATCGCGAAAATGGCCAAGTACAAACCATCCGAACCGACAGCTGGTCGGCGGGTATGTACAGCTACCGCTTTATTGCCAGCGACCAAGTACAGCATGGTAACTTGATTATCAAAAATTGATCTAGTCATTTTCAGGAAAAAAGAGGGCCCAAACGGGCCCTCTTTTTTTTATAAAATAGAATTAGAAAAATATTTAAATTGGCTCTCTAGACTTAAACTATGAAAAACGTCAAATCCTTCCTGCTCATGCTGTTGATACTTGGAGCCGTTTTGTTTCAAGGGCAGCTAAAGGCACAAGTACCGCCTCATGGTACTTTTAGCCCCTTATCGACTTCAAGCAATGCCTTCCCGTTTAACACTCCTTCGAACAAAAAAACGCAGTTGTTATACAGACCAGGTGATTTGGGAGCAGTACCGGGTGGATTAATCGATACACTTTGGTTTAGGAATAACAATACTGCTTCTGGCACAAGTGCTGGTCCGGGTACGTATTCCAATTTACAAGTCAGATTAGGGCAGTTTTCAAGCACTGTTTTTCCGGGTTCTGGTAGTTTAGAATTTTATGCGCCAGCTCAATTAACTACGGTTATCAATTCGCCGTCGTATACCATTAATATGCTAGCACCCAGTGGCGCATGGTATTATATTCCATTGCCAACGCCATTTACATTCGACCCGACTCAAACTTTAGTGGTGGATGTGGAGATGGATACCAGAACTTCTTCTTCAGGTTTTCAAAGTGCGACCTTCACCACAACTCCAGCCCCCAATCATCAACGGCTTACCTCAACGTTAAATGGAGCTACAACAGGTAGCGCCTCATCGATTCTGAGTGATTTTGGCGTATCTATAGCGCCATTACTGGGTTTGGATGCAGCTGCACTCCGCTTTAACTCCCCAGTTGCCCCACTAACTGCCGGACAAGTTTTGCCTGTAATCATAGATATTCAAAATAGGGGCACCAGTAATCTAACAACTGCCACGGTAGGTTATCAAATCAATAATAACACGCCGGTCCTAGAGACTTGGACGGGTAATTTGGCTGGATTTATAACGGCTACCCATACTTTTGCTACAAGTTTAACTATTCCGAATTCGCCTACTTCCACGCTTAAGGCGTGGATTGTAAACGCAAATGGTTCTGGACCTGATTTGAATACCTCAAACGACACCATAACTCGAACATTATGTTTGGCCATGGCACCAGGAACCTATACTGTAGGTGGAGTTTTGCCAAATTTTGTAACCTTACAAGATGCGTTTGATCGCGCCATGTGTGGTGGTATAACAGGGCCAATTATTTTTAGTTTGGCGCCAGGCACTTACACGGGTGCGCACAGGCTTTTGAATGTAATTGGTGCTGCCAATGCCTCCATATCTATTGCGTCTGCTCAAGGTCCCGCATCTACCATCTTAACTGCCGATTCGGGCCAAACCAATCAGACCCTTTTAAGTGTCTCAAACACGCCAAACGTTTCCGTATCGGGTTTGAGATTTGTGCGAAATACTGCGCCGACAGGACTCTCGTATATGGCGAATTTTTCGGGTGGGAATGGCTGCACTGTGATCAACAATGAGTTTGTTGACTTTAGCCAGTCTACCGCTTCATTCAATGCAGGCCTTTTGCTTACGGGCAGTAATCACCAGGTTGTGAGCAATACTTTTGACGGGTTTTATACACCTGTACAACTAAACAGCTCAGCGACAACAGTATTTGAAAACCAAAACAATGTTTTAACGAATACGATAAACAATTATACCTACCGCGCGATTACACTGCAAAACCAGTCAGCTGCCATACTTTCCAGTAACACCATTACCAATTTTACAGGAATAAGCACAGCAGGGGCTGGAATATCTATCATCAATGCGTATGGTTTGACCATAGAGTCGAATAGGATTACGGGTAATATGGCTGGTTTTGGCATCACCACATCCAATTTGAATGTAGATACCACAGGTGCTGGCCAAAACACACGCATTTATAATAATTTGATAAGTGGTGTTCAGTCGCCAACAATTGCGGCAACAACATTGGTCGTCTATCTCATGAATCTTTCAGGGTCATTTTCTGCAACAGCGATACCTACAAATCCCCGAGATGCTGTCGAAATTGTAAATAATACCATGAGGTATGATTTAAATACAACATCAACTTCAACCATTCAGGCGGGTGTTTATTTTTTCGGAGGATCTGCTGTAACCCCAGTTTGGTCATCGGTAGTTTTCCAAAATAACATTGTTGAAGTAAATCCCATCACTGGTAATTTACCTTCGGTTTTCAGACTCATGCGTTTTTCAGCGGCTGAAATTGTTGATAGCTTAATAAGCTCAAATAATAATTACCGGATGGAAGGCACAACGTTGCCTGCATATTTTAGAATTACTACGCCTGCGTTTGACTACACTACTCTAGCAGATTGGCAATTGGCTAGATTACGGGATGCCAACTCAGGTACAATCAACCCGGTGTTTCTCGGACCTACCCAACTTGTGCCTACGAGCACTGCTTTTGACAACCGAGGGATACCGGTTAGTTACCTAGCAACAGATATTCAAGGTGCCACCCGAAGTGCAACAACACCTGATATTGGTGCGTATGAATTTGTAGGTTCGATATTTTCGCAAATTAATGTAACAACCTTAGCAGATACACTAATTGGACCTGACCGCTTTGTGGTTGCCTCGATTACAGACTCTGTAAGTACTTTGGTTGCTGGTACCGCACGTATGTTTTACAAAAAGACATCTCAAAGTGTTTGGCAATTGGATACAGTACCATTCATAGCAGGAAACAACTATACCTTCCGCATTAGTTATGCAAGTTTGGGTGGCGTAACTGCCTTGGATAACATTCAATATTATATAGCTGTTCGCAATGCAACCAATACGGTAACAACAGCACCCTTAGGAGGTACTGGTTTGTTGTTGGTGAATGCGACGCCCCCTTTGGTTAACTATAGTTATTTGATTTTACCTGTAATTTCTGGTAACTACAATGTAGGTGTAAGCGGTCCGTCCGATTTCCCGACAATTACTGCTGCTTCGAATTTCGTTAACAATGGACTTTTAAATGCCGCGGCGACCTTTACCTTAATTGATAGTGCGTATGGAGCGAATGAGATTTATCCAATTGTACTTCGTGGTCGTCCTGGTTCAAGTGCAATAAACACCATCACCATCAAACCTGCAGCAAATCGCGCGAGTGTTGTAGTGACTGGTGCTCCAATTGGCACGAACAGTATGTTTATACTTGAGAACATGAAACATTTTATCTGGGATGGTTCAAACAACGGCACGAGCAGCCGGAATCTTCATTTGGTCAACAACAGTGTTTCAACTACGAGTGCGGTTATTCAGTTACGTAACTCTGTGGGTGAAACGGCGACAAACATCCAGCTCAAAAATTTGCATATAACAGGGAATTCGAATACGGCAGTGTCCACTTTTGGTATTCACTTGGGTGGAGTGGCCATTTCTACTGCAGGTTTGGGTGAAGGTTTTAGTAATGTTCGCTTTGAGAGCAACAAAGTAGATAAGGCTGATCACGGTATTTATGCCCGCGGCACTACGGCTAGTCCGATTCAAGGCATTCAAATCCGCAACAATCAAATAGGAAGCGTTGATACCTCGAACTTTATCGCCAACAAAGGCATCGACTTACAGAATGCTTTGCAAGGGGTGATTGCGGGTAATGAAATTTACAATTTATTGACCACAACGAGTACGGCTTTTGCTGGCATCGAAATTGGTGGAACAGCTTCTGACAGCATCCGGGTGAGGCATAATCATATTCATGATATGACTTCCCGTTATTTTGCCTTACCTGCTGTTCATGGCATTAATGTCGTAAGTGGCTTTAATGCCATTATCACCAATAACCTTATTTATGGTATTGTAGGTGGTAACTACTCAAACGTTTCCAACTTGTATAATCCTGCTGGCATACGTTTGGCAGGAGGTTCAGGTCATATGGTGTACTATAACAGTATAAATTTGTATGGTCAGCACAACAATATCAATACGGCGAGTGCAAGTGCGCCAGCGAGCTTGATAGTTACGAGTACGGTGGTGACAGGTTTGGATATTCGGAACAATATTTTTGCCAATAGCATGACCTCCAATAGTGCGCAGCAGAGTTATGCTGTGGCTGTATGGCTGCCTACCAGTTACTCGATGGCGAGTATTACGCTGAACAACAATGCGTATCAGGTAGATACCACCGCCCAACATTTTGTGGGTAAAGTGGGTACGGCAACCACTTCACCTACTTATGTAACGGTTGCTAATTGGAAGGTGGCTACTCAGGTGGGTAATACGAACAATGATAACGCATCGGTGCCACCGGTAAACAATGGTCTTGCACCCTTTATCAGCAATACCAATTTGAATATTGTTGCTGGTTCAGTTACCGGTATTGAGTCGGGTGCTGTAGTTATTCCAGTTTTGGGCACACCAAATATTGATTATACAGGCACCAACCGCCCAGCAGGCGCAGGCGTAGGGCCAGATATGGGTGCCTATGAATTTAATGGTGTTGCACTTTCTGATCAGTTTCCGCCAACGATTGACTCGGTGAAAATCACGCCAGAAGGAAACCAGTGTTTACCAATAGCACGTGTTATTTCAGTTTGGGGACGCGACAATTTGGGTGGTCGTGGTATTGATTCTGTTTCGGTTATTTGGTCGGTTAACACAGTTGCGCAACCACGCATTCTATTAACCCGCACCGGTGGTTCATCGGCCAATGGTGTTTGGACGGGCAACATACTTGCATCGGCTAACGGCGCAATTGTAGAGTTGTCGGTTATTAGTCGTGACTCGATTGGTAATTTTTCTCCGACAACAAGTCCGATTAATTATCAGGATGACTATTTGCAGCTTGGTGTAGGTAACGACACCACCATTCTTCAAGGAGATACTGCTACTTTAAGAGCCACTTTTCAGAGTGGTTCACCAATTCTGATTACGGAAATGGATTTAGGCGGCACCGATGCTTTAGAGATTCAAAATGTATCAGGTTCAACGGTTAATGTTAATGGATGGAAAGTTGTGGTGAGCAACTCTTATAGCGACATTAATTCAGTGAACAGTATTGTTCAAACCTTAAGTGGCTCCATGACTCCTGGTCAAACAATGACTTGGTCGGATGCTTCTACATCCCCAAATTATTGGGGTAATAATCTGTTTTGGAATCCTGGCGCTTTCCCATCATTTTCTGGTTGGATACTTGTTTTGAAGCCTAACAATGAAGTAGTTGATGCCATGTTCACTTCGTGGCCTGCTGCGAATATTCAAGGTGCGGCCATTAACGTTGGTGGAACACCAGTGAACTTAACAGGTGCTTGGATAGGTAGTGGCATCAATACAACTATTGTTCCAGTGGGGATTACTGTATCGCGCATTGGTAACCAAGACAATAACGATTCAACGGGTTATGCATTCTCACCAGCGACTCTTGGTGCAACAAATTCAGGATTACAATTGCCACTTGGTGGTGGTCGCATAACTTGGACAACCTTGGCTGGTACCTTCGTTGATTCGGTTGCTGTAATTCGTGTAAGCCCAATTACGACTACTACCTACATTGCCACCATTACAGATGGTTTTTGCACAAAGCGGGATACAGTTGTGGTAACGGTTACCATAGTCAATGTGACACCAGATATAGGCGTAAGCCGTTTCATCACACCTACGTCGACCACGGTGGTTAACGGCTCGGCTCCAATTCCAGTAACTGTGGTCATTAAAAACTACGGTCCGGTAGCGGCAACTAGTTTTGATGTAGAGTATCGTGTGAACGGAGGAGCTTCTATTGTCACCAACTCGATAACGAGCACGATTCCTCCTGGCGACTCGCTGCAGCACACCTTTACAGTATCTTGGACGCCGAATATTGGAGGTAACCTACGCATTTGTGCCAACA
>JBDNIH010000006.1:0-29728 GCA_041688385.1 Bacteroidia bacterium
CCTGGGGTAAATACAAAAATGTCGGTATGGTTTTGTGCCGGGAGGGAGTCGCCAACATTCTGAATGAGGGTATCGATAGGGCGGTTAGAAGCAAAAATGAACTTGCCGCTATTGCCTAAAAACTGCGGGTCGAAATCATCGAAAGGATCGAAGGTGATCGGCGTGATCCGTTTTGAAGGTACGTGGTAGAAATAGATATCACTTTGCCCACTACGGCCGCCAGCCAAGACGATGTTCTGGCCATCGGAGCTATAATCTATGCTATACACCTGATCGAAACGAAAAAGTGGATAGGTATTGAGCTCGGGTTTGGTCTTTTCGCGCATGCGGACGGTGCCGAAATGCACCCGCCCTCGGATATCGTAAAAGAAGGCTATACTCTGACCGTTGGGATGCCAGGCCAACACCGGATACTGGTTTTTATTGGCCAGAAACTGCCATTTTACCCCACTTTTATGCAGTTTCTCCCGTTTCCCGGTGCTTAAATCGTATACAAATATGCGGTGGATGCCTTTGCGGTGCTCCACGTAAGCGATACGGCGGCCATCGGGACTTGGTTTGAACTGGGTTATCTCTATATTTTTTTTGAATTTCCGCATATAAAGCGTATCCGTTGGCATATTTCGATTTAACTCATCGTTTTGATAACGCGACGTATAGAAGGCCATCCAATCTTTGGTGAGCGGTTTGAGCTTTTTCCCAGTAGCATACCGCAGACCTGTTTGAAAGTCGCGGTTTACCCGGGTGAGATAAATGATGTTAGGAATAGCGTTGCGGCCATAGGTCTCCGCGATGAAGTGCCAGAAAGCATGCCCGGCGAGATCGCTGTGGTTAAGCAAAAGTTGATTGAACTTCTTATACCGACCGCTGTTGAGTTGCTCGCGTAGGGCATTGTCGCTATCGGTATTCCAGTCGTCACGGATAAATGAAAATAGTCCGTTTAGATACCAATCGGGCAGATAGATGGTGGCGGCACTTTGCACCCGTTCTCCGATGTTGCCGCCATAAATCATGTCGAAAATCAGGACTTTTGCGATACCTACGCGCAAATCACGGATAAAAGCATCGCGGCCAGCACCGAAATGTACCAAGACCTTGTTCCCCGACAGCCGGGTGAGTCCCCCGGTATTGTAAGATTCGAGATCGAAGCCCAAATTCGATTGGTTGAGGTCGGAGATATTGTTGTAGATGAGAATCTGATACCGACCATCGGCGCGGTAGTTCATAAATTCTTCCACTTGGCGTATGGTTTCTTCGGCGATGGTGGCGGTATACACACCGAGCTCACGCCCACCAACATGGTAGAATACTTGGAAATTCGGGCCTTTCAACGACGACCATTGAAAGTCGCGGTATTGAATTTTATTCTTCCCAAAAAAGGTCTGCGCACCCTGATTTTGCCCCATCGCAGCTGTATGCAACAGCAGCCATCCGCAGATGAACAAGCTGAAAAAACGCAAACTTTGGTTCGATACAATCATTCTGGTAGATACAACCCTGTGCAACGCCCGATGTTTTATCTTTGGGTGGACACGAGAAGCCAAGTAAAAATACGGGCAAAGTCGCATTTCAGTATGTTAAACATCAAGCAATTCACTTTTAACCTCTTCAGCGAAAATACCTATCTGGTATATGACGACAGTCACAACGCTGTCATCATCGATCCAGGTTGTTACGACAGCTTTGAACAGGCTCAGTTATTGGCGTATATCAACCAAAAAGCCCTTGTTCCTCAAGCTTTGTGGCTAACCCATGCCCATATCGACCATGTACTCGGTAATCCGTTCGTTTTTGAGCAATGGGGTTTAACGCCGCAAATGCATCGTGCTGAAATATCGAATCTCGAGCGCTTACCCGCTTATGCTCCGACTTTTGGTTTTCCACCTGTGTACTCGCCCGCAGCGAATCATTTTTTTGAAGCGGGAGATGTGGTAAAGGTGGGGGATCATTCCTTGGAAATTCTTTTTGCACCGGGTCATTCTGCTGGGAGTATCTGCTTTTACCACCGCGAAGGGGGTTGGCTAATGGGTGGAGACGTATTGTTCCGGGAGAGTATCGGGCGTACCGACTTGCCAGGGGGCGATTATGCCACGCTGATTCAATCGATACGCAACCAGCTTTTCACACTGGCAGACGCGACCATTGTTTATTCTGGACATGGTCCGGCAACCACCATCGGCTATGAAAAGCAGCATAACCCCTTTCTAAAATAAAAAGCTGAAAACCGGTAAGGGGTTTCAGCTTTTTAAAGTTTGTGCTTAAGGGTTAGCGGCCGTTTGAGCTGAAAGCTTGTAAATCGAATAATAAGCTGAAGCGCAAAGTGTTTTCGAGCGGATTACCCCCTTGTAAATTGGTGGTAGGCACCAGATAGGAGAAGTTCAGGTTAAATACGTTGTACTTTAAGCCGGCTCCCATGGTGAAAAACTGACGGCCACCTTTGGTAGGGTGTTCGTAAAAGTAGCCACCACGAACGGCGAAAACCTTGTTGTACCAGTATTCTACTCCGGTGGATATATTGATTTCCCTTAGCTCTTCTTGAAAACCATTTGGAGCATCGCTAAACGAGCTAAACATACCCTCGGCTACTGTTTTCTGGTTGGGGTCCTCCCCTTGTTGAATTACCGGATTTCCTTGCGGGTCAAAAACGATTCGCCCGTTGGCGTCCCGTTGGAAGATAGGATTGGTGGGTACCAAAAGTTTGTTAAAATCTACGGCAACGGTGATGGCATTGTAGTCGTCAATTTCCAAGGTGAGCGCACTTCCCAAACGAAGATTGGTTGGTATAAAGTTGCTCTGACCTGACTCTGTATAGGCGATTTTTGCACCAATATTGGAAATATTAAAGCCGATGGAAAGTTCCGACTTTTTGTCTAGCACCTGTGTTTCGGTGGTATAAAAACCTGAGATATCTGCTGCTGCTGATTGTCCGGGTTTGGTTTGTTGGTTTTGATCGAGGCCAGCCGCGAGATTACTGTAAATATAACGCATGGCAATACCCACCGAAAAATTGTCGCTCAGCTTACGGGCGTAACCAGCGTCAACAGCAAATTCATTGGGCCGGAAAGTGGCAATATTTTCACCGTTGAGGTTGGTAAAAGTGATGTCGCCCAGCGAAAAGTAGCGTAAGGAAGCACCGAAAGATTGTAGTTCATCAATCTGAACATAACCCGATAAATAAGAAAGTGAGATATCGGGAACAAGGTTCCGTAGCCAAGGGGTATAGTTGAGTGCTAGGCCAACTTTATCTTTAGCAAAGGCCATTTTAGCGGCATTCCAGTGCATCGAGCTGGCATCGTTAGAGGTGGCGACACCTACATCTCCCATAGCGCCAGCACGGGCATCGGGTGAAATCATCAAAAACGGTACGGAGGTAGTGATGGTGTTTAAATTGGCACCACCAAGGCTACCTGAATTTACCTGACCAAATACTACTACGCCCGAACAAGGAATGCTCAGGGCGATGATGATCAGGGATTTAATACTTCGCATGCGATTCGAATTAGGAGGCAAATATAAAGGTTCAGCTTGTGGATTCAGCGAAGTATAACGAGCTTTTGTGTTTCTATTGCACGTTCACCGGTTGAAGTTTGCACTTTTAATCGATAAATATAAACTCCACGGCCAATTCTGTCACCAAAATCATCTAACCCATCCCAAACAAGTTGATCAGCATGGAAACCCTGTGTTAGGAGGTCTTGCCGCAGGGTTTTGACCAATTTGCCACTTACAGTATACACTTGCAGCAGTGCCTCAAGCTGTTCATTCGGTCGGTTATGGTCAAAATGAAAGGTCGTGCGTGTGGTGAATGGATTGGGGTAATTAAGTAGATTTTTGATGGCCAAGCCTGCTTCATCCGCCACAATAAAATCAAGACTTCCATCACTGGCATTGTTGAAAACATCCCAAACCTTCATGTTTAGGTTGTAATTGCCTACTTCCAGGTTTTGTAACGGATAGGTGATTTCACCCCGGGTATAGTCATCGAGTGCGGCCTGATAAAACTCATTTAAAATGATAGGGCGGTTGACTTCATTGTTTTTCACGAGGGTTATGTCGCGCCCGATGCCACTGCCCACAGTATTAATGCCGCTGCTGTCTACAAGCTCGGCGATAAAATTGGGTTTTTTATTGGTAAGACCACCGTTTACAAAACTTCGGTCGTTCATGTACAAGCGGAGGGAAGGACCTATCTCGTCGATTACAAAATTGGTATCTGTACCACCCACAATCACATTGCGGAAATCGCCACCGGCGTCAACTAAGGTATTGGTGGCGTATAAACTAATTCGACCCAAGCCAAAATTATAGGCAATGTCACGTGGCACGATGAAGGTAAAACTCCATAGCCCATCTTTCACCGTAGCCGCGCCTTTGTAAATGATGTTCCGGTATTCTTGAAAAGTGTATGGCAAAGAACCTGGGTCGTTGACGAGTGTGGTAACGCTCGAAATTTTATCGAGTACGGTAGGATACAATGCGCCTTGATAGTTGTTGAGCAAATTGCCTTGCCGATCGGTAATACGGCCGCTGATTGTCACTTTTGCCAGTGCACGTATGGTGTCGGGCACCGGATTTACGGTGACATTATTGATTTGTGTCACATTGGCTTGTTCTTGTGGATAGGCTAAGCGCAAGGAGGGGTCGCCCAATAGACTAAAATTTCGGGTATTTACACCACTAATCAAGGGATTGGCCGAGAGCAGCATTACATCGCCCAAACGCGGATAATTGCCACTGCTGCGGTTGAATAGCTGATCGCGATACATATTGCCAGTCAGGGCGCTGTTTCCGTCGGTGAAGGTTACGCGGGTAGTTGTAAACAGAGCAATGGCACCACCGTTGGGATTGAGAAAAGCCCATTCACCAGCCGACTGAAAGCCAGGATCATCGAAGCGGGCAAATTCACAGGTGGCCGTAACGAGTAGCATCATAGCATCCCGATTGCTCCAAGCTTGCACCTCAGGTATGGTCATGATACGTTCTTCTGCCATGCCATTTACACCCCCGTGGCCACTGTAGTTTAACACCAGCAACCCTTTGTTGATACGGGCATTTACATCGCGATTCAACTCGGGATAGCGCGTTCCGCCTGGGCGCGACTCTTGGCGGTAGGCATCGAAATAATACTTCCTCACAATGGCTTGCGGATAGCGGTTTTCGACATGAATGGTATTGATTTCAGCGTCTAGCAAGTGGCGGTTACCGTCCTCATCATCGCCCAAAAAGCCGATTATATTGCGCCAGTCGCCGTGGGCAGCGTTGGCTTCGTAACGTTTAATTTTAGCGACTACCCCCTCGGCTTGGGCTTCGGTTACCACCGGGAAGCGGCCAATACCTACATCCATTCTGTCGGAGCCATTCACCAAAAACGCGCCCTCATTGTCATCGAGCAGGCCAAAATAGCTGTCGGAGGCGTAGGACCGCAATGGATCGGTGCTCACCGGACTTTGAAAGGTGGGTACCAAATTGGTATTGCCGCCAATTCGATATTTGAAATCGTAGGAGGCATCTCCGAATAGGAGCAAATAACGGGGTTCGTCGCCCGGTGCAGCTTTGTCGTAGAGATGTTTTACGAACGACCGCAGCGCGGTGATGTCTTGCCGGCCAGAGCTCCATTCATTGTAGCACTGTTGTGGCGTAACCACTACTACAGTCAGGGCATCTTTTTGAGTGCGGTAACTGGCTAGATTTTGTGCCTGTGCTAGAAAACGGGGATGAGCAATAATAACCATATCCGCCTGCGCAATGCCATGTAGGTTCTGGTTTTCAACGCGGCCGATAGCGACGGGCTGCGAAAAGCTGCTACCATTAAAAGCGATAAACTGCTTGAGGCTGTCGGTTTGGCGGTTGAATGAGCCATTGGTCAGTTGCATGTTTTGTGCATTCACCGGGTCGGTTACATCCCAAACCTGTCCATCTGCTGATAATCCGGCTACTGTAAAGGCCGTGATATTGCCAGCACCTATACTGCTTTTGTCGGAGAAGTACAGCTGATTGCCTACACCACTCAAACTCAAATTACCCCTGCCTTGTAGCCAGATGTAATCGAGGAACCCCAGCGAAAAGGTATTGGGCTTGTTGTAAGTGATGCTCACCGCCAGACTCCCGCTGTTCAAGTTAAGATTGGCTGCGCCTTCGGTGAGATGGGCGTAAAAGTCGAGGTAATAGGTTGACGTTTGATTTACCGGCAACGTAAGCACCTGTGCGCCATTGGCCCGAACGCTAAAGTTTGAGGTCACGCCCAAACTCCGTGCAGCCATAGCTACTTTCATGCTCACAGGGCTTGCAGTGATGATATTGGGGAGTGAAAAATTGAAATTATGGGTGGTCGTCAGGTCAAAAGTCTCGCCGTACCAAACCCGGCCGCTGCTGATGAGGTTTTTTTCTTCTTTTTCGTACTGTTGCAGTAAATCGTAGCTATTGCTTTGTTGGTTGGCAACAGGTGAAGCAACTTGAGTATTGATGCGCTTACCATTTACAGGGCCTATGTTCACAAAGTAATAATTGGTATCGGCGTAGAGGTTGGTCGCATGGTTATAGCTGTTAGCGTTGGCAACGTACGTCCACCGGTGAGGACCTTCGGCAAAAAACAAAACGTAGTCGCTAGCATCTAAGCTTCCATCCGACTCACCCGCAACATAAATGGCATTCTCTACCAAGTCATCGTAGCGAAAAACGCTATTGGCTTCAGGCAACATGCCGCCTCCGTTGCCGAAAACCCGTATACGCCGGGGGTCCAAGCCAGCACTATTGATGCCTAAACTCCCCAGAAAGGCGGCGTCAAAGCGGTAGATGCCGGTAGTCGGTATCCCGATTTTGTACCAATCGCCCGAGGCAAGTACCGACGGGGCATTGGTAGTACGGGGACGGGCTGTGCTGCGTAGGGCTGCAGGTATTTGCCGACTTTCAGGATTAATTTTGAAACTCAGGAGGCGCTCTACCTGACCTGTACTCGGATTGCGACGGAGGGTATTGATTTGTAGTCCAAGCTGAAGTTTTTTCCGGACCAAACTACTTTGTTGCTGAAGCTCAAAGCTTGCGGGAAGCTGGTTGAGGTAACTTAAACCATTGAGTTGTGTGGCAGCTACGGGTTCAGCGGTGAAGTCGGTTAAACGTACAGCCGAATACCCTTCGAGCTGGATTATATATACTGGTGGAGCTGTTGCGCCATCGGGAAAAGCGCAAGGATTACAGTTTAATTGGTGGTTGGATCGAGTCTCGCTAATTTTTTCTTCGATAGGTTTGAGCCAATTGATTTGGAATTCCTGACTTTGAGCCAGGCCATTCCTGCCTAAAAACAGAAGCGCTAATAGAAACCAAATCGTCTTTTTTATCATTTCACCGCATTTTAACACCAAGGATAAACACTAAATAGCTAACTTTATTTTAATAACAAAACACCTGCTGTTTGGATTCCTTTTGGAAGGATTGTGAAATAGTTTACAAATTTCAACATCAGTTCTTGATTAAACAGCGAAAAAGTTTAAAATTTACAGTTCGTTTAAAACCGCCGAATGCCCAAAAAGCTTCTTGCAGCTTGTTTACTTTTGCTTTTTTCCTTAGGGTCAGGCGCTCAAGACCCAAGTTTCTCCCAGTTTTACGCCAATCCCCTCTATCTGAATCCTGCATTTGCAGGAAGCGGAGGCGGTCCGCGGTTTAATCTGAATTACCGGAATCAATGGCCCTCACTGTCGGGTAACTTTGTCACGTACAGCGCTTCATACGACCAATACGTGTCGGCTTTGAGTGGCGGTATTGGTGTGCACGTCCTCGCCGATCGTATCGGCGATGCGGCATTCAGGCACAACCAGCTCTCCCTAATTTATTCGAATAACCTAGCCATCAACCAAGACCTGGTTTTGAAAACTGGCTTCCAGTACACCTTCGCACAGAAATCTTTGAACTGGTCGGGGCTCATTTTCCCAGACGAAATTGACGCTCGTTTAGGTGTACAGCAGGGCACCACTGCTGAAAATTTGCCTGTTACCAACGAGACAAACGCAAACATGCACGACTTTTCTGTCGGGGCTATTTTATTTTCAGAGATGTTTTACGGTGGTTTTGCCATACATCATCTTACCCAACCTAACCAGTCGATGATACCTCCGGGTGTTTCGCCTTGGAATGTGAAGACTACGATTCACGCGGGTGCAAACTTTGAAGCAGTTCGGGGTACACGTAACATGCCCGGCACTTTGGTTTCTCCCAACGTAATTGTGCAGTTTCAAGGCACAGCACGACAAGTGAACGTAGGAACCTATGTCTCCCGTGGTCCGATTGTAGGGGGTCTGTGGTATCGTTTTGGCGATGCCTTCATCTTCTCTCTTGGCCTACAACAGAACATTTTCCGTTTCGGTTACAGCTATGATGTAACCACCTCTCGCCTCCGTGCAGCCGCCATCGGTTCGCATGAAATTTCCGCCGCTATCCAGTTGGAACCCTTTGAAAGGATACCACGTCGGAAAATGGTTAAAATAAAATGCCCGACTTTTTAGTTAGATTAGCCGCGCTTAACCGCTGACCCTTAAATTTTTCTGTAATGAAAAATAATTCACTAATACTGAGTCTTGCCCTTGCATCCCTTGTGCTCGCCTCTTGCAGTCAAAAATCATCCAAAACTGGATGGAACTACAACGACCCCAAAAACGGTGGTTTCGAGGTAGTCAAATACAAGGAGCAGGAAACTGGTCCCGGTCTTGTATTAATACAAGGTGGTAGTTTTGTCATGGGCGCTACCGAGCAGAACATCACGTTTGATTTCGACAATACACCACGTCGTGTCACTGTTGCGTCGTTTTATCTCGACGAAACAGAGGTGTCGAATACCGACTGGCTCGAATACCTGTATTGGTTGGAGCGGGTATTTGGCGAAACCTATCCAGAAGTTTTGCGCGCAGCTTTACCTGATACAACGGTATGGCGGCGTGACTTGGGCTTTAATGAGCCTTTTGTGGCCAATTACCTTCGTCACCCAGCCTATCAGAATTATCCGGTTGTTGGTGTGAGCTGGAAACAAGCCGCTGACTATTGTATCTGGCGTACCGACCGTGTGAACGAGCAAATACTCGTTAGTGCCGGTTACATCAAGCCGAATCCAAATCAGTTTGGTGAAGAAAACTTCAACACCGAATCTTATCTCGCTGGTTTGTATCAGCCGGAAGTGAAAAAACCCCGTAAAGACCTGAATCCAAACAGCGATACCCGCAACATCCGTCTCGCCGATGGTTTGTTGTTACCGAGCTACCGTTTGCCTACCGAGGCAGAATGGGAATATGCAGCACAAGGTTTGGTAGGTAACTCCGACCGGGAAAATATCAGCGATCGCCGCATTTATCCTTGGAATGGTCACGGAGTGCGTTATTCAAAAGGAAGCAAACAGGGTGAAATACAGGCGAACTTCAAAAGAGGTCGTGGTGACTTCATGGGTATTGCTAACGATTTGAATGACAATGCAGCGCCTACAGCACCGGTGGAATATTATTGGCCTAACGATTATGGCTTATATAACATCGCAGGTAATGTAAACGAGTGGGTTGCCGATGTATACCGCCCAATGACTTATACCGACGGTGATGACTTTAACACCTTCCGTGGTAACGTATATACCGTTCCAAAAACGGATGCGGATGGTTATTTAGAGAAAGACAGCGTAGGTCGTATTGTAACTACACTTGACACCAAACGGTATGCAAATCCGAATGTGATCGATTATCTCGATAGTCTGGCCATGTACAACGAGCGCAACAGCTTAATTACCAACCAAAGTCGTGTTTACAAAGGCGGTGGTTGGAGAGATTTGCCCTATTGGCTGAACGCTGGCACACGTCGTTATTTGGAAGAAACCGAATCACGTGACGACATTGGTTTCCGTTGCGCCATGACGCGCGTTGGAAAACCAAGTTCGAAGAAATAAGCGCAAACTTGCTTAAATGAATAAGGCTGTCAATTTTGACAGCCTTATTTGTTTGTAGCACTTTTTGAAAGTACTTTCTGCTTATCCATGCGTCTAGAATTAAATATCTCGATCAAGCAGCTCTGTTGGCTTCGGCCGCACTTCCTTCAGCCCTGCACAAGAGCAGCATACGCGATGACCAAGGTGCTAGGGCCAGAAACTGCGTTTTCAGGAAGAGCGCTGAACGCCTGTTTTAGGAAGGAGTAACACGAAAGACCCACGACTGTTCACTTCGGGAATTATGCTTAGCGCCAAATGATTGCGCAGGAATTTTGTTCCTGGCTTGATTAGGGTAGCCGGATACTAATCACCTTCTACGCTGCTTGGAAATTATGTATTGAGCTTACGCCTTTACCACCCTGCGATGTAAACGTTGGCCGGTGGAAGTGTGCAGCTCGAGTAGATATACGCCTTGCGGGAAGCTCTGGAGTTGAATCTGAAATTCTTGAGCATAGATGTCTGACTCCATTAAAACACGGCCTTGCAAATCATAAAGTGTATAGGCCTTGAGTTGGGTATGGTCGGATTGTAGTCGAATCTCCAAAATATCCTGAGTTGGATTTGGATACAATCGCAGTGCATTTTCTATTTTTTCAGTGCTTACCGATACAAACGAAGTTGTGTTTTTATAGAGCTCCAAACCACCTCTGAAAGTTCCGATGAACAAATCGGGGAGGTTGTCGCCATTAATTTCACCAACAGCTGGGCTTACAAACTGACCCGGGCGTAAATCTTTGGTAATATTTACCGAGGGGTAATAAAAGGACTGGGAACTGATAGGAATTTGCCCTGTGATATTGTTGCGTATGTCGGCATAAAAGTAAATGCTGCCCCATTCGTTGCCTATAACCAGATCGGGATTGCCGTTATTATTAAAGTCAGCCATACGAACTACGGCTGAGCCGGTAAAATAGGTGTCGCGCACGTCTATCCTCCCCAAGGAGTCGGTGACTTTGGTAAAAAGCGGATTGGTGGCTGTGCCTGTATTTTCAAAATATACGACAGCACCCATTTGATTGCCCACTAATAGATCAAGTTTGCCGTCGCCATTTACATCTCCAATTTCAGGGCTGGAATAGGTGCCTGCTTGGAGGGATTGGAAGTCGGCGCTTTCGAATTGAAAGCTGATATTGCCATTACTGCCAGTATTGCGGAAGTGGGTCATAGGGCCTGCCGCTGTGCCAATCAACAAATCTTGTTTTCCGTCCCCGTTCAGGTCGCCTGCGCCGAGGTTTATCCGACCGCTAAGGCTGCTTTTGATGTTGAGGAAGTTGGTGTCTACCTGGGTGAGGCTGCTGCCATTGCGCGTGTAAAGATGTAATACAGGCTGGCGCGCACCGTTTTGGTGGGCAATCAACAAATCTTGATCGCCATCGTTGTCGATATCGATGAATACCGGTGCAGAAAAGCGGTTGAACTGCAGAATTTCATCAATTAGGAACGTTTTGCCGATGAGGCTGAAGCTGTCACGCGGATTTTGTGGCAGGTTTTCATAGAGCCACACATGCTCCCCCAATGTAGCATCATAGGGGTCGTTGGTAGTTACGATGAGGTCGCGTTTGGCATTCCCCAATACATCTGCTGTGTAAGCGGCCGGGAAGGCGTGAATTTGTGCGGACGTATTGTAATTCGGAAAACCCGCCGTGGCTTGTATCATGCGTGCCGTATCGATTGTGCCACCATTGGTGAGTAAGGTTAAAAAGGGATATTCTACGTCGCCCAATAAAAAATCGGCTAGGGTATCGGAACGCAGAAAAAGTGGAAGCAAGGTGGAGCCGATGTGGCTGGGACGCTGACTAGCCGGTGGGACCGGATTGCCAGTATCAGCATGACCAACGAATGGGCTGGGAAGGCTACAGTCGCGGTTAAGATTTAAAAAGATGCTCGAATTGATCTGGTTTTCGAAAAACAGCCCATAACAACGACTAGTAACGAGGTAGTCAAAGGTATCGCGACGGCCATAACGTTCCATCGACATATTCCGGTGGAAGTTGATGGAGCCCACATCAAAATTATCGAAAGCAAGAATGTCTATGTCGCCATCTCCATCCACATCAGCGATAGCGGGGAGGTCTAAATTCAATACGAATATCGTTATCGGGAAACCGAAGCCAAAGTCTGCTTGCAGTCTGTTGACCATCAACTGAAATTGTGGCACGCTGCCGGTACTCACATTCTTATACACCCGAACGCTGCCGTTGAGTGCGGTAAATAAATCTGCTTTGCCATCTCCGTCATAATCAATCAGGCGGTACCAGTTATCGGTGGCGGGAAAAACAGCGGCATAGTCGGGCCGGAATTTCCAGCTGATTTGCCCATTTTCGATTGTTCTAATCCAAGTCATAAAGCGGCTGTCGCCACGATCGAAAACCACGAGGTCTTCTAAACCATCTTGGTTTAAGTCAATTTGTTGGAACTGGCCAGCACCAATTCCACCGGCCCATGGATATTTTAGGAGCGTATTGTTCAGGGTATAAACGTCCATACCTTCGCTTGGTCTGAATTGAAAGTTTTGTGCTTGCAGCAACAAACTGAAGTAAACCAACAAAGCAGTTGCAAAAATCTTTTTCATACCCAGAGCTTTTTACGAATTTAGCCAGAACATCATACAAAAACAGGCTTTAACTTGAATTTAATAGACATTTACCGGCTTTTCCTGGAGGGAGATGGCCGATTTACAACAGATAGCCGTCATATTGAGCCGGGAAGTATGTTTTTTGCCCTCAAAGGGGATAAATTCAACGGAAACGCCTTTGCTGCCAAAGCTTTGGCCGATGGTGCGCGCTGGGCAATTATTGATGAGGTCGCCTACCAGCAGGATGAGCGTATGCTCTTGGTAGACGATGTGCTGACTACTTTACAAGACCTGGCCAGGCAACATCGAAAATCGGTCAAAGGACTTAAGGTGATAGGCATTACGGGCTCGAATGGCAAAACCACCACCAAAGAATTATTACGCGAAGTATTGTCCACCCATTACCGCACCTGGGCAACACCTGGCAATCTGAACAACCATATTGGCGTGCCTATTACCCTACTGCGCATGCCGCTCGACACCGAATATGCGGTAATCGAAATGGGCGCAAACCATCCGGGGGAAGTGCTGCCGTTGTGCGAAATCGCCCAACCTGATTATGCCTTAGTGACGTCGGTAGGTAAAGAGCATCTCGAAGGTTTTGGTAGCCTCGAAAATATTATTGCTACCGAATGTGAAAACTACGCCTATGTGGCCGCACACAAAGGAACCCTCTTTTTGCATCAAGACGATGCGGAATTGATGGCTTATGCAGGTCAGTTTGGCCCTGCCATTTATTACGGAAGTGGCAAAGAAGCGGATTGCGTTGGACGTTTGTTAGGTGCTGAATGGTTTGTGCGCCTCCAGTGGGAAAACAGCTACCGCCTCATGCTTCGTGCGCCTGTAGTAGAAACCCAACTTTTCGGCAGTTACAACTATGTGAATCTGCTTGCTGCTGCTTGTGTGGCGCGTTATTGCAGTGTTCCCTACGACAAAATTAATGCAGCGCTCGCTGCTTATAAACCCGCCAATAACCGCTCACAGCTTCTCGAAAGCGGCGGTAATCGCGTTATTTTGGATGCCTACAATGCCAATCCCCACAGCATGACAGCCGCTGTAGAGAATTTTATAGCCCTCGAATCGGCTGAAAAGGTGCTGGTATTGGGAGATATGTTTGAGCTCGGCGATGCAGCGGATGAAGAACATCTAGCGGTACTCGATTTAATCGCAAAGGGTAAGTTCGACGAGGTTTTGCTCTGTGGTCCGCTGTTCGGTAAATTTGCGAGCGAATACCCCGCTTTTCAGTTTTACGATAGTTTAGAGCAGTTAATTGAAAAGCTACCATTTAGCAGTTTTCACGGCAAAACGCTGCTTATCAAAGGATCAAGGGGTATGCAGATGGAACGGTATCTCCGCGACCTATAGGTTAGAGCATATACTTTTGGTGGAATTTCCACCATTTATCGGGCAATTCATCTTTACCAGCCATGAGGTAGTCGTTGTAGGAGCAGGGTACGAGATGAGTACGTTCTTTTTTCGAGCCTTTCATGGGCGGTAGCGTTACCTCCATCCACCACCGACCGGATTTTTTGCTCTTGTAAAAGACCAAATCATGTTTTCCGGCCTTAAGGGTAGTGGTGTACTTGAAGAAACTTTTGTTTTTTACCCGCGGCAGATCTTGCATACGGTTCATATAGCCGTCGGCAAAATACCAGATGGCCTGGGCAATTAAGGCTGCCGTTTGGCCATAACGGTCATATTCGGGGCTGAACTCGTAAAAACCAATGGAGCTGAGTTTATCGCTGAGACCAGCATAACGGGCCAGTTGACAAAGTTCGTGCGCAAAAAAACCATTGGGCGACCCCATTGGATTGGCGGGTGCTTCCGACAAACGTACCGCACTAATATCGACACTCACCATATCGGCTGCGCGGAGGTAGGGCTCGGCTTCTTCTATGTCTTTGCGGATTTCACCTAAGCGGATGGCATCAAAAAATAGCTTATCGATGAGTCGGATCTCATCGGGATTGACCAGATAGGTTTGGTAGCCGAGATTGATAAAGTTGAATAAGTGCGTAGGTTGATGACTAATAATGCGGTAGAGGTAGCTTTTAGCATCAAATCCTTCTTCGCGTGCCTCGAGGTCAAATCGGCTGTCGATAGAAAGTACATCGATGGTTTTGTCGTAATCCGCATAAGCAAGGTATTGCCCGTAGGCCAAATCATTGCTGCCGCCTAAAATAATGGGGACGATGTCTTGTTTGATGAGCTCCCAACAAACGGTTTTGAGTGCGAAATAGCTGTCTTCAATGGTATGCCCAGCTTTGATGTTGCCGAGGTCGACCCAGGGGATTGGGCCTCCACAAAGCTGATATAAGGCGGTACGTATAAAATCAGGGCCTTCGCTACAGCCCGTATTATGCGGTTGGTTACGCGACTCTTTTATGCCGATGATAGCCAAACGAACGCCTTCGAGCTGAGGAAGTTTATCGATATGCTTTGGGGTATGGAAGCCCAAAGTGCCTTCCGACCAACTGATATCAAAATTTTCCCGAGGTAGGGGACTAAGCATTTCGTTTAGCATGCGTTGTAGGTTTATGCGAAAATAGAAAAGGCCTGTGGGTTAGACAGGCCTTTTTTTGGTAGAAGGTATAAATTTTATTTGGTGAGCGTAAAACTCATGCTCACAGGTACGGTTGTCGTTGAGTCGAGCTGATAGTTTATCGTTGTTGACATAATCTGTACCGCTGCGGTGTTTGTGGTAGCAACAAAGACAATAGTTTGTAGGGTAGCGGTATCCAATACAGTCACTGTACCAGCAGTATTGGTCCAACTTCCAGCGCCTACCAAACGAACGGTATCAATTGGTATTGGCAGGTTGGGGAGGAATTTGATGTTGTAGGTACAAAAACGGGTCGGTGTGTTAAAAGAGATAGAACCTGCATTTTGAGACGTTCCAGAAACAGGTATCGGAAAGCCACCAAAACTTATGGTTGCATTGTAGGTGAGTGAACTCACGTTCCAAGAGCCATTCAGAAGATCTGCATAGGCTTGCTCAGGGGATGTGGTTGGAGCGGGATCATCCTTTTTGCAAGATGTAAAACCCAGAGCAGCAACAAATAGCAACAAAAGTAATTTTTTCATTTGGATAGTTTTCTCAAATATACGAAGAATGTTCATCTATGAATCTTTGCCCTTCATCGAAAAATAATAAGGAGCATTGAGCGTATAATTGGGCTAATATCTAGGCTTTAGGGGCCAAAGCGCTGATTTTAAGCTGCGTATTCTTGTAATTAATATAGCCGTCACGTGGACTTAATGATTTCTTAATGTTAGATGAGGTGCTTTGCAGCGCAATTCAAATCCGTTATGGTGCGCAAGCTGCTAACTCTTGTTTTTATTCTTTTAGGTTCTTTTACTGTTTCTTTTGCTCAAAATGGCACTATCACCGGTCGGGTAACCGATGCTAAAACGGGCGAAGGTTTGCCGGGCGTGAACGTTATCCTCAAGGGTAAAACCATTGGAGCATCCACCGATTTTGATGGTAACTATAAAATTACCAATGTAGCGCCGGGCTATTTTACTATTTACGCTTCGTATATTTCTTACAAAGCCTTTGAACAGGATGTAAAGTTGGAGGCAGGTAAAACACTTACCCTTATCATCAAGCTCGAAGAAAGTAATGTGGAATTGCAAGGGGTAGATGTAGTGGCAGAGCGGGTACGCACCACTGAAGCAGCAGTTTTGATGGATGTCAAAAAAAGTGATTTGGTGATTAATGCCATTTCAGCCCAGCAAATTCAAAAATCGCAGGACAGAGACGCGGCCCAAGTGGTTCGTCGTATACCAGGTATCACCATACAAGATGACCGCTTTGTGATTGTACGGGGATTGAGCGAACGTTATAATACCGTCATGCTCAACGATGTGATTGCCCCTTCTACTGAGCCGGATAAAAAAGCCTTCTCTTTCGATCTGGTGCCATCCAATATGATTGAGCGGATGCTGGTGTTCAAATCTGGTTCAAGCGAATTGCCTGGCGAATTTGGTGGTGCGGTGATTAAAATATTTACCAAAAACCAGGTCGAAGCCGACTTCAACAACATCAGCATTGGTACAGGTGTCCGGGTAGGAACCACCTTCACCGACTTCAGTTACAGCAACCGCAGCGCAACCGACCGTTTTGGTTTTGATGCCGGCAGTCGGTCTTTACCAGCTGCTTTTCCGTCAAACCTAAATAACCTCGGCTTTAATTTGGAAGCCGTTGCCGAAGCAACCAAGACCTTAGAAAACGACTGGACCGTGAACAACAGTATGGCCCTGCCAGATTTGCGCTTGCGTTACGATATGGGACGTCGTTTGAAAATTAAGGGTAAACAAGTCAGCACCTTAAATTCAGTCACCTATTCGAATACCCGCACCGCATTGAATGTTGAAAGATGGCGCTATATCAACTATGCTGACGACAATTCAAGCATCCAACAGTTCAGCTACCGGGACATCCAAAATGCCAACAGCGTACGTTTCGGTGTTATCTCTAACTGGTCGGTTCAGCTCAATAAGCGCAATTCCATAGAATTCCGGAATACGTTTGCACAAAATGGTCAGCAGGAAACAACCATTCGTAATGGGGAGGAAGATTTTCAGGGCTTTGATGTGCGCAACTACAGTTTATACTACCAGCAACGTATGGTTTATAATGGTAATGTGCATGGCAAACATGAGCTTGCAAATGACCGCACCACCATTAACTGGACCGTGGCTTATTCGCGTACCAACCGCAATGAGCCCGATTGGCGCCGTGCCCGTTCGCAAAAACAATTGGGTAGTGACGAACCGTATCGTGTAGTTATCCCGCCGAGCTCCAACACCTTCGATGGTGCACGCTTTTATTCGGAGTTGACAGAAAATATCATCACGCAGACTTCCGAGATAGCGCATAAGTTCGGAGAAGATATAAGAACGCCTAAACTTACGCTTCGGGCAGGTTATTATGCCGAGATGAAAGACCGCAAGTTTAATGCCCGTTGGATGGCCTATAGGCAATCGTCGACGCAGTTCGACCCTTCCTTGCTCAATTTACCTCTCGACCAGATTTTCGCCAATGAAAATATCGGCTTTCCGAACGGCTTTATCTTGTCGGAAGGCACCAATTTAACCGATGCTTATACTGCCAAAAACACCCAGTTTGCAGGTTATACCGGTGCCAGCTACAAACCCAACACGCACATTACCATTGCAGGTGGTATTCGGGCTGAGTTTAACCGCCAGCAGTTGAATACGCGTATAGCACCTACCGTACCTGTGAACGTAGATAATCCTATTCTGAGCCTACTTCCGTTTTTGAATACTACCTATGCCATAAACGACTACCAACAATTTCGTTTGGCGTACAGCCGGTCTATTAACCGACCTGAATTTCGCGAATTGGCACCTTTCAGCTTTTACGACTTTAATTTCGCCATTGATATTGTTGGAAACTCGGCTTTGCAGATTGCCACCATCGATAACATCGACCTGAAGTATGAGTTTTACCCCTCGCCTTCGGAACAAATTACGGTAGGTGTATTTTATAAAAACTTCATCAACCCGATCGAAACCTATATCGTAACGGGTACTTCGAACCCTATTTTTGTGTTTCGCAATGCGCAGTCGGCCATTAGTTATGGTGCGGAATTGGAGTTGAGAAAGTCGTTGGCCTTAAATGATCCAGGATCTTTTTGGAACAGATTTAATGTTGTTTTTAATGCGGCTTACATCAAAAGTGAAATTAATCTGGGCAATGATCCAACCTTAACCCAGGATAGCCGTCGACCACTACAAGGGCAATCACCTTATGTGATAAATACCGGCATCTATTACAACGACACGGAAAGTGGCTGGCAGCTTGCTGCTTTGTACAATGTATACGGTGAACGCATCTTCACCGTGGGTGACAATGAAATCAGGACCATTTACGAGATGCCCCGGCATTTGGTGGATTTGAGTGTTACCAAAACGTTCAATAAAAACATGACTTTGAAAGTAGGTGTGAGCGATCTATTGAACTCCGCCTTAGTTTATAGAGAAGATGGCGACTTCGACGAGAAGTTAAGCGGGGCTGTTGACAAGAAGATACTGGAACAACGTTTTGGTCAATACTTTACAGCTGACTTTACCATTCGCTTTTAAGTGTTTTGCCAATACTCAGGATGACCGGTTTTCCGGTCATTTTTTGTTTGGTAGAAGTTCGAATTGGTGACAAAAGCGTAACCCGTGCTTAACATCGGCTTAATACGATGCTTCTATTTTTGACTCAGCTAAACAACTAAAAAAAGAGCTATATGAATACTTTGAAAATGATGCAACGCTTTGCAACAATTGCCCTGGTCGCGGTAGCACTTGTTTCATGTGAAGACACCGTGGTTCCGCCAGTGGTTCCGCCAACCACCAACAACGACTTAACCGTTATTGAAGGCAACATCACAGCGAACACCACGCTGGACGCCACTAAAAAATACCTCTTAAAGGGTAAAGTATTTGTTCAGGCTCCTGCCGTATTCACGGTACCAGCCGGTACAATCATCTTCGGTGACAAAGCCACTAAAGGCGCGTTAATCATCAACCGTGGTGCTAAAATTATGGCTGAGGGTACGGCTACTAGCCCAATTGTATTTACGTCGAATGCACCAGTAGGTTACCGCAACCGTGGTGACTGGGCGGGTATCGTAATTTGTGGTAATTCTGACAACAACGGTAACCCAAATTCTTCTATCGAAGGTATTTCTGCTACTGGAACTGAAGATGGATTATACGGCCCAGGTACTGGCGCTGCGATCAACGACCAGAACAGCGGTACGATGCGTTTCGTACGTATCGAGTTCGCCGGTCAGGAGCTTTCTCCAGATAATGAGCTGAATTCACTCACCATGGGTTCTGTTGGTTCAGGTACTATCATTGAGAATATCGTAGTTTCTTTCGCCAACGATGACGCTTATGAGTGGTTCGGTGGTTACAGCAACCACAAATACCTTATCACTTTGAGCACTTGGGATGACGACTTTGATACTGACCGTGGTTATTCAGGCAAAGTACAGTATGGTTTAGTTCTCCGTGATGCCAACATCGCTGACAAATCTGGTTCACGCGCTTTCGAAGCTTCTTCGAATTCAAACGCTGGTGCCAACCCACACTCTGCTGCTGAATTTGCTAATATCACGGTAGTTGGTCCACGCTTATTCAGTTCGACTATCAACGCTAACTATCAGGCTGCAGTAGAAATCAATTCAAACTCAGCTTTGAAAGTACACAATTCAATTTTGTCTGGCTTCGCTACTGGTATCCGTTTTAACGGTGCAGGTGCGGGTGCTGCTGCACAAGGCAATTACTTCTTCCGCAACACGGCTAACACGGCTCTGAGCGGTGGCTCTACCTTGCCCGCTAACTTTGCTGCTGCCAACGTGGTATTGGGTGACTCAGCTTCGTTTGTTTCCCAAGTTTGGGCCGATGCGCCTAGCTCTATCTACACTTTCAATCCATTGCTTTCTGCTACTAGCCCATTAAATGCGGGTGCACTTCCAGTAGCGGGTTTTGAAGCGGCAACGCATGTAGGTGGTTTCGGTTCAACTGCCAATGCAGGTTGGAACTGGGGTACCGCTTGGATTGAATTGAATCCAGTGAACAAAGTATACTAAGATTATAAGGAACGTTTGGGGAGTCTGGCTAAATGCTAGGCTCCTTTTTTTATTATCATTTTTGTAGCATGCGATATTTGATTTTGATTTTAGGGTTGTTGTTGAGTAGCTGTAACGCCACCAACTATGCACCGGATGCGATGCTTACTACTGAGGAAGCAGCGGATTGGGTTAGAAAACTAGCCGTTTTTGTAGATACCCGGCCGAACGACATCAAGCCATCAGAGCGTTTTGATGAACAGTATACCGGTTATTATGATACACTGGTTCGAACCCATGAAAGTCGTTTGGAAGCTTTTCATCAAGCGGGGGGGCTCTATTATTTTCTTTATGTCAAAAAGGACATAAAAAGTTTATATGAACACTACCGCTATGTTGGTGGGATATGTAAGTTGGATGCGCAAGGAAATATTAGCTGGCTCGATCAGCGTTTTTATTCGCCACGTTTAACTGCTGCAGAAATGGTAAGGGGAAAGAAACTTTTTGCTATACTGGTCGAAAAGGGGGATTTATCGACTTATTATGGCAATTTCGATTATTTAGAATGGCCCGATGCCGACTTTGTGTATTCGCCTGAAAAGCAGGAATGGGTGCTGCAGGATACCTCACAACTTCGAGGTATTGCACCTATGATCAACGAATAATTCGGATAAATCATGACAATTCCTGTTTAGGAATTGTTTCAGTTAGCGATAGGCTACGTATCTTCATATTTCCAAGCGTTATGGAAAGCACTAAAGTAGATAGGATAGCCAAAAGATGGCTGGCAACGGTGTTGTTGTTCGGATGTATGTCCGCTATACCTCTTTTTGCGCAGCAAAAAGGCACTATTGAAGCGCAATACATTACCCGAGAAATTGAACCACTCGAAATGGCAGAGTGGTTTATTCATGATCGTTGGCCTACCCAATTTCTTGATCAACGGTGGTGGGTAGATGACAGGCGCCAGTTACAGTTTCAACCCGGCTTTCAATGGCTCGTGCCGGCATACGACTCTTTACAAGCACTTTTAGACAGTCTGGATTTAGCCAGTTATGCGGGCACAGGCTCCGTATTTATTACCATGGCTCGCCTTAATCTGGTCAAATCCTGTGAGCCACTCGACAAATTACTTATCGCACTACATGCTCAGGAGGTTGGCCGTCTCAGTTTACTAGAAGAGTGGCAACTGTACTGGACCCTCGGCCGGATGTACACCCAAAAGGAGGATGCTGAGTTGAGTCTGTATTTTCTGATACGTTCAGCTGAAGTTGCCAAAGAATACGGCAGTCACTACACCCTTATGCAAAGTGAATTTGCTCTTTTTCAGCGGGCAGAGTTGTTAGACAATAGGCAGGAATGGGAGCATTATCGCAACTACGTGCGTTCGCGGGATATGGTTAGGGCAAGCTGGTTAAAAAAGCAGCTGCAAACCGATCTGGCCATAGGTCCGCCTACTTTATCGGAGTCGTTGCTTGTTCAGAAGGCATTGTTGATGCCCAGCAGTAGCCGAAACAAACTCAAATGGGGGCCTCCGCTTATTTTACTTTTGCTAGTAAGTTGTAGCTGGTTAATTTATTCTAAGCAACGGTATTTTGTACAGTTGCTGTTTAAAACACCTGATTTGGAGAAATTGATAGGCTTAAAACAGGATTTCACCAGCCAGGGTCAACAAACTACAACAGCAGGCCTGATGAGTAACCCAGAAGAGGAAATACCGGTAGACGAAAAGAAGCTCGAACAGTTGGGCGCACTTCATCTGATGAAATTACATACGGAAGAGGACTGGAGTCTGTTTTTGCTAGCCTTTGATGAAATTTATCCTGGTTTTCACTGGCGCTTGCGGCTGAAGGTAAACGATATCAGTCCTGCTGAATTACGCTTGATGTGCCTGATCCGCCTACACTTAAATTCTCGTGAAATATCGCGGCGTTTGGGTATTTCCCAGCAAAGTGTAAATATTGCCCGGTATCGCCTTCGGCGTAAACTAGGGTTAGCCCATGAAGAACGCCTCGAAGAGCTGGTCTTGACTTTGTAAGGCCTATCAGGCTATCTTGGTTTCGCTGCGCAAGAGGTTAGAAGGTTTGATTTTGAAGCGCATCAGAAACTTAATACTGAAATAGGAAGAGTTAGCAAAACCACTTTTAAGGCTAGCTTCCTGAACACTACAACTCGTACTTATAATAAGTTGGTAAGCGTGCAGCATGCGGTGTTCGTTGAGGTATGCTCGCGGTTGCATGCCGGTTAATTGTAAACTCTTACGTTCAAGGGTGCTGATACTTATGCCCATGTATTTTGTAATCTCATGAACACTCAAATCCGCTTGGCTGAATTTTGACTTGATTAGGCTGTTAAATTGAGCGAGAAATTTTTGTTCGGAAGATGGCGTCTGTAGCAAATCATCATGCAGACCTGCTTTCTTCATTACACTTTGGCGCAAGCGGTCGTGATAGCCAGCAAATGCCGTGAGCTGGTTGCTGATGTAGCGTGCATCCAGTTGTCGGCTGCAACAGAAAAGCACTCCCAAGCCATATGCTTTTTGCATCTGACTGGCCTCCATACCAGGGGCGAACAAAAGAAGGGGTATAGGGGCTTGTGTGATTTTGGTGTCGAGACTTCGAAGCATAACCCAAAGATTGGATTGAACCGACTCAAGTACAATCACTACTTGGTCAAAGAGGTCGGACTGCAAGGCAAGCAAGCCCGCTATGGGGTCGACCACTACCTTCACATCGAACATTTTATTGAGCAAATAGAGCAAGTCTGCACTGGGCGGTATTTGGTCGCAGATGAGTAAAAGCGATTTCCGCAACGCGTTTGTTTTCGACAGCGATTGAGGCTGCTCAAACTGCAATTGGGCATCAAAAGGAAGGCCTATTACGCGAGCCTGTGAAGTACGACGTTCTGACGATTTGCGCATAAAATAGTGTTTTCACCAAGGTACAAGTTAGGGAGGCAGGTCGTTAAGCACGAATTTTGCCACTATACAAAACGATATACATTTGCTGATAAAACGGCCTTTTAGGCGATTTTAGGGCCATGCCACTTTGCAATGGCTGTGTCTACGACGGTTTTTATGTTGTTGGGGAAGTTTTGCGCCAACGGAGCAGGCATCAAAAGCCAGCTGCGAAGTTGGGTTGCAAAACCTTCGTTAATCTCGCGAACAACCAATGCACCAAGTTGGGCAGCAGCAGCAGCATTGGCATGTTGCTCGAGCTGACCCTTCATTGGGATGACCATTATTTTTTTGCCCAAATACAGGGCCTCGGCCGGTGCTTCGAATCCACCGCCGGTCACCAAACCAGTGCAATTGGCCAAACTTTGGAGATAGGCCGTATTGTCGATGGGTGTGAGGTGCACATGACCCCGACGGTAGGCTGTTTTGGCGTGTTTGGAGAATAATTCCCAACGAATCTCCGGCAACTGTTGAAAATGACGGAGGAGTACTTCATCGGCATAAGCTGGCAAATACACCACGATGTGGCCATCGTTGCTTAGCCGGAGCTGTCGGACCTCTTCCCGTATGACTGGCGTGGTGATTTGCTGGTCGTACTTCTCGAAATGAAAACCGAAATAGTCGCTGATAGGCGCATAATACCGAAATAAAAATGTAGCAAAGCGGTCACGGTAGTAGTCCGGTAGCGGGGTCAATGGGCTCAAAAAAGCGGCTTGATGGCTCATGCCGTAACATTTTTTGCCTTTGAGTCGACAAGCCCAAGCACTCACGGGTTCAAAATCGGTGATCACCAGGTCGTAGGCCTCAACAGGTAAACGGTAGATATCGCGAATAAAGCGAAATGGACGCAATTTTTTAAGGGTGGCGAACAAGTCGATACCTCCGTTTTTACCGAAAATGAAGCTGATGCCGTACAGTTGATATTGAATAGGCCAAGGCAGGTGTACGTCGGTTTGTGTGCCGCTTATTAGCAAGTGAACTTCGCCGTGCTGCTGTAAACAAGGAACCACATCGCGTGCACGACTCAAATGTCCGTTACCAGTGCCTTGGATGGCGTATAATATGCGCATCAGCCTACTTTGGCGTAGTGCAGTAGTTTACTAAAGAGCACGGCCTCTTCGAGCGTTGAATTTTCAAATATTTCGAAAATGTTCTGTTCTGCAGAGAGCTCGTCTATCTCTATGGAGGGATGTTCTGATGGTATGTGCTGGTAAATGCGCCATGCACCAGTATGGTATTCTAGGCTGGTTAGATTCTCTATCCAGTCGCCTGAGTTAAGGTAAATGGTTTTGCCTTTGGCATTTTCGTAGGTGCGCATGCTGGGTTGATGAATGTGGCCACATACTACAAAGCAGTAACCATTATCGATGGCCAGCTCGGCGGCTACCTGCTCAAAATCGTTCATGTATTTCACTGCAGACTTTACACTGTCTTTGATTTTTTTTGAAAGCGATATTTTCCCGCGTCCCATTTTGTCTGAGCACCAATTGATGAAGCGGTTGAGCATAATGAGTGTATCGTAACCCACCGCACCTAGTTTGGCTAGCCATTTCGAATACCGCATGGTTACGTCAAACACATCACCGTGGAAAAACCAGGCTTTTTTGCCATCGAGCTCAATGAGTAGTTTGTCTTTGAGGTGGAAATTCCCCAGATGTAAGCCACTGAACCGCCGCAGCATTTCATCGTGGTTGCCGGTGAGATAATAAATTGGAACCCCGTGACTTAGGAATTCGAATATCTTTTTCACCACCAGCATATGTGTTTTGGGCCAATACCGTTTTCGGAATTGCCAGATATCGACAATATCGCCATTCAGAATAATGAGGCCGGGAGTAATGCTGTTCAGGTATTGAAGCAATTCGGTGGCGTGGCATCCGTAGGTGCCTAAATGCACATCGGAAATTACTACCATGTCGACTTGACGCTTTTCCATATCCGTGCTGGTTTGCACAAAACAACAGTAAGGCTGTGAGTTCCGGGTTAAGGGGGTATTATGCTTGTATTATTTCGGGTCTGCACCAAAACGCAGTTCATTGGCGTAGGCCAGCAGCGCCGTTTCGCTTTCAACCACCTTATGGGCACGTGCGTAAGCCGCTACCCGGCTGGTAAGGAGTGTTTCAAGGCGTTGAAAAATGTCGGCGGGATCACGACTTGGGAACATCGGCCTGACCCTGCGGGAGAGGGTAAGGCGGCTTACCAATTCTTCAAGTTTAATGTTGAGCCAAATGACCTGCCCGTTGGCTAGCATCCAATCTATATTATCACCCCAAGAAGCCGCACCACCACCGCAGCCCACCACTAGCTCGTGACTGGCGCCGGTTTCCCGCAGGCAGCTGGCTTCGGTTGCCCGGAAAACAGCTTCGCCCTGTTGTTTAAAGATGTCGGGGATACGTTGGTGCACCCGCATTTCTACCAATTTGTCGAGATCGGCATAACCCCAGCCTAGCTTTTTGGCGAAACGTTTGCCGGAAGTAGATTTCCCCGTTCCTGGTAGCCCGACGAGATAAATGCGGCTCATTGGAGGCGAATTCGAGGGTCGAGCCAGGCGTAGATAAAGTCGACGAATATATTAATGACCACAAAAGCCACCGAAATAAAGAGCACGGAACCCATCACCACCGGCATATCGAATTTCATGAGGGCGTCGACGGTAACTTTACCGAGGCCTTTCCAGCCGAAGATAAATTCTACGAATACAGCACCAGCGAGTAGCGAAGCAAACCAACCCGATATGGCGGTAACCACCGGCCCCATCGCATTCCGCATGACATGCCGCCACAAAACCTGGCGCTCCGACAAGCCTTTTGCGCGGGCTGTACGAATGTAGTCCATGCCCAATACCTCCAGAAAAGTATTCCGGCTCAACTGCACGATAATCGCCAGTGGCCGTAAACCCAAGGTGAATGCAGGTAAAATGAGATTTTCCCATGCAATCTGGCGACCAAGGAATGGGTCGATGGTATACAAACTGCCGGTCATCGATAGTCCCGTCCAGTCGTGCCAGAGGTAGCCAAATAACCAAGCCACTACGATAGAGGCAAAATAACTCGGCACGGAAATGCCGATAATCGATAAAATAACGGCCAAACGATCGACCCAGCTCTGCGGATACAAAGCGGCTAAAGCACCCAAAAATAAACCCACAATAGTCGCTAGTACCATGGCAGCCAAAGCAAGTATGGCTGTTCCTGGCAAAGCGCCGGCTAAAATTTCGTTGACCGTCGCTTTGCTTTGATACGAACGCCGTAAATAGGGGGTTTTGGCTACCAACCAACGTTCTTCGCCTACAGGAAGCAAGCGGACGTAATTATACTTGGCCTCGGCTTCGGGTGAATGAGGGTGGATGCTCAACGGACTGATGTCGTTGAGGTAGCGGCTGTATTGTTTGGCTTTCGGCTGGTCGAGGCCAAGTTCTTTGGTCACGGCTTCGAGTGACGCAATATCGCTACGTTGCCCAAGTGTCATCTGGGCAGCATCGCCGGGCAATACGTTGAATAGAAAAAACACAATAGTTACTACCCCGAAAAGCACGAGCAATCCAGATAAAAGCCTTTTCAGGAGGTAGCCCAACATATTAACGGATCAGCGCTTCGAGTTCATTCTGACTGGGCAAAGCGGTTGATGGCCACAAGCCCATTACTTTGCCTTTTTGCAGCAACATTAATCCTGGATTGGAACGGACGATGGTTTTTAAGGTGGTGCCATCGGTGATGAAAAAAGGTAAACCTGGACCATTTTTAGTCTCAAAAGCGGTGAGCTGATCGGCGGTTGAAGCGGTTAATACAGCCGAACGATATTGGTTGAGGTCGGCCCATTTTAAGAGGCCCCGGACTTCGTCCCAAGCAGATGACCGGCTTTTGCTGAGGTCATAGGCCACAAAAATCACCGCTATTTCAGCTTGGAGGTAGTCGTCGGTGTATTCTTCTCCTCCGATGGTGGTGATGGTAAAATCGTGGATTGGTGGCGTATATCCTTTTTTGATCAGCACGGTTTTGCGATCGACGAATTCCGCACCTGCAATGTCCCACGGGGCTTGTTCGGTGGTGTAGTTGTTTACCTGACCATCTACGCGATACATCCAAGTGTCTTCGTATACATCCAGCTGTGCTCCATCGGGTGTGCTCATGGCGGCGGGGATATCTGTGCCGATTTTGTATGCACGCAAATCCCACAAAGGCAGGTAATACCAACTGTATACCATAAAGGCAAGTACGGCAAACTTAAATGTGCCAATGACTTTCCAGTCTGCCTTAGTCGAAAAGAGGGGTTTGATCTGCTTCTGTCCAATAAATAAGCCGATGGTCATCACGAGTAGCACAACGTCTTTGGTAAACGATTGCCATGGTGTCATTTTCATGAAATCGCCGAAACAACCACAATCCGTTACCACATTAAAATAGGCCGACCAAAAGGTGAGAAAGGTAAAAAATACAATCATCAACAGTAAAGTCCACAAGACGATTTTTTTCCTGGCGCCAAGGAGCAGTGAAAAACCAACCACCATCTCTACCAGCGTTATGAGCATGGCGATGAGGGTGGCATAAGGGACAAATATATCGGTGCCGAAAACGCCGAAATATTCCTCGAGTTTATAGGCGAACCCCAATGGGTCGTTGGCTTTGATGAAGCCGGAGAAGACGAATAGTCCGCCTACGAGTAGCCGAAGCAGGTTGGTAATCATACGGTATATCCTGATTTAATAAGTGCAAAAACGGCATAGTTGAGTATGTCGCGGTAGTTGGCATCTATCCCTTCGCTGACGAGGGTTTTGCCGGCATTTTCTTCTATTTGTTTGATGCGTAACAATTTCATGAGGATGAGGTCGGTGAAAGACGCTATGCGCATATCCCGCCATGCTTCGCCATAATCGTGGTTTTTGTCGAGCATGAGCTGTTTGGTATGTGCCACTTCTTTATCGTATAAAACGATGGCTTGTTCGGCGGGTAGGCTTGTATTTGTGGTGGTGCTGCCCAGTTCAAGTTGTATCAGTGCCATAAGGCAATAGTTGACCATGCCTACAAACTCGCCGCTAAGATCGTCAGCGATTTTTTGGGTGCCTTTTTCTTCGATACTTCGGATGCGGCTGGCTTTGATAAAGATTTGGTCGGTCAAAGAGGCGGTGCGTAGTATACGCCAGGCGGTGCCATAATCGTGTGCTTTTTTGACAAATAAAGCCCTGCAGCGGGCAATTACCTGGTCGAACTCGGTAGCGGTTTGGGGATTCAAGCGGGAATAGATTAACTTCGGGTGGTAAAAACGCCTTTTTTTTGCAGCTTAAAGATACGGTCTTCGGACAAAAATACACGCTCAACTGTGGTGGTCGTGTAATCGATTTGCGGGAAGTCCGCATTATGGGGATACTCAATCTCACCCCCGACAGCTTTTACAGTGGCAGTCGGTTGGCTGAACATGCGCTCACAGCGGTGGTGGCACAAGCAGGTACCATGCTCGAGGAAGGCGCTACTTTTTTAGATATCGGCGGATATTCTACCCGACCGGGTGCCGATGAAATCCCGCTAAAAACAGAGCTGGAACGTGTAATTCCTACCGTTTCGGCAATTAAACAAGCATATCCTGAGGCGGTCATTTCAATCGATACTTTCCGCTCCGAAGTAGCACGTGCAGCGGCAGATGCAGGCGCAACGGTGATCAATGACGTTTCAGGCGGCAATTTGGATGCTAAAATGTTTGACACGGTTGCTGAATTACAACTGCCTTATATATGTATGCATATGCGGGGTACACCAGCGACCATGAAGAACCTCAATCAGTACGATAATTTGATCACCGATGTTTATCGCGAATTGATTGAAAAGGCAGTTCGGCTCAACCGCCTAGGCGTGAAAGATGTCGTGCTCGATCCTGGCTTTGGTTTTGCAAAAAATATAGAGCAGAATTTTAAAATTTTGAAGGAGCTCGAACAATTTACCTTGGCGGGTTATCCTTTATTGGTGGGCGTGTCGCGCAAATCGATGATTTATAAAACCCTTGGGCTTGACCCGGCTGATGCATTAAACGGCAGCAGTATTTTACACGCCTGGGCTTTAGAGCGTGGAGCGCGTATCTTGCGGGTACATGATGTGAAACCGGCCATGGAGGCCATTCAACTTTGGAAACGTTTTGAAACTGTTTGACCTGGGGTTTTTAACCCTCACTCTGCTCGACATCATCGATATCACGTTGGTGGCTTTTTTGTTGTACCAGATTTATAAGCTGGTCAAAGGCAGTTTGGCTGTCAATATCCTGCTTGGCCTCATCTCTATTTACCTGCTTTGGCTGGTGGTGGATGCTATTGAATTGCGCCTGCTTAGCAAAATTTTAGGGCAGTTTATTGGGGTTGGCGTAATCTCTCTCATCATCCTCTTTCAGCCCGAAATTCGGCGTTTTTTACTGTTGATTGGCAAAAATACCACCTTCCGTAATTACGGTTGGCTTCGGCGGTTTTTTTTCAAGGGAGTGGAAAAGGACGCCGAAGAAGTGGCGTACATACGTGAGGCCCTCGAAGCTGCAGAGGCTTTGGCGGCACAGATGACGGGAGCACTTATTGTTTTTGCCCGTACATCGGAGCTTCAGTTTTTCGCCAATACCGGTACGCCAGTCGACGCGCGCGTATCGGCCCGCTTGTTAGAGAGTATCTTCCAAAAAGCCAG
>JBDNIH010000007.1:0-14204 GCA_041688385.1 Bacteroidia bacterium
CAAATACCCATTAACTGGCCGTGAATCAGAAGGGGTGCTTTCGTGTATCCCGATACGGTGTTCGTATTCGCTCTTGTAAGCGCCAGATGACAAGCGCCTCTTATCGCTAGCGCCAGTACCGACCATGCCTTCGGAGCGCGTGGGGGCTGTTTGTCCTTCTAGGGATTTTGTATTCTTTTTGCTTGCCGTATCCGGCATTCGGCCTGCTTCGGACAATGCTATAGAGGAGCGCCCCTGTGCTCTTGGGGATGTCGCACGGCCGGCTCCACTACCGCCGCTGGTGCGAATTTGGCCTATCGCATTCGAAGGTTTTGTTGCCCCAGACGAGAGTTTGCCCCCAGCAAGACCCCGTGTGGCATCTTTGTCCCGGCCCAGAATTGCTTCTACGGTTGGGGTCTTGCCTTCTTTGCGCAGTTTAATAGCCCGCGCCATAAGCGCAAGACCTGTTTCGTCTATTATCTTTTCTGATTTAGCATCATGCACTCTTGCCGAGATGCCAAACAGCGGTTTTTGTTTCCCAACTACCTGCTTTTCGTCACTTGGCCCCAATAGGTTTGTTATGTCTTCGCCTTGTTTCCCGCCAAATAGCCATGCGGTCCCTCTTAACGAACCCATCCATTTAGTATGCATATATTCATCGTGGATTTTACTTAGTTTCCCAGTGGCTCGTTCGTATTCTCCGGGATTTTCGGAAATGTCTTTTGGTATTGCTGAGGCTGCGTATCGCCCAAAATAACCCCGAGTATCAATGGGGTCGCTCGCTGAGGATGCCGAAACAAACCCGCCAGAAACAGCCGACGCGCTATCGGAGAGGGTGCGGGCTCGCTTGGCTCTGTCCTCTATGTCTTTTAGCCTGCTCTCCATGCTCAGTATTATGCGTTCCCGATTGTCGTCTGTCGAATGAAAAACGCCACCTGGTTCGTCAATGATTCGCGGAAACCCCAGGGACTGTAATATGTCTACATCTTGCCTATCGCGCGCTGTCACATTTCCTGTTTCTTTGAGTTCTTTTATTTTTTCGATTAATAATTTTGCTCGGTTTTCCCCTTCGGTTGCCTCTTTTCCCATCAGTTCCACCGCGCGATTATTGAGAGCCCGGGTGTCACCACTGCCGCGTGCGCCATATTCAGGACGCCTATTATCAATGGTCCCAACTGACCTGTTGGGGTCGGAGAAGCCATCTTCTAATTCCGACGAACCAACGTGTGTGGCATACTCCACCCCATTTTTTTCATCCCGAAACTGTGAATAGTAATCGGCGCGGACACTTTGCGACGTCGAATCTCTTAATTCCGCCAATGCTGTGTTTTCCTTCCTGAGAACATCTAGTTCGTCAGGAGTTATATCCTCAACATCAATTACATTTTGCTCAATACGCATCCGTTTTCTGGTCTCAACATATTCTTGAAGTTCCACATCCCGTTTGGCGACCTCTATTTTTCTGTCTAAATCTTTCTTTCGCTCTCGTATCCCGGATTCAATTTTCTCTTTTATTTCGGCTGGGTCAGTCACCCCTCTTTTTTCAAGGTTTTGCTTAAGAACGTCTCTAAACTCTACTGCTGTTTGGTTTCTCCCACTAAACCCCTCTGGGTCAATGCTGTCATAGTAGGAGTTATCGTTGAGACTGATATCCACCCCCAGGTCTCCCCCAATCCAATCACCGGTTTTTTCGTAATGCTCGCGTGCTTTTTCAAGATTACCTAGTTTGGTTTTTGCGTCAATGGTTCTCTTTTCTTGAACGGTCATTCGTGTTGCCCCAGACGAGAGTTTCTCATATGCACCGCCGGGTGTTCTCGCTGATACGTATACCCTGTCGCTCCAGGTTCCCCTGCCCTTCAGTATGGCTGGCGAGGTCTTCCCTGTCTCTTCTAGTCGGTTTTTTGTAAAAAATGTCGACGGCACCTGTTTGGCAATGTGTTCGTTCACCTTGGAACCAATCCCCCCTATAAGGTCGGCCCATTGCGTGTCTGTCATTTCATTCACTCGAAGGCTGTTGTCGGTCCACTTAACGGTGCCGGGGTTAAGGGTTGCTGGGGCGATGCCCATTTCGTCCTGAAATGCTTTTCCAAGTTCCAGAAGAACAGAGACGGAGGCTTCACTCCTGCGTACCTGGAACTCCATGCCATCATTAAGGTGTTCTAGCTGTTCTTTCGTTAATCTCGTTTCAAAAATATACCTGCCATAGGCACGGTGATGGCCGTCGAAGATTGCGCCGTCTGCTGACACGATGATTGGAGCGTTGATGAAGTGGCTCAGCCATTTCTTCTTGGCCGCATCGATACGCGCATCACGTTCGACGTCGGTTAGGGACTCTTTTTTGATTGCTTCTATTTCTTTCCAATACTCAGCGAACTGTTCAGTCATTGTCTTGGCTATTCCGCCCATTTTGTTGAGTTGGAGTTCGTTCTGGGTGGCGTGAAGGTCACGCACGTTGGCACCTACTGCATCACCGGTCACGACCCCCTTCTCTCCAATCATCTTTATAAATTCGGTTGTAACATTTACTTCAACCCGCGTGAAGTCCGTATTCTCAAAAAATATCGCCTTATGCTCGTCGCTTATTTTTTTCTTCGCAAACTGCCCGGCGAGTTTCCCATAAATGACCTTCGCTGCGTCGACGTCCGTAAATGGTTTCTTGTCTTTAGCGAATTCATCCTTTTTTTTCGCGATAGCGTCCGCGAAAGTTTCACTAAGTTCCTTAAACAACTCCGTTTTTGGATTAAACGTCGATTTCTCGATGTTTTTTCTGCCCACGAACGAATCGTGCGTGCCCCCAGTGTCATCCAGGAGACCCGCTTTCCACGCCCGAATAGACGTGGCTTCATTGTTCAAGACGGTTCCACCGACTTGGGGCATTTTTAGTCTGGCTATGTCAAGGTGGGTGTCGCAAAACATGTTGTTCGTTTTACCATCGACTACCGCCATGAATAAACAGGCGTTTAGTATGGGGAGGTCATTTGAGTCGATGACGCCATCCTCATTGATGTCCCACCCGACGCCAACCCCAAGACTTTCGAATGCCTTAAACTGTTCAGCGATACCATTCAGCAGTTTGGCTTGTTCGTCCCAGCTTGTTATGTAGACATGTTCACCGGCCGCGATTAATGAAAGGGCATCGTCAGCGCTGTCCGTTTCCCAAACATTTTTATCGTTCCATGTTTTGGCTTGCGTTTTGCCGTCTGGCCCCATATGGGGCCGCACGCCCGGGCGCAGGGTTGGGTCATCTGTTGGGGCGATAATTCTGCGTAGGTTATCTTTCTCTCTCCGTTTAGCCTCCGCATCCGTAACACGGCGCGCCCAAGCCCGAAGACCCCTGGTCTTCCTGTCGAGTTCATCCGGTGTGCTTATCCCGGGCGTCGCTGACCCCGCTTCGTTTTGCGCATTCCGTCTAGCCAGCCGACGCGAACTATCTGACCCGAAATCAGCCTCGACTTCGTGGTGCTTTACAAAACCGACGTCAGCAAAAGTATTTAATTCGTCTTCGGTCATGCGAACCCGCGGGCGCCTGTCGAAGCCCTCATGCATATCAACGGCAGCGTCTTCCGTGGCCTTTGTAATCTCTTCCACCGTCTTGCTCCGTAAAATTATCTCGACGCGTGGGTCTATTTGGATAGGCCCACGCGTATCGTCTGCGGTGCGCAACCACAAATCTTCATCCGTAGAATCATCGGTTCCAGTTCCGTTGATTTCCCCTCGGAGCGTATCGACTATTGCTGACTGTCGTTTCTTTCTCGAAGTGGTGCGTCCTTCGCGGGTATCGGGTTCTCCGAGCGCGCTTCGTCTACTACTAAGTTTTTTAGCTCCCGACGGTGACATATCTATATAGATAACACCGTCTATGATTCTGGGTTCGTCGATGTAGTCCTGCGACGCCGGTTCGCCAAATTTCCCGCCGGATTCGATAATCGCGCGTGTTGCGGTGACGTTTCTGTCGGCTATTGCTGCCGTCGTGTTGTCATCTTTGGACGGAGTGCTCAACCCATTCTTGCGCCGCATTACGGCGTAGTCGTCAGCTAGTCGTTGTAGGCGTTTTGAGCCGCCGGCCCCAACGGACTCAGGGTCCATAATCCGACTAGTATCTTTGACGAGGTCATCCATGACTTCCGCCGCATTTTTCTGTTCTTCTATCTGGGCGATAATGGTTCCATCTGGTTTAACCTCGATAATTTTTAATTTACCGGGGGGAAGTGTGAGGTTTTGGTTTTCGTCTTTGAACTTTGCGTCAAATGTCCAGTGTTGAAAAATCCCCCTATCGCCTTCGGCAACCTGTATCACTACCCGCTGTCGTCTCTTCCCTAACCTCGTTATGTCAGAACCGGATTCGTCCAACTTCGACCCACCGTCTGCGGGGGATTTTTTAGTGATGAGTCTGGCGGTCAGTAATCCGGAATGCTCGATGTTACCTGTCGTTATTGTTTCGCCAGTTGCGGGGTCAATATCTAGATGGAGTACCGCTTCGACCTCCAGATTATCTGGTATTCGTGATTCGTCAATGAGCTCCATGGCCGGAATTAGGATATGTTCGATTTGTTTTTCGAGCGAGCCTTCGTGACGACTTACGTTCTCGCTCTCCGCGCCGGAGACAAGACCCATTTTCTGTAGTCGACGGTGTCGTCGATTGATTGCATCAATGGCGTCTTGTTGGAATTCTGGGTCAAGCAAAAGACCTATTGCGGATTGGCTTGCATCTCCAAGCTCAACTATCGCATGACGTTGTTGTGGGGTTGCCTTTTGCAGAAGCTTGGCTCTTTGCTCATTGCTGTACCTTTGGGCGCCAACGTCTGTCGCTATACGGTGCACTTTCCTGAGCGGTCTCTCGGGACGAAGAATCAAATCAATATTCTTTTCCAACTCACGTCGTTGCTGAGCCCACGTACGGGAATCCCCACCCTCTTCTAATCTAGCTTTGTATGCGGTTTTAAATAATTTCACTTCTTCCAATAATGCGGAACGCTCGTCCGCCGGAAGGGACGCGTCTCTTAATTTGACTTCGTAATCAGCGAGCTTTTGGGTGATTTCTCCCACGTCCATTGCTTCTGACGCCAGCCGTACTTCCCTCATTCTGGCCTTACGGCTATCCTCCGCTAGGCGCTCAGGTGAGTGCAGACCCCTGTCCGTTCTGTGTTGGTCAACTTTTCGATTTAGATTTTTTTTGTCACCAGCACCGCCGACTCCGTATTTTTTGCGCCACGCGGATTCTGCTGCCCTCAAGCGATTTTGGTGTCTCTCTAGTTCGGGGGACGTTTCATCCGCGCCACTAATCCGAAGGGCGTCGACCCGGGCCTTCTCTAACGAAATTTCCTCAATGAGCTGCGATTCACTCATCGTGGAATATGTGTTTTTTAGTTCCTTGAGCTCGCGTCTGGCTTCGGCGGCCTCTCTTGCGGCCAGGTCTTCAATTCCCCCCGTGCCTTCTTCTGGAATGTTGAAATATCGCGCGGAATCTGCTTCGATGGCATCATAATCGGACAGAATTCGAGCACTTGCGTGTCTTCTGTCCATGATTGAGTCCATGTATTCCAGAGCCGCATCGATATCGTCGCCATAGATTAAACCGAGGTCCCTAAGGCTCCACAATTCAGCGGTAACCTCCATCGCCCAAACTTCCGTCTTGCCCTTCTCGTCGTAGTACTCTCGTGGATATTTGCCAGCCAAAAATGCCACCACGTCAAGGCGTGACAGAGCGTTTTGAAGGCTTTCCATGTCGATACCATCGCCGACGTCTTGGATAATCGAGAATATGTTGCTAGATGTGAGTTTTGTAATGTCTGAAACTTGCGACACTTTCCCCTTGGCATTTGTTACTTCAATAAATCCATTAGCGTTAATACGGGCTTTTATGGCCTCCCCGAATGCCGCAATCTGTATGGTGTGAGCGAATTCGTGTTTTGCTATATGACGCGCATAGGCGCGCGCCTCGACCATTGCCGCCATCTGTTTGGCGTTCACGTTTACGCTAGTCAAAAAGTCTGCGAGATGAGCGCCGGCTTCAGCGCTTGTTCTCGCCCCAACTACGTCAATGCGCGTGCGTTCGTCTGGTTTTAGCCCGGGTATTTCTTGCTCTTGATTTCGCATTATCGCTGTTAGGTCTATATTGATTTTACTCTGCAAGCCATTAGGTCCAAAAACTGTTGGTGCGGCACTTGCTTCGTCGTAGCCGTCTGTCCCCGGAACCTTCATTTCGTAGTTAATGGATTCGATTAGAGCAAAATGCCTCGGGTTCAGAGAATGCTCTTCCAGCAGTGCTTCTAATATCGCCCGCTCATTGTCGTACCAACGCTTAGTGTCCGCCGCGCGTAGTGCGTCTTGACGTTCTTTGGACAGACCGTGGAATCCGGAAATGCTTCTTAATCTCATGTTTATAATTCGGTCGACTTCGACATCACTGAAACGGTCATTCAACGCACCGACCCAAAGTCCGCGGCGCTTCAGTTCCTCAAAAGCCTGAACGACGTCTTCGTTTTTAGTCATAGTAGGAGTCCGAATGACTCCAAGACTGTCGTAAATCTTCTTAAGATTGCCGTCCTGCTGCGCCAGGCGCTCCTGTGCGCGAGCCATGCCGCCGACGAACCACGCGCCATCGCCCTCTTGGGGGATATCTCGCCACTTGCGAATATTCTTGATTTTGTTCCCGTTTGCGTCATACCAAACCGTTCGAGCAAACAACGCGCCATAGCGTCCTTGGTCTACGTCAAACAGGAAATTACTAACGTTCTTGGCCGTGTTCCTAAACGGGGTTAATTCTTTTTCGAATTTTTGCGCCATATCCATGGCGTAGTTGGCAATCTTGCCTGCTGAAACACCGAAGCAGTTCGAGCCGAGGGCATCCGTAAACTGATTCGCTGCCGGCGTTCCTGGCGGGCAGCGTAATTTATTCAGTTCATCTCTGATAATCCCCAGCCTCCCAACAGCGCGCTGCAAGAGAGACCCACCGGGGACTAGCTTTTGAAGATTGTCCCCTAACGATTTTTGTTCCAGGGGTAAATCCCCAGCATCAACGCGGGTTGGACTTGGGTGCGCATTTACGTACAGCGGGTCAAGTTCTTGCTCTGTTTCAAGGATAATGTCATTGGTTCGCGAATTGACTTTATATTTTCGCATCCGAATCCGTGGAGCGGTTTTTTGATATTCCTCGTACTCATCGATGGTTACCGACTTGGCTTTTTTCACCCAACCAAAGTTTGGTTCTTTGGAATATGATTCCCTACTGAAAGCGGATGGGAATAGATTCAGCACCATTCCATCATCGGCCGTGGCGTTGGGGAGGTAGCGATAGCCTCCCGGTAGTTCGATTAGCCCGGGAGGTGCGCCGTCTGTCGAGCGTTTCTTATTATCGGTATCCGGTGACGTAGATTTACCCGTACCGCCAATCGAACTGCCCAGATTAGCGGCTTTCGCCGACACGTTAGCGTCAAGGCGCGGCGTATCCATCGATAGCAGCACTGCTTTTTTGAAATTAATCGCAGAGTCGTTAAACGACTTTCTTCCGACCAGCGGGGAGACGAATCTGTTCGATACGATTATCCGCGTTTTATAGACCGGCCCACCCGTCTTCATGGCGGTTCCGCTTTCTGTTGATTACGAGTTATTATCTATTTCTAGCAATTGGAACTCAACGAGTTGTTTCAAGAAATCGCCATCAGTATCGATGTCTGGTGCTGATTTCTCCTCCACGCCAGCCACCCATGTAGCCGGAATTAGGTTCACCATATCGAGGTCCGTTGCGCGCTTCATGATGTGATTGCGGGCAGCGGTCTTGTCTTCCGCTCTACTAACAGACTGAATCGCGTTACGCAAATCCTCTTGTGACTTAATTGGGAATGAACCATCCGCCATAGCGGAACCCTCTGCCGCCATTTGGGTGCGAATTTCATCACTAAAAGCTCTCTTGAGAGCAATTTCTGCGGCTTCCGCTTCAATCTCTTCGGCCTCATCTTGCTCGTACTTGTCGTAGCCGAGGACTTCGCCGTCGAGAGAAACGAATACGTCGTATGACTTGCCGTCAAACGCATCGATTTCCACCGCGTACGCATCGAGACCCTCAAACGTGTCTGGCTCGACCGCAACTACATGTCCATCAATTGACTTGACGGCGATTTCTGCGGCCTCATTGAAGCTAATCAACTGGACCTCATCAATTGCGGATTTCTGCTCGAAGATATTGCTATCAAGCTTGTGCCAACCCATAACTTCGCCGGATGTACCGTCAACGAAAATCTCGACAGCCTTGCCGTCTTTGACTTGTACGTCAACCACGAACATGTCGGCGTCTGCGGAATAACCGGAGTCAAGAACGGTGCCACCGAACATATCCTCAGCCAGGCCCTCGACATGGAGCAGGCTGGGCATTCCTTTTTCGGCCATGCACCCACCAGGGCAGTCGTCACAAACCGACGCCCCACCGAGAAGTGACTTGCGCTCAATGGCGCATATAAAACCGTCTGAACCAAATTCGTCACTTGACAGACCTAATGATTCCAGTCGGAGTTGACGGAAAACGTCCATGCCTGATTCATCGGACTTCTCTTCGACATCATCATCGATGTCTTCCCCAACTGGGTCGCCGTATTCATCTACGGCAATTTTCTTTTTCTTAGACGACTTCTTTGGCGGGATTCTCCAGTTTGAGCCCTTTTCGGCCAGCTCCTCCTCATCGTCGTCGTCATCGTCATCGTCATCGTCGATGTCTAGTTCCTCGTCCTTGGCGACGGGATTGCCCTCTTCGTCCAATTCCTCTTCCGCTTCCTTGACGACGGGATTGCCCTCTTCGTCCAATTCCTCTTCGTCGGTCTTTTTGAGAATAGGATTACCCTCTTCGTCCAATTCTTCTTCCGAGCCGTCGATGTCCTCGTCTAATACTTCGCCCTCTGGCTCCGCTGCATCGGGGATGACAAGCTCTCGTGGCTTGAGTTTCTTTTTGGCTGCTGGAACTGGTGTTTCTGTGTGCCCTGTTTCGTATGCTTTATCTTTCATATCGTCTTCCTCGGTGCTCTCCATTGGGGCTATTTTGACACGTACCGGCGCTGCGCCGCATTTTCCACAAACGGCAGCACCATTGACGAAGCCGCAGTCGGCAGGACTCAGTAATTTAGCGCATGTTATGACGTTGCCATCCGCACCAATACCGACCATGCTTTTATCGTCAAACTTCATAAGACCGAGCTCCTTAAAAGACAATTGACACACTGGCCGCCAGAGCCAGCGCTATTACCGTAAACCTTGTTTCCTAAAGTATAACCTACTACACAGTTATCGTAAGAAGTATCAGTTTTGCCCATGGTGTTCAATCCTTGAATTCTTCTAGCGACGCTTAACAGTGGAATCGTGGATTTGCATTAAGCGTGTCCACTGGCCGGGCGACAGTTTGCCGTTTTCCTCGAAGGCGGCCAGCATCGTTTTAGCGAAATTGCTCCACTTACCACCGTTCTTTGCCCAAGAGATTAGTTCATTCTGCATTTTTGGGGTTATATTCGTTGCCGGCTTTGCCCCGGACGCAAGCTTATTCTGTTTAGCGGCTCGCGCTCTAGCCTGTGTAGCCAGGCCCCTACTGAGGCCGGCTTTCTTGATTCTGTCATCAATTGCATTGATACGCCTGTTCAGCTCGAACCCGCGGGCGCCGGTAAGATTCCTAGCCTCCACGGTGGCGCCAGAGCCAAGTCTGTTTCCGCGGGACGAAGAACCGAACACCCTACGGGAGCCGCTCGTCGACGCCCTGCCGCTGCTTAGCTTCTTGGGTATGCCGTTTTCATCACGGGGGAATATTTCGTCAGGGACGTAGTCTGTTGCAAACTTTTCATTAATCCTGCCTACGACTGCGCCTAGCTCATCGGGGGAGTAATGCTTAGTGCGGGCATCAACCGCGAGTGGGTCTGGCTTTGCTCTCAGTTTTTTGATGAGTGCAGCTATGTTCTTTTCGCCTACGATAAAGTCAAGATTAGGAGTACCGGCGACTTTGTGCCCCTTTTCCCTGAGGAAATCCTCAATCCGAAGGAACAGATAGGGCTGGGGCGCTTGCATGTCGAATGTTTTGCCGACCTCACCAAAAAGGGTTTGGGCATTCGGGATAGTGCCCCTGGCAATGAGGCCTCGGAGGACCGCGGGGTTAAGACCGTTCTTTACGTAGTTGTTAATGTCGGCTTTGCGTAATCCGGTCTTTTTTTCTTTTTCTTCCATCGTGTCATCGGGCGAGAGCTCCAAGAATTCGTAGAGCCTTTCCATTGGCAGTTTTTTTGAAGTTATTGCCGCTTCGGCAGTTACCACTTTGGGCGTTGGTCGCTCGGCCCTGTCAGGTAGTGCGACGGGCGCCTCTAAATCACCAGGCTTATAGCCACTACCGGTCCGCACCTCCCCCCGCCTGTTGCGGTCTACCAATCTGTCGTATTCCTTTTTGCTGAGTGCCTCATCGTCGATATCGTACCAATACGGGTACGCATTAAAACCCCACGTGGCCTCAAGTCTTTCCTGCATTTCGTAACCATGTAAGTTTTTGTCCCCAACTGTTTCCATTACGTGTTCGACCATGCTGGACTTAATGCCTACGCCGGGCTCGCTGAGACGCCTTACATTTTTCTCGCTAATATTCAAAAGCTCCATGACCTTCGCGTCGCTCCACGGCTCGCCCGGGATGCGCTTGCCATCCCCGTCTACGGTGCTGTCTCTGAGCAGGTCTCTAAACTTTTTTGCATCCAGATACCATGGCGTATCAGCGTTGCCGTCGTACCCGTCGTTGTCAGAGAGTTTTCCGATGAAGTCCGTTTGCCTGTCGGGATTAATGTCGCTTTTCCCGATACTCCCGATGGAGTCCCCCGTTAGGCCCTCGGGGATAAACCATGGCCTCTGGGCTGGCGCGGTATCATTCTCGGTCGAATTAAACCCACCACTACTAAGGCGTCTATTCAGACGAGCGGCCCGACCTGATGAGAATGTATCACCGTCGGTAAATTCATCAGTAGACGGTCCTGGCTTCTTTTTCCCCTGAATTGTTTGCGCCCGATTGCGACGGCCATCAGCGAACAACTGACGCTCTTCCGCCGATGCTGGGCGGCGTCGTGCGTTCGCGGAAGGTTTTTTCTTCTTGCCGGAAGATAATTTATCCGCTGCTCCAGCACGCCGCGCGGCACGCCTGCCCGATGAGAGCCTGTCATCTCCATCTGGGACGTATTCTAGAATCCACTTCAAACTGCCAGGGTCCAATTCTGATGTGGGTCGAGTTAACGCAACATACGCAATGCGGTATTCCTCTTGCGTTGGCATGGTTATTGCGCCGGTCACTTTATTTTTTCGCGGACCCCAGAAATCTTTCCATATTTTGACCTTGGGCCACTCCCCGCCTTTCGACGTATGGGCCGTAGTGATTTCTACGTCTATCGGGTCGTCACTAGGGCCGGCACTCCCTATTTCCCTGACTCTACCGAGGAGGTCTTTTAGTTTATTGATACCATCTACGCCCTCGCCCTGTTCCAGCACTATCGCTACCAGCGTTGCCAGTTGTGGCTCATCCCCCTTTTCGACCGCATCCAAGACCTCTTTCCACGACTCGTACCCGACTAGGTCGTCGCTTTGCTTTTCTGGCTTGCCACTCCTCTTCAGTACGAGGTGTTCGGCGTGCAGGATAAACGTAGTGAGTTTTGTTTTGAAATTCTTAGAAACGCCTACCGTGCGACCTTTTGCCAATTCCGACCGAATAGCATCAAGCGCTCCACCCCTAGTGCGGACTTCAATTACGTCGGCGTCTTGCATATCATAAACAATCTTGCCCCCCTTCCCTCTGCCAATAACACGTAATTCCGTTTCGTTGGCAATTACGAGAAACTTATTAGCAAAATCAGCAATCGCCTGATTGAATCGCCACGATTCCGTAAGTGGCAAATCGTAGGTTGCCTTCACCTCCGACAACGTATCGGTTGCGCCTCGGAACCCGTAGATGGCCTGATTCGAGTCTCCAACGTAGACTTTTTGAATTGTCTGCTCGCGTATGACCCTGGCCATAACGGGGTTTATGTCTTGGGCCTCATCGAAAAATACAATATCGACGCCGCTACCGAATCCATTTTTTGAGTTCGGAATTTCTTCCGAGAAATCCGGCCGCGAAAGCGCCCACATCTTCGTCCAATGGGTGAAGTCCGCATATATCTTTCCGTCAGGGTCATTCAAATCATTCCAGTACTTTTGGGCAAATTTGACTAACACCTCAGGAAGTTCAAACTCATCCCAGTTTACGCCGTCGACCTTGCCTGATGCCTTCCGTTGGATTGGGGCGAAATGCTTTGCCGAAATTTCATCGTCCTCGCTGATGGAATAATGCTTGACGGCGTGACTGAGCGCCCTCACGATATCCTCTTGGGTTAGTTCTTTCTTCTCGCCGCCGCCTTTTCTTTCAATCAATATGCCCTTAACGCCGAGGTATCCCGCTATACCCTTCAGGTTTCTCATCCCCTTCTCTTTTTTCGCTAATAACTTCTCGTTTACATTTCTTACAAACGCCCAAGCGAGTGCGTCGCCGGTGCGAACCTCGGTATTGCTCGGCATAGCGCCCTTGGCGCTTAATTCTGCGGATTTATTGAACGCAAGATAAATGATTCGCGTTTCCGCGGATGGTCCGCCCGTCGCCAAACGATTGGTCAGATTTTGTAATTTCTTTAAGACTTCCCGTTCGTCGCTATCATCACTTAGCGGCACGAACCATTTCTTATTTGCGCCATCCCATTTCCCGCCGGCCTCTTTTATGCGGTCCTTAACAAGGAAGCCGTTTTCGATTTCGATTCTGCCCGGTTTTATCGTATATTTCTGCTTCTGCGTCAACATGCCAGTCGCGCCCATTTTTACTGGCAGGTCACCCGTTTTCGTTGGTGGGTCGTTTGTCTTCGTTGAAGGCTCTTCTCCCAGAAAGCGACGCGCGATGTCGCCGAGAGTGCTAGTCTTGCCCGTTCCGGCCAGGGCCCTAACAACTACGTCCGCACCAGTCGCTACAGCATTCGATATTGTTTTCTGTTGAGGACTCGCTTCATATTTATCGGTTGGAAATTTGTATTCGGGCAGGTCTTCTAGGCTGACGATTCTTCTACGCGGGCGGCCGCCTGAAGAAAGTTTGTCCCCGGACCCCAAATCAGGTGTTACTATTTCCGCAACATCCGGGGTATCTGCTTCTAATCCGCCCTCATCTTCTGACTTAAACAACCTTGTCATGCTCGGAGACAAGCCCATTGCGTAATTGAATGCGTCCTGAGCTTGCTTCATAGCGCGTCGCAGCGCGGTTGGGTCACTGCGTAGCGCCTTCAGCCAACTCGCCAAATATGGAGCGTGGTTATCCTGGATGTCCGGTTCAACCCCATGTGCCGCAAGGAACATTGACGACGCTATTTCCGCAATCAATTCCTCATACGCGTACTCAGGACTGCCGAATTGGTTCATGTTTGCGCGCTTTAATCTTTTTTCTCCACCCGTCCAGTGCATCAATTCATGCGCAACCGTGCCGTAGTACCCTCTGGCGGTTTTGAAATCGGCAAACGCGGGAACAGTTATGGCGTCGTCGCTTGGTCGATAGAACGCCCTCGCGCCGCCGTGATTAATCGTTGGCGCTATTTCCGAGAGTGTCTTTTCTAGGTTCTCGACCCGTGTTCCTTCGTCGAGTTTTACAACCACCCCATAGTCATCAGGCAAACCATCAACCTCGTCGCGGTTGAAAACCCGAATTACCTTCCACGCCATTCCGCCGCGCTTTACTTTGTCGCCCAATGCAGGGTCGGCAGCACCATCCTTATCCTTTGGCTTAAACATAATCGGTACCAAAATTGGTACGCCCTTAGCGCCCTTGCGAACCTGGCCGCCCACTTTTTCCCATTGTCCATAGCCAGCCCACTGTGTACTTGCGTAACCGCGCTCCGACCCAATGATGGATAGCGCCATGTAGTTGGTGCCGGTGTATGTTTTTTTCGTGGTTGGGTTGTTGGGCATCGAGGTAACGCGCCATGGCATCTTCCATGATGTTGGGTCAGCCTTCTCGATGGCATCAATCAGTTGCGCATTCAGGAACTCAAACATTTCGTCTTTGGTTTTGATGCCAGTTTCAGCACCGTACGTGAACCCTGACGACAAACGGTCACCAGGGTAGATTCTGTATTTGTCGCCTTCAAGCGTGACTATTGAATCTTCGGGTAAATCTTTGAATGGGGATAGTGGGTCGTCTTTGAATTTTGGGGTTTTCC
>JBDNIH010000279.1:0-1608 GCA_041688385.1 Bacteroidia bacterium
CCGCCGTTGCGGGCATTTGCAATGATGATAAATAGGATGAACAGCAGCACGATCAGGATTAGGCTGCCAGGTATGCCTTCTTTTTCTTTGCCGTCGTTTACATAAGCGCCACTGAGAATATCAATGATAGTTAGGGTGGCGTTTTCAAAACCGCCGGCATAGTCCCCTTCTCTGAAAGCCGGTAAAAGTTGTTGTTCGATGATGCGCCGCGACAGGGCATCGGTGAGCCGATCTTCGACCCCATAACCGGTTTCAATCCGTACTTTTCGCTCCTCAAAGCCCAAAAGTAGGAGCACGCCATTGTTGTTTTCTTTGCCGCCAATGCCCCACAATTCGTACAAACGATTGGCATAATCTGCCACATCGTAACCATCGAGGGTTTTTACGGTAACGATGGCAATTTGGGTTGAGGTAGAGTCGTCGTAAGCGACCAGCAGCTTTTCGAGTTCGGCCTGTTGGGCGCTACTCATTACACCTGCCAAATCGTTTACCAAACGGGGCGGCTGCGGTGCTACCGGAAACTGTGCCCAAGCAAAAACCGGTAGCAGCAACCACAGCAGAAGCTGTACTTTAATCGCCGTACGAAATGTCATTGGATAGTTCATTGCTGTCGTCGGCTTGATACGGGAAAAAGTGGCGGAGCTTTTCGCCTACATCTTCTACTACCTTAATCAGTCCTTCTTTATACTTTTTATCTCTGAAGTGGGTGAGAATAGTTTGTACTTCGGCTTGCCAGAAGTCGTCGTGCACTTGATTATGTATACCCTTATCTCCATAAATGGCCACTTTACGGTCCCTTACGGCTATATATATAATAACCCCATTGTGTGCGATGGTATTGTGCATACCCAACTGACCGAATAATCCAACGGCTCTTTCAAGCACATTAGCTCGGCAATAATTTTCCATGTGTATGCGTATCTCGCCCGAAGTTTCCTTTTCGGCAAGGGCAATGGCAGCTACAACAGCTTTGGCCTCATCGGCGGTGAGCAGACTGGCTGCCATCTCAGAACGCTACTTCAGGTGCTTTTTCTGAACCGGCATCGGATTCAAAATAGGCCTTGGCTTCAAAGCTGAACATACCTGCAATGAGGTTGGTCGGGAACTTTTTGATGTAGGTGTTGTAGGCCTTCACCAAGTCGTTAAAGCGGCGACGTTCTACACTGATACGGTTTTCAGTACCTTCTAGTTGCGATTGCAACTCGAGGAAGTTTTGATTGGCTTTTAAATCGGGGTATTTTTCAACAACGACCATCAATCGTGACAACGCACTGCTCAATTCACCTTGATTGGCCTGAAACTGCTGTAAAGCTGCGGCATCCAATTTGGAGGCATCGATAGTAGTTGAGGTCGCTTTGGCGCGTGCGTTTACCACCGCCTCTAATGTTCCACGTTCAAAATCGGCATATCCCTTAACGGTCGATACCAAATTCGGAATCAAGTCAGCACGGCGCTGATAGGCAGTTTCTACATTGGCCCATTGTCCGGTAACCTCTTCCTGTAAACTCACCATTTTGTTGTAACCACATGAACTCATCAGCAAAGGCAATACAGCCACTGCCAGCAATCGAAGCATCTTTTTCATTTCGTCTTTGAAATTTTGATGCA
>JBDNIH010000280.1:0-2039 GCA_041688385.1 Bacteroidia bacterium
TCAGTCAGGAATTAGGCGTTTGGAACTCAGCTGCCAATGCTTGCTTACTAGTGGCACGCATATATCAGATACAAGAAAAAAATACATTAGCTAAAAAGTACCTCGACTTAGCCAATGAGCTCGACAGTAAAAACAGCGTTAGAAAAACAAGAAACGGTATTTATGAGCAGTATGCCTTATTACACTCTGATTTAGGCAATTACAAAGCAGCATTGGCTTATCAAAATGCTTATAACGCTTTATCCGACACGATAAATAATGATAAGCTTCAATTAGAGCAGCTTATGCTTAAGCGAAAGCATCGATTTGAAGTGCAGAATCAAGAAAGAATTGCAAAAGCGCAAACGGCAGACTTGCAGCAAACCTTAAAAGAAACAACCCAATTGAACTGGGCTTTTGCAGCTACTAGTCTAGTATTACTCATCGGATTCACCCTTCAGTTCAAGCGCAATAGCGAGAAGTTAAAAAAGCAGCATACAACTTACCTTGAGGAGATGCGGAAAAAGGAGTTTTCTTTGCTACGGAAGGAAATTCAACACTATATCCTATTGCTGCAAAGACTCAAGACAAAGGAAATCCCACTTAAGTCGTTTCTTCCAGAATCAGTCTTTTGGGAAGATTTTAGGCACAAATTCGACGATATAAATCAGCATTTTTTCTCCAAAATCAAGTCTAATCATCCTGAGCTAACCCATCAGGATGTACTTTGGCTTGTCCTTTTAAAGCTAAAGTTTACAGAAACTGAAATCCAATTGTTATTCGGTTCTTCAACAGATAATTGGGCAGTTCAAGTCTCCCGAAAATTGGGGGTTCAAGGAGAAAGAGAGCTTGTACAATTGATCGACACACTCTGATCAATCAAAAAGGGGTACATTTCTGTACCCCTTTTTGATTAATGGTTAAAACGAATGTGTTAACCTCTACTTGTTCAGTTAGTTATTCCGATTAAATTAAACATAAATGCGTATTCCAAAGCTGTATCATAAATCGCGTTGAATCGACCACTTTTGCCTCCGTGCCCTGCACGCATATCGGTTTTAAGAAGCAACATATTTTGATCTGTTTTAGTAGCTCTTAACTTGGCTACCCATTTGGCAGGTTCCCAGTATTGCACTTGACTATCATGTAAGCCAGTGGTAACCAACATGGCCGGATACGTCTGGGCAGTCACATTGTCGTATGGCGAATACGACAACATATAGTCGTAATAAGTTTTATCCTTAGGATTACCCCATTCGTCGAATTCACCGGTTGTCAACGGTATACTTTCGTCTAACATGGTAGTTACCACATCTACAAAAGGAACTGCAGCAACCACTCCTTTGAAGCGGTCTGGGCGCATATTAACAACAGCACCCATCAGCAAACCACCTGCAGAACCACCCATTGCAAATATTTTGTCTTCAGCAGCATATTTTTTAGCTGCGAGATAATCTGCGCAATCGATAAAGTCGGTAAACGTATTTATTTTTTTTAGCAGTTTACCGTCTTCATACCATTGCCGTCCCATTTCCTGACCTCCACGGATGTGGGCAATCGCATAAACAAAACCTCTATTGAGTAGGCTTAAACGGCTTATGCTAAAAGAAGCATCCATGGAAGCACCATAGCTGCCATAGGCGTAGAGTAGAAGCGGAGCACTACCATCTAGCTTTGTACCTTTTTTATAGACCAGTGAAATTGGAATCTGGGTGCCGTCTTTGGCATTGGCAAAAATACGCTCTGATGTGTAGGCTTGCGGATCATGACCACCAACAACCTCTTGTTGTTTTTTAAGCTCACTGCTCTGATTTACCATATCAAAGTCAATTACAGAGCTCGGTGTGGTCATAGAAGTGTAGTTGTAACGTAGCTTACTGGTTTTATACTCCGGATTTTTGCCCACATAAGCTGCATAGGCTGGGTCTTGAAAGGGCAAATAATAATCTTGTTTCCCGTCCCAACTTCTAACTCTCAGTTGTGTGAGGCCCGCTTTTCTTTCTGAAAGCACTAGAAACTGTTCGAAAAATTCTGCGCCTTCAAGGAGGACGTCTGAACGA
>JBDNIH010000281.1:0-5559 GCA_041688385.1 Bacteroidia bacterium
ACCTTGCGCAAGGACGATGCGACGACCTTTGTAGACTGGGATTTGCTGAATCAACAGCGTATTCCTATCGCCAGCGGTATGTACATCATCCATGTGGATGCAGGTGCACTGGGTGAAAAAGTAGTGAAGTGGTTCGGCGTTATGCGCCCAGTCGATCTTGACACATTCTAACATTATTCAAGCTACAAATCGATGAAAATAACAATCATAAAACGAATCGGCTTGGCATCTCTCGCGGTGGTGTGTACAGCAGCAACAGTGTACGCCGGCAACCCTGACCGTCGTGGTCAGGCCGGTGCTACAGAATTGCTCATACAGCCATGGGCACAGAGTGGTGGATGGGCAGGCATTAATAGTGCGAATGTCCGTGGAATTGAATCCGAACGTATGAATGTCGCCGGTCTGGCCTTTCTTTCGAAGACGGAACTAAACTTCACCCGTACAACTTGGTTGAGCGGAAGCGATATCTTTATCAGCGCTTTTGGTATTGGTCAGCGCATCAATGAGTCGAGTGTAATCGGCTTGTCGGTGATGTCGGTAGATGCTGGTGAGATTGAAATCACCCGCGTAGATAATCCAGATGGCGGATTAGGTGTTTATAAACCTAGCTTCGTGAACCTCGGTGTTTCTTATGCTCGGTCGTTCTCTGACCGTATCCATGGTGGTTTGACCTTGCGGATTATTTCGCAGTCGACTACCGATGTGAGCTCACAGGGTGCTGCCTTTGATGCGGGTATTCAGTATATCACTGGTGAAAAGGACCGTATTAAGTTTGGTATCGCGCTCCGTAACGTAGGTACGCCTATGGCTTTCGGTGGTGACGGTTTGGCTGCGCGTGGAACCATGCAAGGTTCTTCGGTGGCGCTTACCCTCCAGCAGCGTTCTCAGTTGTTTGAATTGCCTTCTTTGATGAACATCGGCGGTTCGTATGACTTCTGGCTAGCTGATAACGATGATTATAAACTTACGGTTGCGGCGAACTTTACGTCGAATTCATTTACCAACGACCAAATTGGTGTAGGTGGTGAGTTCAACTGGAAGAATATGTTTGCTGTGCGCGCCGGTTATCAGTATGAAGATGGTATTCAGGACGTTACAGTTCGTCAGAATGCGCATGATTTTATCAATGCTGGTTTTTCTATCAATGCTCCTTTCGGTGCGAGCCGTTTTTCACTTGACTATGCTTACCGTTCCACTAGTCCATTTAACGGAACACATATGTATGGTGTGAGAATTTCGCTCTGATTTTCTTAAATTTGTTTTCAGAAGCGCCCTAATCTGGATTAGGGCGCTTCTTTTTTTTCAAATAATCAAGCATATCCCATGAGTCAGGTCTCTTATTTTACAAAAGTCGGTTTAGAAAATCTCAAAAACGAGCTGAACGACCTGCGTACGCGCGGTCGTTCTGAAATGGCCAAAGCCATCCAAGAAGCACGCGATAAAGGAGATCTTTCCGAGAATGCGGAATACGATGCCGCTAAAGAAGCACAAGGGCTACTTGAACTAAAAATTGCCAAGCTAGAGACGCTGTTGGGCACGGCTCGCCTAATCGACGAATCGCAGATTGACACGAGCAAAGTACAGGCGCTCACCAGCGTTCAGTTGAAGAACCTGAACAATGGTGCGACAGTAACCTATACGTTGGTATCAGAAAAGGAAGCAGACTTAAAAGCAGGTCGTATATCTGTAAATAGTCCGATTGGCAGTGGATTGTTAGGTAAAAAAGTAGGTGAAATCGCTGAAATTCAAGTTCCATCCGGTGTGGTGAAATTTGAGGTACTAGCAATTACGGTCTAATGGCAACGCTCTTTACCCGCATCATACAGGGTGAAATTCCCTGTCATAAAATTGCAGAAGACGATAATTATTTCGCCTTTCTTGATAGCTCTCCTCTCGCCACAGGTCACACTTTGGTGATCCCTAAACTGGAGGTGGATTATATTTTTCGGCTCGACGATGCCACTTTAAGTGGGCTGATGTTATTTGCCAAAAAAATTGCACCGGCCATACAGGCTGCTGTGCCTTGTGCACGTTTGGGTGTTTCGGTAATTGGCTTGGAAGTGCCTCATGTTCACCTGCATTTGATTCCCATGAATAAGGTGGCGGATATGAATTTTGCCAATCCGAAATTAAGTCCTACGCAAGAAGAGCTAAGTCAAGCGGCGGCGGCCATTAGATCCCACTTATAAGTTTGTCTGGGTTATCGGATAGGAAGCCCTTCCATCCTTTTTTGCCGCTACTTGTGGCTAACTTGTTGCTTGTTTGGAAAAAATGACAAACTGCTGCTGCTAGCGCATCGGTAGCGTCGAGTTTTTCGGCAGCCAACGAACAATTCAGTAAGGTATCGAGCATTGCAGCTACCTGTTCTTTAGAGGCGTTGCCATTGCCCGTTACAGCTTGTTTTATCTTTTTAGGGTAGTATTCGGTGATGGGTATTTCACGGGATAAAGCGGCCGAGATGGCCACACCTTGTGCGCGACCTAATTTCAGCATCGACTGTACATTTTTACCAAAAAAGGGGGCTTCAATGGCCAATTCATCTGGATGGTGGCTGTCGATGAGTGCTATCATTTTATCGAAAATGGTCTTCAACTTAACGGCGTGGTCTTCGATTTTTGCCAGCTTCAAGATGCCCAATTCAATCAAGGTCATTTTTTTGTCCTGTATAAGTAGTAGGCCATAACCCATAACGGTTGTTCCTGGGTCGATACCGAGTATGATTCTTTCCTTAGGTGGCATAGTGGCAGACAAAATGTTTTGCGTTCTTTGAGGTTGTTAAATGAAACGTAAAGGTACTTATCCCGCTTGGTTATCGGTTGCCTTCAAGTTAGGCTTGGGGGTACTGTTTTTTAGCTTCATTTATTTAGAGCTTTCCCGGGAAGCGGAATTGACCGAAAGATGGGCGTTACTCCGGTACCGTTGGCAGGGAGATGACATTTACCTCTTGTTTCTAGCCTTGGCTTTGATACCTTTTAGTATTGGTTTGGAAGCCAAAAAATACCAAACCTTGATGGGGCCTGTCCTGACCATTAAACCGTTTTTAAGCATACGCGCTATATGTACGGGCCTTACGGTTAGTTTGTTTACACCCAACCGTATTGGTGAATTTGCAGGGCGCATATTGTATTTGCCTGGTCGTTTTAGGGTGGCAGGTATTTTTGCCACTTTTATTGGAAGTCTTGCGCAGTATGTGGTGTACTGGCTGGCAGCCGTGATGGCCATTTATATAGGTGCGGCAGATTTACCTTGGCTAGCCCCTTTCCGCACTGTGTTGCTGTTATTTGGGGGAAGTGGTGTGCTTTTGTTGTTGTTTTTTTATTTCGGATCAAGTCGTTTGTTGTATTGGCTGCGCCGCAAAAAATGGAAGGCACCATTTATGCGATTTTTGGTGATCAGCGGTCGTTATCCAGCAAGGGTTTTGTTAAAGGTGCTGCTCATTGCCGCCTTGCGTTTTTTTCTTTTTAACCTACAGCTTTATATTTTGATGCTGTTTGTCGGCTTTCCAATAGATCACCACAAAGCAGTGGCACTACTTCCTTTGTTGTTCATAGCGCAGACCATCGTGCCGAGTTTTGTGCTTACAGACTTAGGCGTACGCGGTGGATTGGCGCTTTTTTTATTCGAACCTTGGGCGGGATCGGCTTTACTGGCACTGCTGCCTTCTTATATGTTGTGGTTCATGAACATTATTTTTCCATCTTTTTTGGGCTGGCTGAGCTTACTGCAGTTGCGGGCCAATGACCAGGCGAAAGCAGTTAAAATTCCAGCCTAACCAAAGCTATTGTGCAATTCACTCACACGCCAAGCAGTACACCAATAATTCCTACTGAATCACTATTTTTGAAAGCAATGCCTCAAACCAAATGTTTTAAGCGTTTATGCGTTCACCTTTGAATTTGCCTGTATTATCACTTTTTGTGACGGACAAGGAGGTGTGGCATTACAGCGCCATGGGTGTGGGTGATCGTAGAAAGGCGCAGGCATGAGCCAGCAGATAAGCAGCCCTGCTACCTTGGTATTCCGGCGTTTCCAACAGAATAAACCAGCCGTTTTTTCAGCAGTATTTCTGGCCTTGGTAGTATTGGTAGCGCTGTTGGGCTATTTAATTGTACCCGATCAAAGTGCCGATGCCAACGAACAACAGCTTCAATTGGTCGCGCAGCCCCCAGGAAGCCAAGCCAAGGTATTGGTAGGCCTCGATCAAGAGCAAAAAGCACCTTCCATTTGGTCACTGTGGTTGTCGGGTGACAACCGGCCTACCCAAAATAAACTGATAACCTATGGCAAATATATTGGCGACAGTATACAATATGTGCCATTTCTCGAAGCCGATTTAGGTACAGCCGATACTTTAGTTGTGGCGAAAAGGGGAGGAAATATGCAGTACACCCTCGAAAAGCGGCGCTATTGGCTGGGGACGGATGTTCTGGGACGGGATTTATTGAGTCGATTGATTATCGGCTTACGCGTTTCTCTCGCGGTTGGTTTAATGGCTGTGGTGATAAGTATAGCATTAGGGACTTTATTGGGTTTACTCGCTGGTTATTACCGGGGCTGGGTAGACCAGCTTATCCAGTTTTTGATTAATGTAACCTGGTCGATACCCTCACTGCTGTTGGTCATTGCCTTTTCACTGGCTTTGGGCAAAGGATTTTGGCAGGTTTTTCTCGCTGTTGGTCTTACGATGTGGGTAGAAGTAGCACGCATAGTACGTGGTCAGATTTTATCCCTGCGCGAAAAGGAGTTCGTGGAAGCCGCCCGAGCCATGGGGTACCGAGATTGGCGAATTATGGTCAAACACCTTTTACCCAATATGGTAGGGCCGATTATTATCATGGCTGCGTCAAACTTTGCGTCGGCGATATTGGTTGAGTCGGGTTTGAGTTTTCTCGGTATTGGGGTGCAGCCACCCGTGCCCACCTTGGGTTTAATGATCAAAGAGCACTATCCATACATCATTATGGATGCGGCCTACCTCGCTTTGGCTCCCGGCGCGGTCATACTCTTGCTGGTGCTGGCCTTTAATTTAATGGGCAACGGATTGAGCGATGCCTTTGACAGTAAGGTAAAAATGAGCTAACTTAATAGGTGAATATCCCGGGTCGGGCACCAAAACTTGCTTATGAAAAAAAGGTCTATCGTCTTTGTATTGTTGCTCGTATTTGTGGTTTGGAAGGGGAGCAGTTTTGCTCAGCCTGCCTATGAACCTCTTCTTCCGAGGCTGATTCAAGGTCGCGTAGCTTCCAATTGCACGCCCGCCGCTGCCCGCACCAACCTCGACATCAACAATGTCCGTACGCTCATACTTAATGGGGGTGATATGTGGTGGGATTTGGTGAACAACATAGCGCGCTACGAAATACCTAAAAACGACGACCCCGCCCAACCTAAAAAATATTCACTCTTCGCTGGTTCAGTTTGGATAGGTGGTAAGGATGCGGGTGCTACCCTTAAGGTGGCCGCACAAACCTATCGCCAGACCAGTGTGCTCGGCGTAGGCTTCTGGCCGGGACCACTGAGCACGGTAGATGCCACCATCAGTCGCGATGAATGCCGCCG
>JBDNIH010000054.1:0-27762 GCA_041688385.1 Bacteroidia bacterium
CGAACCAAACAGTCAATGACATGATCGAAGGTATTCACATCGTCATTAAACAGGATGAGCTCATGTCCTTCGTCCTCCAGCGTTTGAACAAATACATCAAGCTCTTCTTGGTAATCTGTACTATGATTTATACCCCTCACTGCAAATTCTGTTTAGAAGAAAATATCTGAATTTTTTTCTCCTCGCCCTGTAATAGTCTTTTTACATTTTTCCGATGGGTAAAAAGTATCAAGACGAACTGTAGGATACAAAATACTACCATTGCCGTACGATCATCTTGAAATAGAAAAATGACCGTTGTGGCAAAAATGAGGCTAGCAACAATGGATCCCAGCGATACATAACTCGTTAAACCATAACTAATAACAAAACCAAGGAAAGCGAAGGCAGCTGCTTGTGGGAACAGACCTATCACTAACCCGAACATGGTTGCCACGCCTTTACCTCCTCGGAATCCTGCAAAAATAGGAAATAGGTGTCCTACAACGGCAAGAGACCCGCATATTGACTTCACCATAACAAAGCCGCTTGTATCGTTCGGTATTAATTCTGGATATAAATGTATTAAGGACGTGGCCGTAAAACCTTTCATAATATCAATAAGCAAAACAGGAATAGCAGCCTTACGGCCTAGCACTCGGTATGTATTGGTAGCACCGGCATTGTGACTGCCGTGTTCTCGTACGTCTATACTATAAAACACTTTACCAATCCATACAGCGGTTGGAATTGAGCCAAGCAAATAAGCAAACACATATAAAATGATTACATCGCTAGTCCACATCATTCGCCAATCCAATTTTGGTAACGTAAGACCAATCTGTCTTTATTTTGGGTAATTCCCATCGATAGCTTGTTCTCGATACCTTTTTTCTTCTTTTTACCCAATCCCTTTTTTACGAAAGCATTAAACTCCATCACACTTGAAATGGTTGTAACCCTGCCCTGCCGGTAGGTATACATAAAGTAAATTGACTCACTACTCTCGAATAACATATTCAAAGTTCGAATATTTGGTAAGTATTGAATCTCAAAGATACCATTCAATCGCTTATTGACTGTTTCTCCATTTAGATTAGCGAGACCCAGCGTTTCTTTAGAACGGAAAGACTTCGTATCAGCATCCCAACCAAGATCCAAATTGGACAATATAAAAGTATAATTCGTACTCGAATTATTCGGTATCGTCCCAAAGGAAGAGATACTCTCTAATACTCTATTTGCTTCTTTCACCTCTATAAGTTGCTGAAAGGCACGGGTTACATATTCCTGGTCGTTGTTTACATCTGGCGCTCCAAAACTATTGTCGAGCAAAGTATTATTAAATACTTTTAGTGCTTCATCTGGTAAAAGCATATCAATCATACCCACTAACAAAACAGTTGTACTTCCCTTTAAATAATTGTGGGTTAGCTCGCCGGCAGCATCAAAACGTATGCTCTCTTTTCGGAATCCCAAATTTAAAACGCCATCTGCCCTAACCCATTCATTTTTGAGATTGATTGTCATCAACTGACCAACTTCTTCTTCCTTTAAGACGCGACCCTCAGGACCAATTTTATAGGTTTTGTTGGCTTCATCATAAGCTACCACGCCATCTGTTTCAAAAATCATTGAATCACCTTGCCCAAAACGGAATCCAGCTATGACAGGATACACCCGCGCGCTTGGTAAATTAATGTAAATTCCGGTATACAATCGGCGATTCAACTCGTCTTTAAAGTCACCCACTTTAATGAAGTTCAGACTCGGATCAAATGCGCCAGTATAGCGAAACAAACCATTAGATACGGTGTCGGGTAACTCAACGAGGTCAATCAATCCTTGCCAGTTCAACTCCTTTTTATTGGCAACCAATGCCACTGCTCCACTAAACCCAAAACCCGGATTTAGAATAAAGGCACTGTCAGGGGAAATATTACCAGAAGCAGTGCTTATACCTTGCCTGTTTGGCTTAATTAAATTTAAAAATATGGGCTGACGGACCTTGTTTTGATTTACGTAATCGTAATAACCTTCCCCTTCGTACAGCTTTCGTCCTATAATATCGACTTTAGCATTATAAATCCTATGCTCCTGGTTTATACTGTCGGCAATAATACGGGCATTAACAAGTGTTCTGATTTTAGCCAAAGGATCAATAACCATTTGGTTACTATCTGGCAAAATAATCGCGTCAGCACTGCGCACTTCAGGCACTCCTCTCACTTGTAACTCAAAAATATTCAAATTGAGTTCACCATAACCAGCAATAAAATTCAGCCCATCCTGTGCAGGATTTTCTGAATAAAACACAGATTTTGGGGTCAAAAGATCAGCTTTTGCACCGAGTAACAGCTGGTTGAGCCGCATATCCCACTCTAAATCGTTCAAGCGAACACTGTACTCATGGAGGGGCATTATCACGCGACTAAAACCTTCCAACGATTGAAAACGACCGTAACGTTTAGAAAAATCAACGCTTCCTTTCAGCTCATCTGTTTGAACAGCCAGCACACCTTCGGAATTTGAGGCAAGTTCAAGACGTAAACGACCCGAAAAGCTAATTTTTTCTTGCATCACAAACTCATTGGACAAAATACGGTCACGGCCGTATTGCAAATAGCCGTTACCATACATGCCTTCAGGGGTATAGGTGAGAATACCGCTAAATGAAGTAATGCCTGCATAAGCGTCAAAGGGGTCAGGTGCTTTATAGAAAGTCATACTATCTGCACGCGCGGCCCATAACATACCCGCATCCTTTCCATTAATACCAGCGTAGTTAGCTTGTTTGAATACTCCTTGACGAATGTCAAATTTCTCCAACTGACCAGAGGTAGTATCCGGTAAGAAGATAAAATTGTTCGAATGTGCCGTGGCACTTAAGTATTCTATCTTACCGTAACCATGTAAGCCGCTATTGTCGAGCGTTATATTATTGAAATATTTCCCCTTACCATATATCGGCATACCAGCAGTTGCTGTCATCGTCGCAAATCCAAGCGACATATCATCTTGAAAACGCAGCTTTTCTTTTATGTCAGGGAAAATACCCCCAGAAACAAGCGTCCCTTCCAACGACAAACGACTTGTCGCTCCCATGTAGTCGAGGCTATCGAGTACAAATGGCTCAACCTTAAAGAAAAACCGATCCCTGAGGTAACGACCTTTTTGAATTTCAGGTCTGTCAAAATATACAAAAGACTCCTGCTTGCTCTCAAAATAAGGATATCTATGTAAGGCCACCCTCGCTGATTTATTTCGAGGATCGTCGATGTGCAACGTACCGGTTATATTTTCTAAGGCACTTTGTATTCGTGCCAAAACAGGAACACCACGCATATCTGTAGCACCCGTCATTACCTGAAAACGCATTGAGTCTACGTTTTGCAAGTTAATTTTAAACTTCTCATAATCAAATGAGAACCCATCGCCGTAAAAATCAAGGGTCCCACTGTGTACGTGACCACTAAAACTCATAGCCCTATTTGCATTCACTATGACTTCCTGTGCCTGGGGAACTGCAAAAACGGTATGTGTGTCGCTGAAAAGGACAACGCTCACCCCGACCACAGCTAACTCTCGGGTGGCAATATTCAGCCGCGCATTATTATCATTGGTGGTGCGGCTTACGAGCTTTACAACATCATAATCTACCCTACCAGCTATCGCATCATAATAATGGGATAGTTTTTTGAGCGTTGTAATTGTCTCCTCTTCTCTATCGTAATAAATAAATCCCTGATTCGCCATATCAATCAACAACTGACGAATGGCATCTAACGGCAACTTCAAATACGCGGCAAAACCGGCGGTAGGAAAAGTAGCCTCGCCTATATTCCGGCTATATTGATAAACACGTACCACAGGATTATAAGTGGCATAACCTTGAACTGCTAGATATTCTCGCTTATCGAAAAAGTCCTTAGATGTGAAAATAGCCACTGCTTCACTTCTACCGGTCTGCATCTTAAAATCGATGTATGGATCATCAATTTTCCAATCCAATGCTTCGCAATACACATCCATTTTGTGGTAGGAGTTCGAAAAAGGAATTTTATTAATGCTATTGGCCTCCAAAAAGAGTAATAATCTTCTATCGGCGGTGGTGAAGCGCATATTAATTCCTGGATGGTAGATAGAATCCCGGTTAAGCACCACACTTACTTCAGCGTTGGCTGAAAAAATATCGGTTTTGCGAATGGCAAACTGCTGCGACCAAGCCCGAACCGTCGTTGTATCATTTCTAAAGATGAAGACTTCTGCGGGTTTTTGACGGGTTCCCAAGGCCAGATAGCGATTACCACTTAAGGCGTATTGTCCGCGAATCGTTACGTTTTTAAAGACCTGATCAAGTTTAATTTCGCCTTCGTAAGAGGTAAAACGCGGATGAGTCAAGGATTCTGAACTCAAATTAGCCGTGCACTTGTCCTGCAGACTACCCCACATTTTGCGACCGATGCCTTTATTATACAACTGAACAGAATCGGCATTAAAACTAAAATTTTTCAAAACAACTTCATAGGCTGCCAATTCAGCATAAATGGAATCCGCAGAAAAAGAAGCGCGTTGCCAATCAACGACACCGCCATCACCTTGCCAGCGTAGTTCCGTTGGGTACCATATGCCACTCGTTTGACGAATTACAATGGAGTCATTGTAATAATAACACATCAATTTAGCATCAGGAATTTCAACGTATACCTGACCATTTTCAAATTGAAATTTGAAAGCTGTTGGAGCCACTGCCCAACGGATAGCAGGAGAAACATAAAGTGAATATCCTTCAAAAAAATCGTTGCTAGATCTTAAAAACTGATCTATTGACCGTTGGTTAAGCGCAAGTGACTTAGTAAAAATGCTATTCCAGTTGTAAAAAGACAAGGTAGCTACCTCTGACTTGCGCAGCGTGGCCAATACTTGAACATATTGCCCGTAATAGGGATAGGTAGTTAACCGTTTTTTTTTGATGTCGTTAAAAGTCCTGATGATAACATCACGTTGTGCGTCGATGTATTCACTCGTCCAGGCCAACTCAAAATCTTTGGCCAAGGTTTTATAATCGTCTCGCTTAGTGGCCGTTAGTTGTTCCGTTAATTCTTTAATAAAGAGCTCATAACTATTCGAGAAGCTGGCTTGTGGTTGTGCAGCTGCGAAAAAAGGGCATATTATCAAGTAGAGTAGTAATCGTCCGGGACTGAAGCGCATTTTAGCTTTTTTCAAATATGACGGCTGACCAACCGTTCTCATTGGCCTGCGACTCGAAATTAAGGCTATTTAACGCTGCTTTCTCTCGTATAATATCCACATCATTTTCATAAAATCCAGAACAAACCAACTTACCGCCTTGTTTCAGGTGGAAGGCATAGGTATCTAAGTCGTCAAGTATGATATTACGATTGATATTGGCTAAGATGATATCGAAAATACCCTCAATTTTAGTGGCGGTACCTTGGTGGAGTTCCATTGATACTTTATTTCTCTCACAGTTTTCCTGACTATTTTCTACAGCCCAAGCATCAATGTCAATACCAATCACATCGGACGCGCCTAAACGAGCCGCCAAGATGCCTAAAATACCAGTACCACAACCCATATCTAAAACACGGAATCCATGAACTGGGAGATGGCGCAATGCACGAACGATGAGTGTTGTTGTGGCATGATGCCCCGTGCCAAATGACATTTTTGGCTCAATGTTGAGAACGTGTACGTAGCCGGATTCTTTGGGATGAAAAGGAGCGCGAATCAAACAAAAATCATCAATTCTAACGGGTTCATACTGACTTTCCCATACTGCATTCCAGTTTTGCTGTTCTACTTCAATTGGACCCTTAAGTTCAAAAATATGACCGCGGTAACGTTCAAGAAGCGCACTTGTTTCTTCCTGAGCATACAGCACAGTTTGAACATAGGCTGTTAGCAGCTTAGGTTCGCCATCCTCGAAGGCCTCAAATCCTGTTTCAGCTAATTCGGCCATCAGAATTTCTTTAAACTCCTCTTCCAGTCGAATATCCAGTCTTAAGTAATTCATCGCATTGCTTTTACAATTTCCACGAAATCACGCGATTTGAGCGAGGCGCCTCCTACAAGCCCACCGTCAATATCGGGCTTAGCAAAAAGTTCGGCGGCATTTCCAGGATTAACCGATCCACCATACTGGATGGTAGTGCCTTCAGCTATTTCATTACCAAAAAGCCTGGCGAGTGTTTGGCGAATAAAAACGTGTACTTCCTGGGCTTGTTCAGGCGAAGCCGTTAGACCTGTACCGATCGCCCAAACGGGTTCGTAAGCCACAACGGTCTGTTTCATTTCATTGGCAGACAAGCCTTGAAGCGCATCCGTTATTTGTCGGCCAATCACTTCAGTATATTTCCCGCTTTCTCTTTCTTCTCTGAGCTCACCAACGCAATAGATGGGTTTCATTTCATGTGCCAAAACTGCTTTGAGTTTTTCAAGCAATACAGATTCCGTTTCACCAAAATACTGGCGACGCTCGCTATGCCCAATAATTACGTATTGCGCACCTGCACTTGCCAGCATATCTGCCGATATTTCGCCCGTAAAAGCACCAGAAACTGCTTGATGACAGTTTTGCGCACCAGTGGCCATATGAGGTTTGCTCTTTAAAAGTTGGCTAACCGCATGAATATGAACGAAGGGTGGAATCAAAATCACTTCTACTTCTCCCCGTACTTCGTCCGCAACCATGTTTACAATCTCCGAACAAAGCGACAGCCCGTCATCGAAGTTTTTATTCATTTTCCAGTTACCTGCGATGATTTTTTTCCTTTTCATAACGTTTGGGTTTCCCAACTCCGGTGTTTAGCCGTTTCGTTGTAAATGGTTGTTAAAAGCTCTTTTTCTAATTCATTCAGCACAATTCCACGTCTTTCCATCACCTTTTCAGCAGTCTGAAAAAACTTAGGCAGTTTGAAGGTATCCATTCCTTGTGGTCCACCCCAGCTAAAAGACGGCAGAAAATTGCGTGGAAAACCAGAACCGAAAATATTCGCGCCAACACCCACAACTGTACCCGTATTAAACATAGTGTTAATACCACATTTGCTATGATCGCCCATCACGAGGCCACAGAACTGAAGCCCCGTCGACCGGAAACGGCCTGAAACATCATCCCACAATTTGACGATTTCATAATTGTTTTTCAAGTTTGAATTATTGGTATCCGCCCCCCAATTACACCAGTGGCCAATAACACTATTTCCCATAAAACCGTCGTGGCCTTTATTAGAATAACCAAGAATTACAGAGTTACTTACTTCTCCCCCTACTTTGCAATGAGGTCCTATACTGGTATCACCATAAATTTTGGCACCCATTTTTATTGTACTGTGCTCGCCTAGCGAAAACGGACCACGTATTATAGCTCCGTCCATTACTTCGGCATCTTTACCGATATAAATCGGACCTGCTGACGCATTTAAAATGGCATTCACCACACTAGCTCCCTCTTCAACAAATACGTCACCAGCATTAACAATACGATTGGAGCTATCCAAAGCAGCAGAAGTACGTCCTGTGGTGATAGCGGTAAAATCGCGTTTAATTTCATCCCCATTCATCCTAAAAATATCTTCAGGATAATTAAGCATCCGAAATGTATCCGCGTAGCTGAGAAGCTTCAAACCCAGTAGCGGTAATCTTTCCGCATCAAATTGGTCCAGATTAGCAGCCGTTCTAACAGCTAAAACGAGCGTGTCGACACATAAGGCTTCACCCATTCCTAAAGACTGAATAGATTGCACGAGGCCTGTATCGGGCAAAAGACGGCCGTTAATGTATATGTTATCCGCTTCAAGCTTTGCCGCAAATTTAGTTGAGAGATATTTGCGATAGGGTTTGTGGCTTAATGACCTCCCAAGTTGATATTCCCACTTTTCAGCAATGGTCCAAATACCCACCATAATGCCTGCGCTTGGGCGGGTGAATGTAAAGGGCAGCAGTTGGTCTGATGCCTGGTCGTCGAACAGAATGTAGTTCATGGAGCTAAAATAAGAAAGGCGGACCCTAAGTCCGCCTTTCCAAGCATACAAATAATTTTAGTTTTCTTCTGAAGGAGTGTCTTTTAGCTTCTTCGTCTTTTTAGACGTCTCTACAACAATCTCATTGTCATCGTTTAAGTCAACAATAAGCTTCTCACCTTCTTTCAAACCGCCACTGATAATTTTTTCAGCAACTGTATCCTCCACATATTTTTGTATGGCTCTTTTAAGCGGCCTTGCACCAAACTGAGGGTCAAAACCTTTATCAGAGAGGTACTCTTTGGCTTTCGCACTAATTTCCAATTGATAGCCTAAATCTGAAACCCGTTTATAGACTTCTCCGAGGGTGATGTCAATAATTTTGTTGATATCAGATTTTTCAAGTCCGTTAAACACAATCACATCATCTATCCTATTAAGAAACTCAGGTGAAAATGTTTTTTTCAAGGCATTTTGAATTACACCACGGCTTTCATCATCAGCTGATTTCATTTTGGCTGGCGTTGTAAAGCCAACACCCGTTCCAAAATCCTTTAATTGACGAGAACCAATATTCGATGTCATGATGATAATGGTATTCTTGAAGTCAACTTTACGACCCAAACCATCAGTTAATTGTCCATCGTCCAGTACCTGTAACATTATGTTAAAAATATCTGGGTGGGCTTTTTCAATTTCATCTAGCAACACTACTGAATAAGGCTTGCGACGTATTTTCTCCGTTAGTTGGCCACCTTCTTCATAGCCAACATAGCCAGGAGGTGCTCCAACGAGGCGGGAAACAGCAAATTTCTCCATATATTCACTCATGTCCACACGAATAAGCGCGTCTTCACTATCGAATAGGAAACGTGCCAGTTCTTTTGCCAATTCCGTTTTACCTACTCCGGTTGGACCTAAGAAAATAAAGGAACCTATTGGCTTTTTCGGATCTTTTAATCCTGCCCGAGTACGCTGAATGGCGCGTGAGATGGCATCAACAGCCTTATCCTGACCAATTACTTTTGCTTTTAAGGCGTTTGCCATATTTCCCAACTTCTCACTTTCGGCTTGGGCAATTCTTGTAACAGGCACACCTGACATCATGGCCACTACTTCAGCAATGTGTTGCTCATCGACGGTATATCTTCGCGATTTCGCTTCAGACTCCCATACAGCCTTGGCACGGTCGAGCTCATCAAGCAATTTTTTCTCAGTGTCTCTTAAACGAGCTGCTTCTTCGTATTTCTGGCTTTTAACAACTTTATTCTTCTGCTCTTTGATTTCTTCAATTTGTGTTTCGAAATCAAGTATATTCTGTGGCACACTGATATTTGTGATGTGCACGCGTGCACCTGCCTCATCCATAGCATCTATGGCCTTATCCGGATGAAATCGATCTGTGATATAACGTTCAGTCAATTTGACACAGGCATCAATAGCAGCATCAGTATAAACCACATTATGGTGGTCTTCATATTTGCTCTTGATGTTCGATAGAATTAGAACTGTCTCGGCCGATGAAGGCGGATCAACCATCACCTTTTGAAAGCGACGATCTAAAGCACCATCTTTTTCGATGTATTGGCGATATTCATTCAGGGTTGTAGCACCAATGCATTGAATTTCTCCACGAGCCAGTGCTGGTTTGAACATATTACTCGCATCTAGTGAGCCACTTGCACCACCAGCCCCAACAAGCGTATGCAATTCATCTATGAACAAGATTACATCCGGTGATTTTTCTAACTCACCCATGACGGCTTTCATCCGTTCTTCAAATTGACCCCTGTACTTGGTGCCCGCAACCAATGAAGACAAGTCTAAAGTAACAATTCGTTTGTTAAACAAAACGCGTGATACCTTTTTCTGGTGAATACGCAAAGCCAACCCCTCGGCTATAGCTGTTTTACCAACACCTGGTTCACCAATCAGAATAGGATTATTCTTTTTTCTACGACTTAAAATTTGAGACACGCGTTCAATCTCTTCATCTCTGCCTATTATCGGATCTAGCTTGCCTTCTTCAGCTAATTGAGATAAATCCCTGCCAAAATTATCTAGAACAGGTGTTCTCGATTTGGCGTTGCCTCCCTTCCGGGGCTGATCAAATGATTTTTTGTCTTCATCTGAAAAAGACTCTTCGAAAGATGCTTTAGGTGTTTCTTGGCGCTCACGACCTTCAATCATAGCATCCATTTCTTCTTTAACAATCTCGTAAGTAATATCAAATTTCTCTAATATCCGGGTAGCAAGGCTATCTTCTTCTCTAAGTATTGAGAGTAATAAATGTACCGTACCAATCAACTCACTTTTGAAAATCTTGGCTTCTAAGAAGGTAATCTTCAGGATTTTCTCTGCTTGTTTGGTTAACGGAATATTTTCTGCATTCACCACATTGGCTGTTGCAGTTCCCTTTATGGCATCCTCAATTGATTTTTTCAAACGATTGAGATCTACACCCAAACTTTTAAGTGTTTTAATGGCTTGACCATCCCCTTCACGAATGAGGCCAAGCAGCAGATGACATGGGTCGATATAATCGTGTCCCAGCCGTATTGCCTCTTCCCTGCTGAAGGAAATGACATCTTTGACTTTTGGTGAAAACTTGGCGTCCATCGTAATAATCTTTATATGGTGTACTCAATAACCGGTATAGGCTATTGCGTCATGCTAAAATAACAAATAAGTGTAGCAATTGATTGGAGACATTCAATACTGATTTTCCACAATCAACTAACGGAATAAATCAAATTCCTTGCTCAGAAGTTCAAAACTTGCTATAAAACGTAAAAAGCCTCCCGAGGGAGGCTTTTTACGTTGCTGAAATTTTACTTTTTTACGATAAAACGTTTGGTAGATGCACTGTTTTTACCACGAATTTGTAAGAAATATAGGCCATCGGCCAATCTTTCGTTACTCATCGTAAGTTGAATCAACCCATTTACCCCATCCACAATCTGGCTGCTTTGCTTACGGCCTGTCATGTCATAGATGCTCAACTCTAAACGTTCAGCTTTTTCAAGCTGCAATTCGAGGGTAAAGTTTCCCTGATTCGGATTAGGATAGAGATTCAAAATGTTGGCGTTATTGTTTACGCTTTGAATACTACTTCCACCCGGCAAACCAAATCCAGCCAAATCGCTTTGTGCACGTGGAATTAACTTCCAGTTACCAAAGTTGAAAGTAAGTATACCGCGTATATAATCAAGCTTTCGGTTTTGCTGCAATGAATCAATATTAAAGTTACCTGGGAAGGCAGGACTTGAGAGCCCGTTCGCATTCGGCCCGGTGCGCACACGCAGACCGGTAGCTGATGCAGAATCAGGATAAATTAAAAACTCACCAAAATTGCCTGGCGCATCCGGATTCTGATTAATAATGTAAACCGAGTCGAACTGGGTCAACATACTCTCATACGCCTCTGTATACTCGTAAGAACGTGCTAGGACAGAATCGATAGAAATTTTGCTTGGAGCTGGTACACTTACGTTAGTTACCAAGGTGTATTGGACATCCGTAAATGTAGTGATGCCAAAGTTTTCAATGACAGTAGCGGCTGTAATTCGCAGACTATCACCCCGATTAGAAAGATCAAGATTGCCATTTACATCTGAACGCAACATAATGCCGGAATAAGGACCTCTGCTGTCTTGGAAGCTAATAGCTCCCAAATCGTTCGGATTTATAGTAGCTGTTACAACACCTTTGATGTTCAAATTGGTCAAGCGTTGACCAGCATATATGGAGTTTCCATTCCTGTAAGGTGTTTCCTGAATCTGAGACAAAGTATTAATACCCCCGCTGATGACTCGGAATACGTTAAAACTCATAGAAGTATCTGGTGCAATAGCGGAGAAACCTTGATTGTCTATGGCACGGATGAAATATTTAATGTATTCGCCATTGGTGGTAAGCGCTGATCCGGGTATCACTGCTGTAAATGTATCAACACCAGCTGCCGCCATGTTTACTGAATCATAAACTGAATTATTGATACCGATGGTGTAGTACAACTTGGCTGACTGTACTGAGCCATCTAAGTCACGAATGGTAGCACCCACGGTGACGGGGGTGCCAATTGCAGGTGCACTTGGGGCAAAATAAAAGCCATCGGTGAAAGGCGGAGATGCGGTTACTGGCCCTAAGTCTGTTTGCACTAAAGGAACAATCTCATACCGTGGATATAGCGGTGGTTGAAAATTAGTTTCTGTGATTACCCCCCGAATATATTCAAAGGCTTTTCCTTGCTGAATAAATACGGGTGCATTTGGATTTGAAGGGTTGGATGCTGTAGATGAAGCAAATGGTGGACGAAACCACTGAGAAACATCGCGTACATTGATTTGGCTACCTGAAGCATCTTGCACTAACCAAGCAATGCGGTTGCCTCCAAAAACACTTACACCAGTTACAAATACATTGTTCATCTGAACATACATACCTTCGTATTGCTCACCTGTTAGTTTTTGAATTTTTTGAGGTACAACCGGATCATTAGGGTCAAATACCATGAAATTACTTACAGGGACTTGTTTTGGCGGCGGCGGCGTAGCAAAACCAACGACCTGAGTGGCCACTGAAATTAAATCCACCTGTGTTTCCCCTGAATTGGGTTGGCTGAGCTTGAACTCTGCTACAACACCGGTACATTCTACAATATTCCCTGGAATGAAGTTGGCGAAAAATTGCGTGGCTACGGAATCTGGCGTTAACATACGAATCAATAAACCTTTCCAATTATTGGTAGCTAAACTAGCCGTGTCTACCAGATAGCTCGCCTTAAAATTTAAACTCAAAGCATGCTGACGAGGGTTATAAATTACCAGGCCGCGAACACGTACTGTATCACCTTCATAACGTGATAAAGTGTTACCTACAGCTAGCGAATCCGGATGAACCCACTGAATTGAATCGATACTTACCAAAGGATACTGTGCCCAAGCTGAAATTGATATCAGTAGACTGAACAGCAGAAGTTTAATTTGTTTCATGAAAACATTTTTTTGCGTCGCAAAAGTACGGAGGAAAGGGCAATCCGCCTAATGAACCAGATTAACAATCCGTTAAGCCCTTTTTCAACTTTTTTAACGCTCGGCTTTCGACGAATGTAAAATACCATGTCAAAACTTTCGTTAGCTTTAATTCAGTTTTAATATGTCATCCTATGAAACAAATGCTCGAATTCGTGAAGACTGTTCTTACTAAGGTTAGTTTCGATAAAGAGTTGTTCCGAAAGGAACTAGGTAAAGGTATAAAATGGATTAGTCCAGGTGAACGAACGATACTCCTTGCCTGGTGCCTTACCCATTTTGGGCAGACACACCAGGATGTTATCAAGGAGGTTTTCAGATTGTGACGTTTAATGATTAGTACTTCGCAAATCGAACTGATTCCGAACTGTTGTCAGAATTGATACGAGCTATGTAGATACCTGATTTGATTGTTTTCAAATCAATTTCAATGACGTCCCCTCGGTCGGGCCAGCTAATTTCCTGTATCTTCCGGCCAGTTAGATCTAAAATTTCGATTTTAGCAGTTCCGATAAGTTTGTTCGATATCAAAAATACAGTCGACGTAACCGGATTAGGGAAAAGGTTGTACTCCACTCCGCCATTTTTAACGCTAACTAGATCTCCTACCATTATCGGCTGTAAGCGCCGTTCCATCGGGCCGAGAAGCAAACACTCCAAACGAACAGACTCAAAATGCTCGGCACTAATTACTTCCCTGATTAGTTCTTTCTCCGCGCTGCATATACAATCCCAATATTCCGCAGTTGCGCTCCAGTAAATATCTTCCACCAGCTTAAGCTCTTGTAGCGTTTCGAGTGCATAATCGTAATGTTCTGCCGTGCGATAGAGTTGCGCTTTTGAAAGCATAAGGCTAAAGCGCAATCTATCCGAAGTACTGTTGTTTAATTCTGCGGCAATCCTTGCATCAATTTCTGTGAGTATGGCAGCTAAATAAATATTCTTTGGAACATTATCAACTGCTCGTATCCTTGGAATAAGCTCAAAGCGATACGCATTATTGTGTGCCTCTAGCATCTTATTCAATGCAATCTCTAGAATAACGAAATCCTTAGCTGTTATTTGATATTGGCCAGCTTGATTTCTAATCTGGGAGAGAATATTGTCAAAAAAAGCAATGGCTTCCAAGTCTGTTTTCAGGTTTTGTAATTCATTGGTAGTAACTAGCGACTTCGCCTGAGCCACGGCATCGTTCAATGGAAGTTGGCCCTGCGACACTGTTACCAAAATATTACTATGCCAATTCTGAAGGACATGATCTTCGAAAGCAACTGTTTGTGTAGCCTCACACAGCGCTGTAAACGGCGGCATCGGAGTGTGATTGTAGAGGTAGATTGGGTCATCATTCCAATCTCGCAAGTGAACGCGCGTATTTCCGGCAATAACCGGTAATCGGTTGTCTTTTACATTCAGCTCATATCCACTATTCATCGGATTCTGGTATAAATAATTCATTGCGATACCTGAGAACGTACCCGTGATGTACATCTGACTACCGCTAAAATCATTTTCTCCTTCGAATACGAATAAATTATCCACTTCTTCTAAGCGAATGGCAATTTGGTTATTATGAAACTTGTTCCTGGATCTACCGCCAATCAACCATTGATAATTACCGGCATAGATACCTGTTGTATTGTTGGATACAGAGCTACAATTCATGCGGCAATATAATTGACCAAAGGATTTAATCCCCCAGATGTTGTCTTCGATTTCAGATTGTGTAATGTTCAAATTGGCATCATTTTGGCCCATAATATCGATTGCCACATCATTAAACTTAAACTGACATTCCTCAATTCGGCTGCTTCCATCCATGTCGTAAGCCATCCAAGCGGTAGTATTTGAGTTAAAGGTTGAGCCCCTAAAAATTACCTGACCACCATAAGTTACAACTCCGGTGTAATTATTATTTAAGTTACATTGATTCAAAACCAGGGGATTTCGGTACTGAACCATGGTTGACGTCAAGGCTTGCTCTCCTCCGCTAATACTCAAGTTGGTAAGCACCACATTGGCCTGTCCATGTAAATAAATACCACGATGTGGTAGGCTTCCGGCACTTTGAAATTGCATGTATTGAAGATTCACATCACCAAAAAGATCCAATAGGACTGAAGTATGCATGAGAACACGACCGGTTTTGAAATCTAATTTTATCCGTGGACTCAGTCGCAAAACGCTCTTAAGTTCCATTAATCGCTGAGCACTTTGTTGACCTTGAAATTTTATTTCTGCTGGTCCTTGCGCTTCCCACAAATCAAAAATATTGGTAACTTGATTAGAGTCTTGGTCGACCATTAGATATCCCCCACCCGTAAGCTCCAGAGTTGCATTGGGCAAAAACACCACCCTACCTTTAATTTCAAGTATTGAATTACTTCCTTCAAGGTAAACTGTAGCATTAGGATGAATTATAAGTGTTGCACCTGAATCTATGGTCAGTCGGCTGCCTTGATGGATATTCAATACAGAATTGCTGAACAGTTCCAAAACACTGCCAGACCGAAATTGAACATGAGCCGTATTAATAAATGGCGTCGAAGAAGGTTCACCTAATTCTATGATTCCTTCATTTATAACTTGTACTGGCTGGCAGTTGAAGTTACGGCTGTAACTAGCAAAATTAGAGTTAACTTCTGGCAAAAGTGGATTAGAAATATTTGCATAACCAAGGGGTAACATACGATTAAATTGAAGCCTATAATTGGAAGCAATTCGTACACTTGGAAAAGTCTCATGATAAAAGTAGTAATTGGTTTGTTGGAGTAGTCCGTTTTGGGCCTTGCCAAAATTGAAATTCTCTACCTTTAATTCTAAACCTAAATTCTTGCTTGTATCATTTATACTATGCAATGAACTAATAAGCCAACTAATAAAATTTTCCGAGACGTAAACATGTGCATTATTAAAATATTCATTTTTACCCAATTCTAATTTTGCCCATATGTAATCAAAATGTGTTAGATTTTGATTTTGATTAATCAAAATATCTCGGGTAGAGCGATTTTCGTCTAGTGCACTTACGCTGGAAACGAAAGATGAGGTTGGAAACACATTGTCAAAAGCAAATCCAAGTTTGAATTGGTCAAACGGTTTTACAATTTTTCGTACAATGTCAGTAAAGTCAGCTGGAGCGTTATCGAGACCTTCTACGGCATGGTTTAAGTATTCAAAGGCGTAGAGCAGATTTGAAAGCCTATTATTTTGAATTCTTTGACTCATGAAATGTTCATTTTTCAAAATACAGAAATTTATCAAAAGCAATTTAGAAACAGATAGAGGAATTACATATTGAGGAAATTGAATCATAGCTTGATTATGAAATAATTTGACGAGTTTCAATTCACTTTTTGACCTTCCGAATAGAATCCAAAGCTCCAAATAATCAAACATATTACTGTATATATCTCGTCCATGACGATAAATCCAATTTGGACTTGTAACTGTCGGTGAATGCTCTATTGATCCTCCGTTTGCTGAAGCGAGAATGAAATTTGCAGCTGGAAAGTCAAAAACCGTTCTAACTTTTGAGGGTGCTTTAACTTTAAAATTGAATTCAAATAAACTTTGTAATTCCCCCAATACAGGACTATTTATATTTGTATTATCTAGTCGGTGTAAAAATCCATTCAAGCTTCCGTCAGTAATTCCAATATTTTTCGCTAATACTGGATAACCTTGCTGATCTAAATATTGATAAAAAGCAAGATGCTCCGCATGAGCAGAAGGTTCTCGGTGCACAATTAGAAGCTGTCTTGCTGCTGGAGAATTTAAAACTTGAGTATAACTAAACTTTGATCTATCTAAAAAATTTAGAAAATTAAATTTATAACCCAAGTCATATGTTAAATGTTGCGCAGCTATTGGGAGATTAGCACCCTGATGTGGCGTTGAAAAGGAATAATAAATCTTTACTGAATGGCAACAATTATTTTTTTCCATTCTAACTATGGCCAGCCTTGCAATTAATCCACCCATGCTCGCACCCATGAGTTGAATTCCATTTAGAGAATTATTTAAAACCAGTCGCTCCTGCACCTGCTGTAGAAGACTAATTAAGGCGTTCGCATTTTTCTCAATCCGTGCACGATTTGTCCGATAATCCACAAAACCAACATCATAGCCTAGAGCGAGTAGAGAATCTAAAACGACTGGCAACAATTGCATTTGAGGATATTCTGTTATGTCAACACCTGACGAAAAAGAAGCCCAATTTATCTTGCCAAAACCAGACCCTACTTTATTATCGAGCTCAGCATCTATCTTGCTGTATTCAGAAGATTCAAAACCTTCTACCAAAATAAAAGGATTTACTAATTTGCCATTAGATGCTGGTGAATATTTGAAACTTAACATCGCCTCTCCAATACCATCACTTAGATCAATATTACAATCGGAAAGATTTCCTGAAGTAAATATGATGTCAGGTTCAAATCTAGCCTTTTCGACTCTTACATAGGTAGTGGATGGCAAATCACCGATTACCAATCCATTAAAATTCTTAATTCTAGCACGAATCGTTTTTACTCCACTTTCAATGTAGGTTATATGCTTTAATAGACCTGGTGTAACCAAAACATAGCCATTTCCATCATTAAAGTCCACTTCTAAGAGTACATTATTCGAATTAGATAAATTCAGACTTGCGGGAAAAAAAAAGCGTATTGGTGCATTAAATGGAACCGTAACTTCAGGAGTTAAAGAAGCAATTATAAAAAGGTCATCTGATGTTTTCCATTGATTTAAAGATTCAACTGAATCGGGATAAATCGTAACCGTGTGAATAATATAAGAACCTATCCCGGGATCTCCAGTAATCCATAGCGTATCAGTAATTTGATAGGGGTGCAGTTGTAAATAATATTTATCATCAATCGCACTATAGCGAATCCAATCTTCATCCAATGCATCAGAATGAATTGTATTGTAGTTCAAGAATAAACTTCCCATAACAACATCACAATGTGTTGGCATATTTGCCACATTTGGCCATGAAGCGGTATTCTCGTCATAACCTAAACGTAAACTATCAATAAATTCGGGAATTTGAGAAGGATGGTTCAAGAAGGGTGACCCCGTGAAACTAGCGTGATAGAAAAGGTTATAGAGACTTTCAAACCTAAATTGAGTGCCCAAAAGACTACTTCCCGGGTGGTATCTATCTGGAGCTAAGCTATCAACCATAAGATATTTTAATGGGCTTCTATCTAAAAGAATTCCTGTAGGCGTGTAAGGCGCTAAGGGTGAATAGGAAGCCTTTATTCGGTCTTCCAAAGTTTGAGACCAAACGAGACTGATCGACAATCCTATGTTCATTGCCAATAAGAGGATAAATTTGTGTAACATTATATAAAGATTTAGGGTGAAATATGGATCCTATATTGTGGACAGCCCCACTGCCATGGGGCTGCTATTTTTCAATAGATTACTTCATGATAATGCGTTGAATCATCATGTAAGTAGTAAATTTCATTCCACGTCCTCCAAATGTTATTTCTTTTCAATTTAAATTCAAAAAGGAGTGGCTGAAATGATGGATAGAATAAATCGAATGTATGGTCATAAACTAATGGGCCAGAGAAAATTGCAAAACTCATTGCTGGATCTATCATTACTAAGCTATCACCCCATTGATAATTGCTATTTTTGATCCTAATTCGAAGAACACCACTGCTCAGAATTTTAAAGTCTTGCTTATGCAAACCCAATTTCAAAGGGACCAAAAGATCAATATTGTCGTACTTCAATCTAGGCTCTGGAATAACTAAATAGTTATTCGGAATCAAGCTAGGCTTAAACCGATAATTGAAAAATCCGTCCTTATCGGTGTAAAAAGAATCAACAGTAACATAGCGGGCATTACCCAAATGATTTTCCCGCTGCTGGATTAACATTTTTTTGGGTTGACTCTTCGGCGGCTTATTCGAACCAATCACATAGGTTTTACCCTCAAAGATTAAGTCTGTTTCTGCAACTTTTTCCTTGCTGCAAGCAATGAGTAGCAGAATTATTCCGAGCAGTACAATGGGCCATATCTTTTTCATGACTTTGGCATTTATAATTCAAGTATAAAGCCTGGAAATTCACCATCCTAATGCTTAAGCTCACTTTGCGCCGTTTGAGACAAAAGTTGCGCTAAACCTTATAAACCAGTAATTTACCAGAAACAAATAATACTTGAAATTTACTATATTAAAACCGAACAACGGGTAAAACTTATTAGGCTCATCCGCAAGATTGCACGTTGTTTTTTGATTGACAGTAGCTGTCACTATCGGGGCTGACTTTTAAAGAAAAAAGCCATGCGACTAAGCGCTTGTGGATGAATTTTGTTGAAATTCAGAAAAAGACTACCCATTACTACATCACAATAGGTAGCCATAGTTGCCAGCTTTGGCTATACTATTCTCATCATAACCCAACCTTGGACTATCAATTGATTTAGGTAAGCTTTCAGGATGGAGATTAAAGAGGGCACCTGTGAAACTTGCATGATAAAACATGTTTTAGAGGCTTTCAAACCTGAATTGTGTGCCTACTATGCCACTCCCTGGATAATATAAGTCTGGTGACAAACTATCAACTAGCAACAACTTTAATGGACTTCGATGAGTGAGGATGCCTATTGGAGTAAATGGCTCTAAAGGCGAGTAGGATGATGTTATTCGATCTTCAAACGTTTGAGACCGGCCGGTAGAAACAATCAACACTAGGGTTGTTGCCAAAAAATAGATAAATTCGTGTAACATAATATAAGGATTTAGGGTGAAATATGGATCCTGTATTGTGAACAGCCCCACTGCCATGGGGCTGTTTTATTAGAAGACTACTCTGGGATAATGGGTTGAGTCTTCGAGCAAAAAGTAAATTTCATTCCCAGTATTTAAACCATTGTCTCTCGAAGCTTAAATTCAAATTTCAATTCCTCATAAGAGTAGAAAGCGAATTTGAGTAAATAAACAATAGCTACCGGACTGACAAAAATTGAAATCTTATTGTTTGGTCCAATTATTACTAAACTATCTCCAGGTTGATAATTATTGTTTTTTAATCGCATATACAAGTATCCATTACCAAGTATCCTAAAGTCTTTAGTATGCCTCCCAAATCTCTTTGGGAATAAAAAATCAATAGTATCTTACCTCCAAACGAATTCCGGAGCTAGTAAATATGTGGATGGCGCAAAAATCGGCTTAAGCCAACAATTAAAAAAACCGCCCTTATCTGTGTAAAAAGGAATCAATAGTAACATAGCGAGCATTCCCCAAATGATTTTCCCGCTGTTGGATTAACATTTTTTTGGGTTGCCCCTTCGGTGGCTTATTCGAACCAATCACATAGGTTTTACCTTCAAAGATTAATTTTGTTCCTGCAGCTTCTTCCTTGCTTCAAGCAACGAATAGCAGAATTATTCCGAGCAGTACAATGGGCCATGTCTTTTTCATGACTTTAGCATTTATGATTCAAGTATAAAATCTGGAAATTCACTATGCTAATGCTTGAGTTCACTTTGCGCCGTTTGAGACAAAAGTTGCGCTAAACCTTATAAACCAGTAATTTGCCAGAAACAAATACTACTAGAAATTTACTATATAATACTGTAATACTACTCCGCTTAGTACTGTACAATTCAATATACAAATGCAAAAAATGCGTACAATTGATATAAAATAACAAAGCCCCTCAGTAAACTGAGAGGCTTGTTGTTCGTCGGGGTGGCAGGATTCGAACCTACGACCTCCTCGTCCCAAACGAGGCGCGATACCGGGCTACGCTACACCCCGAACTTTTGCGGTGAGAGAGAGATTCGAACTCTCGGTACAGTTGCCCGTACGACAGTTTAGCAAACTGTTGGTTTCAGCCACTCACCCATCTCACCGTTATTCGGCTGCCATCATTTCCGATGGGAGTGCAAATATATAACTTTCCCTTGCCATGCACCACTCTGCAAGAAAAAAATGGCCAAATTTGACCAGAAAAAATCGACCGTTGCCGACTTACTATGTGATCCCGACTGGGGTCGAACCAGTAACCTACTGCTTAGAAGGCAGTTGCTCTATCCATTGAGCTACGGGATCAAAACGTTAAACTGTTTAGCGGCTGCAAAGTTAGGAATTCATACCCCAACTTCAAGCTGCTTTATTCAAACACCTTCGAAAAGAATTCAGGACTTATCATCAGAGATACCTTTCCTCTTTTCTTAAAGAAGCTTAATTTTGAACCTCGGAACTGAACCAATCAGCTCTTCTTCGGTTACCATTGAAATAACTCTTTAAAACGAATTGATAATATGTCAGTACTTGTAGGTAAAAAAGCACCACACTTCAGTGCTCCAGCCGTAGTAAACGGTGAAGAAATCATCGAAGATTTCTCTTTAGACCAGTTTCTGGGTAAAAAACACGTCATCTTCTTCTTCTACCCTAAAGATTTCACTTTTGTATGTCCTACCGAATTACACGCCTTCCAAGAGAAGTTGACCGAATTCGAAAAAAGAGGCGTTGCTATTGTCGCCGCCTCTACGGATTCAGAAGAATCGCATTGGGGCTGGTTGCAGATGAGTAAATCGGCTGGTGGCATTCAGGGTATCACCTACCCTATTGTAGCCGACACGACCAAAACAATCAGCACCAACTATGGCGTTTTGGCCGGCGATTATGATTATAACGAAAACGGAGAACTGGTAGCTACTGGGCCAATGATTGCCTACCGCGGTTTGTTCTTGATAGACAAAAATGGTATCGTTCAGCATCAGCTGGTGAATAATTTTCCTTTGGGGCGCAACGTAAACGAAGCACTACGGATGGTAGATGCATTGCTCTTCCATGAAGAGAAAGGCGATGTATGTCCTGCTAACTGGGAAGCTGGCAAAGACGGACTCAAAGACACCCATGAAGGTGTTGCAGCATATTTGTCTGCAAACTAAGCTTCATTTTAACCACAAAAAGCCGCATCCTACCGATGCGGCTTTTTTTGTGTCCCTTGACTAAAAACATCAATCCTGTTAAAATAATTATAAGTTAGACTGTGAACCATTGAAAGTATATTGAATCCGCTGACATTGCGTAATCAACTTCAATTGTGGTCAACATTCAGGCGCTTCGTAAATCCTACAGTATCGGGCACAATTCGCTGGAAGTACTCAAGGGTATTGAACTTCAAGTCGAAAAAAGTGAGTTTGTTTCCATAATGGGTGCTTCAGGCTCCGGAAAATCGACTTTATTAAATAAAATTGGCATATTAGATCATTACAATAGCGGCCGAAGACAATTTAGAAATTATCCGAGAAGGTGTAGCGAAGAGTTCCAGTGGTACAACACTAACCCTAGTGTGTTGTACCGCTACAGGCACTGTATTGGATGTACCAGTGGAAGAAGGCTACTCTGTAATTGAAGTAAATAACTTTAATCTAGGGACCACCATTGCTACGGTTGCCGATTTAGGTGAAATGATTTTCGAAGGTAAAATCGATGCGTCTGAAGTAGGGAAAATCAAGGTAAACAGGCCTTCGATACGCACAATCGTGGCCATTGACGAGACGAAGTTTAATGCGGAACTTGAATTTATAGCTCGTAAAGGAATTAGTGAGAACGGTGCCATTCAATTTACCATAAAAGCTGCAGTAACACTCGATAGTGCTCATTTTATCTGTGCTGGATACAGTGCTAGTGCCGATATCGTTTTGGCAAGGGTGGATCATGCATTGTCTTTACCCGAAGCACTGATACGCTTCGAAAATGAAAAACCCTATGTGGAAGTGGAGACCGGAAAACAACAGTTTAAAAAAAGTCGATAAAAACCGGTTTGTCAGATGGCGTGAATATCGAAATTCTAGCAGGACTAGATTCTATGGTTAAAATTAAACGCCAACTACCCAGCTTAGAAGTTGTAAACTAGGCCGAAAGTCCTAACGTTTAAATGAGCCGTAGTGCCACTTATAAGACTGAATGGCGTACTTCCTTTGGTTGAAAGCCAATGACCTATCGCTGCACCACACACTGCCGAGGTGGTCACATCCGAAAACCAATGCGCACCACTGCCAATCCTTTGTAGTGCGACAGTTCCGGCCAGCGTATAGACTAGTGTGCCGACCCACCAATTATCGTAGGATAATCGGAAAACTTCTGCTGCTGAAAAGATGGAAATCACATGTCCACTTGGGAAGGAACGGTTTATACCTCCGCCTAAGGGTCCATCTAAATCAGATTTTTGTGCGAAACCTAGCATTTGGGGAGGATGTCTTTGAAATAAGAATTTCGGGATTTGAACCAAGACCCGACTCAAAACAAACGCCTTTGTTGCATTCATTGCAGTCAGCTGATGTCTCGGGTTATCCTTAAATTTTCCATAAAAATAGAGGCCAGCGAATACCGGAAAACTATATAACCCACTACCCCAGTGGCGACTCCCAGACAAAAAACCAGTAGCTAGACTATTGTTTGGTTCCTGCCTGACCAAGGCTAAAACTTCCTCATCTAAAGTATAGGCTCCGTAAATAATGGCTGTAGAAACAAGCGCTCTGGCACACTCTTTTTTACCCCAGGTCAATGGTGCCTTTAATAAGCCGAAACCATCTCGAGGATAACTTAAAATTTGTGTTTTAGAAAAAGCAGGAGGCACTTGTGCATACAATTGACTAAAAAATAAAATGTTGAGCAAGAAGCCTAAGGGTATTCTCATTTCAACTTTTTAGCTTCATTCCAGAAAACATCCATTTCTGCAAGCGACATATCCACTAGCGGTTTACCTAATTCTTCTGCTTTATTTTCGAGATACTGAAACCGCTGAATAAATTTCTGATTGGTTCGTTCTAGCGCGTTCTCTGGACTTACCTCTAAAAAACGTGCATAGTTAATCATCGAAAAGAGTAAGTCACCAAATTCCTGTTCTATTTTGGTTGCATCTGCGGCATTTACCTCCACCTTCAATTCGTCTAACTCCTCTTGCACTTTGGCAAAAACTTGTTCTTTATTGTCCCAGTCAAAGCCAACTCCTCTCGCTTTTTCCTGGATACGGGTAGCTTTTACCATAGCCGGCAACGATACGGGCACACCTTCTAGGACCGACTTTTTACCTTCTTTTAGCTTAAGCTTTTCCCAGTTTTGTTTCACCTCCTCTTCGCCACTGACCTGAACATCACCGTAAATATGTGGATGACGGGAAATAAGCTTCTCACAAATTCCATTCAACACATCTGCCATATCAAATTCACCCTTTTCGCTACCAATCTTGGCGTAAAAAACCAAGTGAAGCATTACATCACCTAATTCTTTCTTCACTTCCGACATATCGTTTTTTAGAATGGCATCAGCCAATTCATACATTTCTTCAATTGTCAGTGGGCGCAATGTCTCCATGGTTTGTTTCATATCCCAAGGACATTTTTCCCGGAGGTCATCCATTATCACAAGTAAACGAGCAAAAGCGGTTAAGCGGGGATCTATCTGCATCATTTTGCTAATTTCCACTTTTCAAGGTTCAAAACTGCTATTGCCGTTAGTTTTTTAAGAAGTAGGAACTAAACTCATGCGTGGCCCTGTTACCTTTACATCAACATCATCACTATGTGGCCAGTACTACTTTTAACATTTGGATTTTTAGCCTTGGGAATTGCGGGTTTAAGCATTCGATTACTCGTTTTAAAGCAAGGTGAATTCCGAGGAACTTGCTCAAGTCACAACCCACTCCTTGCCGCTAAAGGCGTAGATTGTGAGACTTGCCCCAACCGTTATAAAGAGGAGTGTCCAGCAACAAAAGGACTGAACCCCGACTAAATTACTATTCTTGTTGAATTTCCCGAGCCAAACCACCGCTTAAATAGAGCTGATTTTGACCCTTATCATCGGCATATATGAATGCCACTTCTATATCAGTTCTGGACTCGGCTAAAATTTTTGCTTTTTCATAGCCCATTACGATAAAAGCTGTTGCCCAAGCATCGGCAGTCATACAATCAGCGGCTATTACTGTTGCGCTGAGCAGGTTATGATTTACGGGATAACCCGTTTTGGGGTCGATTTCATGCGTGAATTTTTTTCCATCCCGAATGTAAAAATTCCGGTAGTTACCCGAAGTAGCCATGGCCATATCTTTTAAAGGCAAAATAAAATCAACTACCTTCTGCGTGCCAGATTGATCATCAATGGGCTTTTCTATACCCACTTGCCACTCTCCTTCTAAAGGTTTTGTACCACTGGCCAAAACCTCGCCTCCGATTTCTACCATGAAAGCCGTGATGCCTTTGGCTTTTAAAAATCGGCCAACTTCATCTACTCCAAATCCTTTCGCCAAAGCGCTAAAATCAACCATTACGGTAGGTTTCAATTTGTAGAGTGTATCACCACTAAGCCATATTTTATCTGGTCCAATAATCGTCATTAAACTATCAATAAGCACGCTATCCGCCTTTTCCGACATCTTCTTAAAGCCAAAACCCCAGGCATTCACCAGCGGCATAACTGTCATATCGAAAGCACCATCACTCTGTAATCCTACTTCCTTCGCCTTGTTAAAATTGGTTAGGAAGTAGTCGTCTACAATGTAATAGTTGGTTGCCTGATTAAAACGAGAAATAGTAGCACTTGGGATGTAAGTGGATAAAGAGGCATTCACAAGTCTTAAAACAGAGTCCACCTCAGCTTTTAAATCGGCATTACTTCGACTAAAGTATTTGATTTGATAGGTAGTCCCCATGGTTTCACCGGTAATGACACGCATTTTTTCGGACTGGTCATCGCAAGAAAGTGTGAGCACAAACAGGCTCATCCAAAGCAGTAGTTTCATTTGGCTAAATTACAATTGAAAGCCTATACTGAACTAGTTCAATCTGGGGTCTTCAGGATAATTAGCCATGACCTTGTATTCATTTCCCATACTAATCAGTACCTCACGCCAAAGTTGGTCTGATTCGGCCATCAATACTGTTGAAGAATCTGCTTTGGCCAGTATCCACGCATGGCCATCAATTTCTTCTTTGATTTGTTCCACCGACCAACCAGAATAGCCAATAAAAAAACGCAATTCGTCTTCTTTAATGCGTCCATGACGAATCATTTCCTTTATCGTTTCAAAATCCCCGCCCCAATGTATTCCTGGTAGCACCGCTTTACTTTCAGGAATATTTAGGTGTGCTCGGTGAATGTAGTGCAAGGTGTTTTGTTCAACGGGTCCTCCTATATGTAATGGGCCATTGAAAACAGGGAAATCTTCGAGCACATCATTGACGGTAAGTTCAGTAGGGCGATTTAAAACAAAACCGATTGAACCCTCATCATCATGTTCGGTGAGTAAAACCACCGAGCGTTTGAAATTCGGATCAGGCAAAAACGGCTCAGAGACCAGCAATATGCCTTTATTGAGTTCGATTGACTGCATAATCTAAGTTAATAATTGGTGAAACGTAGATTCCAACAAAATGCTCCATTGGAATGTTAATAAACCAACGATTAAATATGCAATGCAGTTTCTTTACTCATGACTTACCAGCTAATTTTACAATAAACCAACACAACTGATGATGGGCAACCACGATTACATACGCGATCTCAGAAAAGACTATACCCAACATGCGCTTACGGAAGCGGACGTTGCAGACTCTCCTTTTGATCAGTTTAGTTTATGGCTTGATCAGGCGCTTAAAGCACATGTTCCTGAGCCGAATGCAACTACTTTATCAACCGTTCAAGACGGCCGACCGAGTGCACGTGTTGTTCTGTTACGTGGACTAGAAGGTGATGGCTTACTATTTTTTACCAATTACACCAGCCGTAAAGGCAAGGAAATTGCTAGAAATCCATTTGCCTGCATGACTTTTTTCTGGCCGGAATTAGAGAGGCAGCTGCGCGTGGAAGGAAGCATTATCAAAGCTTCAGAAGCTGTTTCTGACGCTTACTTTTTTAGCCGCCCCCGCGGTAATCGTTTGGGTGCCTGGGCCTCTCCACAAAGTGAAGTGATTGAAAATCGCGAAGTGATTGAGCGTTTATCAACTGTATTTGAGACGCAATACCCGGCAGACACCTCTATTCCGCGGCCGCCACATTGGGGTGGTTACGTATTGGTTCCCGATTCTTTTGAGTTTTGGCAAGGGCGCGCAAGTCGCCTACATGATCGGATTCGTTACCGTCAGGAAAACGGCAATTGGGTTATTGAAAGGCTGGCCCCCTGAGCGAGTTCCGGTTCAAACAGTTCAACGTGACCCACGAGAAATCTAGCATGAAAGTGGGCACTGATGCGGTGCTTTTAGGTGCTTGGGTCAGCAACCACAAGCCGGTATCAATCTTAGATATTGGGACTGGATGTGGACTCATTGCATTAATGCTTGCCCAACGGTTTGACTCGGCTCGAATTAACGCCATCGACATTGACGAAAACTCTATTCAAGAAGCCGCTTTCAATTTTAATACCTCTCCTTGGGCACATCGGCTCAATGCACAGTGTGTGGCGCTTCAAAATTGGGAGGCAGCACCTTACGACTTGATTGTATCCAATCCCCCCTATTTTGCTCACAGCTTTCCGATAGCGCAAAAAAGCAGGGCCGTGGCACGCACACAGCAAGAACTCGATTTTAAAACGTTAGTAGTTCATGCAAAACGTTTGCTAAAACCCGAAGGTAGATTGGCCGTGGTTTTACCGGCAAGAGCACGAACAGCATTTGAAGAACAACTAACGTCTGAAAAGTTATTTTGCAATCGAATTACCTATGTTTTGCCCTCAACAGAAAAAGCTGCAGTGCTTATTTTAGTAGAAGCCTCCAATAAAGTTACGCC
>JBDNIH010000055.1:0-4268 GCA_041688385.1 Bacteroidia bacterium
AGGCCTGTGGGTATCTCAAACTTTAAGATCTCCTCTGGCGCCATTTTTTCTAGGTGCATAACCAGCGCGCGCAGGCTGTTGCCATGGGCGGCGATGATGATATTTTTCCCGGCCTTTAGTTTCGGCTCGATTTCTTTTTTAAAATAGGGGATGACCCGTGCAGCGGTGTCCTTCAAGCTTTCGCCGCCCGGAGGAGCAATGTCGAAGGAGCGGCGCCAGATGTGGACCTGTTCATCGCCGTATTTGGCTGCCGTGTCGGCTTTGTCGAGCCCTTGGAGGTCGCCATACTTTCTTTCGTTCAGGGCTTCGTTTTTGGTAACTGGAATTTCACGGTGACCGGCTTGTTTCATCGCCAACGAGAGGGTGTTTTGTGCCCTTTTCAAGACCGAGGTATACGCCTCGTCGAATTCAAATCCTTTGATTTTATCGCCGGCAGCAGTAGCCTCCGCTTCACCTTTAGCCGACAGGGGCACGTCTACCCAGCCTGTGAAGCGGTTTTCGAGATTCCATTGCGACTGACCGTGACGGAGGATAATGAGTTTTGACATGCAACAATGCTTTGATTAAATGAATATAAGTTCTGTGATGCGGTCGCTGCCAAAACGCGCATTGATTTTTTCGATGAGTTTTACTTTTGCAAAGACCAGCTCGTTGCGTACTGCCGATGAGCTGATGCGAACTAAAATACGGGTGCCGTTCAAAAAGAGGGAGTCTGTTTGGCGGGCGATGTCTGGTCCGAGTATCTCGTCCCACCACTGGTGAAGCTGCACTTCGTCGAGTTTACCACGCATTTTATAGCGGGAAACCAATTGCTCGAGTACTTCGCCGAGGGGCTGTTCTTTGCCGCGTATAGCCATTATAAATGGCGTTCGGCGTGGTATGATGAACGCACCAAGGGGCCGCTCTCTACAAAATTGAAACCTTTCTGCATGCCTACTTCCTGGTAGTGTTGGAAAAGCTCCGGCGTAATAAATTCGGCCACTTCCAAATGCATTTTAGTGGGTTGGAGATACTGCCCAATAGTGAGCACATCACAGCCGTGGGCCACCAGGTGGTCCATTATTTCGTAAACTTCTTCAGGGGTTTCGCCTAAGCCGACCATAAAGCCGGTTTTGGTGCGTAAGCCGAAGTCTTTGATGCGTCTAATTTGTTCGAGGCTACGTTCGTATTTGGCTTGTGGTCGAACGGTGCGGTACAGTCTTTTAACCGTTTCCATATTGTGGGATACCACATTTGGGCGCTGGGCCAAGATGGTTTCAAGTGCTTCCCAATTGCCTTTAACATCGGGAATAAGCGTTTCCATGGTCGTGGCTGGGGCCTGTTTTTTGATCTCTCGTATGGTCGCTGCCCAAACGCCCGCGCCGCGGTCTTTGAGTTCGTCGCGGTTTACCGAGGTAATAACGGCATGTTTCACCTCCATCAAACGAATGGCTTCGGCAACACGGTAGGGTTCGTCGAGATCGAGTTCGGTAGGTCTGCCGGTAGCCACAGCACAGAAGGAGCAGCCGCGTGTACATACATTACCTAAAATCATGAAGGTGGCTGTGCCGGCACCCCAACATTCACCCATATTGGGGCAACTGCCGCTTTCGCAGATGGTGTGGAGTTTGTATTCGTCGACCAAATTGCGGACGCGGAGATATTCCTTGCCCGTGGGTAGTTTTACGCGCAGCCAATCTGGCTTTTTGCGACGTTGTTCGCGTATATCGAGGACAAGAGGTTCTTGCATAGTACAAAATTACAAAATTACCAGCGCTTCCCGAGGTGAATACCCAGGTAGAATGACATGAAAAGTCGGTTATTTTCAATCAGCGCCATCACCGGCACCGGCTTAGGAAAAAAATCAATCGCTAATCCTGCTTCCAGGACCCGTATTTCTTCGGTGAAACTGCCCCATTCGAAAACAAAACCACCTTTGCCATAAATACCCGGCTGTATCTTCAGTTCGCTGAAACCGGTACCAAAACTGGCGCCGCCATAAATATTATCGGCGAAATGCCGGTTAGGGTCGTATAACTCGGTGCGGGTGGTAAAACGAAAAGGGTCGTTGGGACTGGTGGCATACAATACCTCGAGATAAACGGGCAAAAGAACGGCTAAAGAAGCGCCGCCACTCACATGATAACGGACTTCTACCCCTCTTTTTTCACCTTTATCAAAAATTACACGCTGCGTACCTATGCCCAAGTGGGTGTTGTACAGGTCGTTCACCTTGCCAAATGTGTAGGCTTTCGGGTTGACGAACTGCTGGTTTTGCACCCTTACTTCTTTTGGATGTTTGGTCCGCCAGATGTCAAATTCGTAGATGATATCGCTGTTTTTGGTTTTGCTGAGACCATAACGACCGCTCACAAACCAACCTAAATTGTGTGCCCCACCACCTACCGTAGCATATTTGAAATAGTTGATGTTGACCGGCTCCTGCACAACCTGACCCACTGCCATTACTGGAAGCAAGAGGAGTAGAAAAAGGCCAATACGCATCATCATCATTTTTCAAACCCTTGCGGGAGATAAAAGTTCTCTAAATTAGCGAATTATGAGCACAGCAGAAATCTCTTATCTCGGCAATCTGCGCACAAGCGCAACCCATATACGTTCCGGTCAACAAATTATTACCGATGCGCCCCTCGATAATCAGGGAAAAGGCGAGGCCTTTTCACCCACGGATTTAGTGAGTGCAGCCTTTGTAAGCTGTATGCTCACGGTTATGGGCATAGCCGCCAATACACACCACATAGATTTAAGCGGCATGCGGGCAACTGTTTCCAAACACATGGCCAGCGACCCCAGACGTATCAGCAAGCTGGAGGTGACGCTATTTTTTGACAAAATTTATACAGAAAAGGAAAAAAGCATCCTCGAAAGAACCGCCCGGACTTGTCCCGTGGCTTTATCATTGCACCCAGACTTAGTGCAAGCATTCAGCTTTAACTACGCCTGAAGAAATAACTTTATACGGCTGCCGGAACCAACGAAGGACGCACCTCCATGTGGCTTGCATGCCAAATACATTGGCCGTTTTTGACCAGTAACAATTGGGGAGACTCGTGGGTGACGCCAGTACGCTCAGCCAAGGCTTGTGAAAGGGAGCGGTAGGCGATTAAGTCGAGATAAACGAGTTGATACTCCGCGGGTAAATCAGCTGCACCACGCTCCAAACGACCGTAGGCAGCCGCGCTGATGCTGCAGCTGGTGCTGTGTTTAAAAAACAAGATAGGCTGATGAAAAGAACGCGCTATCCATTCGTCGAGTTGCGACAAATGGGTGAGCTCAGGCCACGGCATGATTTAAGAACGTACCGCTGGCTGCTGTACTTCTACCTGACTAAAAGCAGGACATGCGTTGCGGTTGCAGCTGCTCAAGGCTAAACCTCCGAGCACCAAAACGGCTAATACAACTAGTTTTTTCATCATTATCAACGTTTATTTCCGAAGACGTTACGATCTTTCGCGTACAACTTCTTTTTGTTTCTCGGGGTTTTGACTTTTTTTCGGTGTTCTTGCTGACTAAACGCCGGACAAGTTTTTTTCTGACAAGCAGTAGAAACCAGACCAACAGCCAAAAGAAGTAACAAAAATCGTTTCATTGCCCTTCAGAAACAACGAATAACGGAAAAATAATTTAAAAATGCAGAAGGTCAATCACTTTGTATCCGTATTAACCAGTACGGAGGCGCAAAATTTTTGGGCAGAAGAGGCCGAAACGCTCTCGGCCCAGTTGACCAATCGGGCACAAAAACAATTTGGTCCCGATGCAGCGATCGTCTTACAGCAATTGGAACTGCGGCGCAAAGCGAGACATAAATTCCCTGAATTGCTCGAGAACGGGTGGTTATTCAGTCCACAGGGATTTGAGCAAGCCAGCTCTTCGGCCACCGCTAGTTATAAAGCCAGTCTAATCAAGGGCAAGGTTTTGGTTGATCTCACGGCAGGTGCTGGCATCGATGCATTTTACCTCAGTAGAAATTTTGAAAGCGCGATCCTGCTCGAAATACATCCCGAACGAGCGGCTTTATTGCGATGGAATTTCCGCGAATACGCCCACGTGCAGGTCCTGGAAATGGCGGCAGAAGCCTGGATGCCCGCATTGGAAAACGAAATGGTAGTTTTTGTCGATCCAGATCGCCGGCCCGCGGGGCGAAAAGTAAGCGGCTTAACCGATAGTAGCCCTGATATATTGGGGCTTTTGCCACAAATTCGGGCTAAAAATTGCAGACTTTGGCTGAAAGCATCACCCATGCTTGATATTTCGCAGGCCCGCATGCA
>JBDNIH010000056.1:0-1641 GCA_041688385.1 Bacteroidia bacterium
ATGAGTTTCTGTAAAGGAAAAGCGCCAAACGATATACCCACCACCGCAACGCTTTCGCGTTTAAGCTGCTCGAGTGTTTGGTCGAGCCAAAACCCAAAACTTCCATCTATAGGATAATTTAGTTTCGGCACTGCGGGTGGCTTGCCCAATGGTGTGGATAGCATAGATGCAGAAGTGGGGGAATAAAGAAGTCATACACTCGAGGGCCATAGGTGCGCCGGCATGGACGCCATGAAGGACAATGAGCGCTGGTTTTTCACGGTTTCCTGCAAGGATGACATGGGTTTGGCCGTAGGTGCTTTGCATATACCGACTTTCGTGCTCTGGAGCGCAGCGTTGCAGGCGTTGGTCGTATAACGCCAGGATAGTACGTTTGGCCTCTTCGGTTTTGTAGAGAACAGACATATAATTGGGATTGAAGAAGACAAAAGAACGTATTCAGGAAGCTTCTTTGGCGCTTTTTAACCAATCGGGCTGGGTGAATATTACCCTTCGTGATGTGTCGGCACGGCTAAATATTAGTTATGGCAACGTGACCTACCATTATGGAAGCAAGGAAAAATTATTGGAGGAGCTTTATGCAAATTACCAGCAAGCGTTTGTAGCGCTAAGCACCCAGCTGACTAGTCAGGCTGATTTGTTTATGCAGGTACTGGCGGCTCCCCGTGGCACATTTGCGCTTTCGATGAAGTACCGCTTTTTATTTGTCGATTTTTTAGAGCTCCAGCGGCAATACCCGGCTTTTATGGAGGAAGTGAATACATCGCATGCGCTTAGCAAACAAGGATGGAAGCTGCAGTTGTTGCGTTTACAAACAGAGGGTATTTTGCGGGATGAGCTGGAAGACAATACCTTCGATTTTATCATGGAATTAAGTGGAATGGTTAGGACCTTCTTTTTTTGAAGGTAACCGATGCGCATGCGGATTTAATGACTTTGGAAGCCACCTATGTACATCAAGTAAATGCGATTATTTGGCCCTATTTAACGCCAACAGGCTTGGCGATGGCACGAGCGGCAGGGTATTTTACAAACTAAGCACGTTTGCTTCGAAACACACTAGATTGTTCAGAGCGGTGAATTATTGTGTGGCTGAGATTTAATTTAGCTACGATTTAATCAGCGGTACTGCAGGTATAAATCGGCACCATACCGTGTCAACAGTAGCAATACGATGAGCAAGAAAATTTTACGAATAAAAGTATTGCCACGTTTGAGTGCTGTTACACTGCCCAACCAGCTGCCCGTACCGTTGCATACGGCAAGTAAAATAGCTAGCTCGAAAAGGTAATTTCCTTGCTGCACAAATACCAGCAGGGCCGAAAAATTGGTCATTACGTTTATGACCTTGGCATAAGCTGAAGCCTTTAAAAACTCGAAGCCGAGTAAAACCACAAAGCCTAGCACCAGAAAACTACCTGTGCCAGGGCCAATGAAGCCGTCATAAAAACCAACCACCATGGCCAGCACACTACCATAGTACAATTGTTTTCGAAGGCTGAGCGATTTTGACTGCGCCTGACCGAGCTCCTTTTTAAAGTAGGTATAGCTGGCGATGAAGAGCAAAATCACAAACAGCAATGGCTTGAGTACTTCGGGATTGAAGTAATGCAAAGATTTGGCGCCTAAATAGGCAAAAAG
>JBDNIH010000057.1:0-3855 GCA_041688385.1 Bacteroidia bacterium
AAAAAAAACCCAGGACGTAGTTCAGGACGACCCAAAAATGCTGGCTGACTTTCAGGCCCGTATCGACCGCGGCGAAAAAATTGAACCGCGCGACTGGATGCCCACAGCTTACCGCAAGCAGCTCATTCGTATGATTGAGCAACACGCACACAGTGAAATCATTGGCGCGCTGCCCGAGGGAACATGGATTACCCGTGCGCCCGGCTTCCGCCGCAAACTGGCGCTCATGGCCAAAGTGCAGGACGAAGTAGGTCATGCGCAACTGCTTTACAGTGCCGCCGAAACTCTCGGTAAAAGCCGCGAAGACCAAATCAACGACCTCATCAACGGCAAATCAAAATACTCCAATGTTTTTAATTATCCGTCAAAAACCTGGGCAGACGTTGCTGTAATTGGCTTTTTGATTGATGCCGCAGCCATTGTTAATCAGGTTGCCAACTCTAAAGGTTCTTATGGGCCTTATTGCCGAGCGTTGGAGCGGATCTGCTACGAAGAGAGTTTCCACCTCAAACAAGGTCACAGCATATTTGTATATCTCGCCACAGGCACACCTACCCAGCGCGATATGGTTCAGGACGCCCTCAACCGTTGGTGGAAGCCCATTATGCACTTCTTTGGCCCGAGCGACGTGATGAGTCAGCATACCGAACAACTCATGCGCTGGAAGGTAAAAATGGCCTCCAATGACGATATGCGCCAGCAGTTTTTGAATATGTATGTGCCTAAAATTTGGGAATTGGGACTTACCCTGCCCGACGCAGAACTTCGCAAAGACCCCGAAAGTGGTCAATGGCTTTTTGGCGACCCAGACTGGAACGAGTTTTTTGAAGTCATCAAAGGCAACGGACCCTGCAACAGCGAGCGCATAGCCGTACGTAAAGCTGCCGAACAAAATGGCCGATGGGTACGTGCGGCTCTTCACAAAGCCAACGAACGTTACACCATTCCTTTAGCCTAATCTCAGATGAAAATAGATTCGATAGATCCCCGCGTCAACCGCTTGGAACTGGATGCAGAACATACGTACGAAGACCACGTACTGCAAACAGAAGATCATTTTCAGACCTATCAGGTATTTCACCAGAAAAAACGAGGCGATAAACACATCTGCGTAGGCATCGTACATGCCCCCTCAGATGAGATGGCCTTAGTTTTTGCCAAAGAACAATACGCACGCCGCGGTGAAACCGTGAACCTGTGGGTAGTGAACACCCGACACGTACTGGCCATGGACTATGAGGATACCGATATTTTCAGCACCACCACAGAAAAAACCTACCGCGACCCAGCAGGCTACAAGGTGAATGATAGAATTGAAGCCTACAAAAAAGCACAGATTGATGTTTGATCCAAAAACGACCGCCGCCCTTAAAAAAATGTTGTTGGTACATGCCGACGACCACCTCATCCTCGGCCACCGCAATTCAGAATGGACAGGTTTAGGTCCCATTTTGGAAGAAGACATCGCCTTCTCTTCTATTGCCCAAGATAAAATTGGTCATGCACTTGGTCTTTATAGCATTTTGCACGAGCATTTAGGTGAAGCAGACCCTGATACAGTAGCTTTCATGCGCAACGAACAGGAATTTTTCTGTGCGCAGTTGGTAGAGCACCCCATCGGAGCCTATGATTTCAGCCTCATGCGCCACTTTTTATTCGACCATGCCGCACAATTTCGTTTTGATGCTTGGTCGTTGTCAGCCTATGAGCCCTTGGCCAAATTGTCGCGGAAAATAAAAGGAGAAATAAAATACCACGTTTTTCATGCCGACAGCTGGGTACGTCAACTGGCTACCGAGGGCAATGAAGAAAGCAAAGCCCGCATGCAGTCTGCCCTCAACGAGGTATTCCCCCTCGCTTTAGGGCTTTTCGAAAGTATGGAAAGCGAAGCCCTGCTCACCGCAGCCGGCATCACCCCCAGCGAAAACGAACTCCGTGAAAAATGGCTCGCACACATTGACGGACTGTTGACCAAATGGGGCCTCAAACTCCCTGATTTAAGGGCAACACAAGCCATTTTGGGCGGCCGCCAAGGTTATCACACCAAATATTTGCAGCCCTTGCTCGAAGAGATGACCGAAGTATTTCGTGTAGATCCCAGCGCAGAATGGTAGTCGCCAACAGCCCTGCCGGAACACCAACGCCTGAAATCAGTCGCATCTGGGATGCCATTGCAGAGGTGATGGACCCGGAAATTCCCGTTTTGTCGGTGGTTGATTTAGGCATCATAACTGATGTAGAGCTTCAGCCCAACGGCGAAGTCACCGTGCGCATGACGCCTACCTTTTCGGGTTGTCCCGCAATACGTTTGATGGAAAAACAGGTAAAAGATGCCGTTGAAGCCCTCGGTTATGCACAAGTGGACGTGGCCACCAACTTCGATACCACCTGGAGCAGCAACCGCATCAGCGACAAAGGCCGGGAGATCATCAAAAATTTTGGTCTCGCCCCGCCGCCTAAATACAAAGACCAACCCGACCTCAATCTGCTGCAACATACGGCCTGTCCGCACTGCAACAGCGAAAACACGACCATGAAGACGCCTTTTGGCCCAACTTTATGTCGTTCGATGCATTATTGTTACGACTGTTTGCAAGCATTTGAGCAATTCAAACCCATTTAGCATTTTTGATAAATGCTTAGTTGCACTACCAACGATATAACCGTTCAGGTTGAGACGGAATTTGAACCCCGCTATTCTGTGCCCAACAGCACGGAATATTTGTTTGCCTACCGCATAACCATCCTCAACAAAAGCCCTTATACGGTACAGTTGCTGCGCCGCCATTGGTTCATACACGATGGTTTGGGGCGCAGCCGTGAGGTAGAGGGGGAGGGTGTAATTGGAGAGCAGCCCATCATTGCGCCAAACGAAAGTCACCAGTATATCTCCTTTTGTAACTTAAAAACACCTATTGGCCACATGCGGGGTAATTTTACGCTCCTCCGTGAAATAGATGGTGAAACTTTTGCCGTTGAAATCCCCGGTTTCACTATGCTTGCTCCTGTTTTGCAAAATTGAGTTATATTACGGAATTGTTAACAAAAAGATAACCTGATTACATGCGGGAGAGTTACTTTTTACCGCCACTTTTGTAGCACAAATCTGCTGATGAGTTCGAATAAGAATATTCCGTCGCCCGGCCTCTCCACTTCGCAACGCGTCAGATATTTTGTGGTTTTCGCCCGCAAGGAGCGCAAGTTCTATATACTAGTCACCGCAGCTCTACTTTTATGCGGTTTAGCCTATCCCTATCCCCAAGCTGCGATGTGGCTCGGATTTATGTTTGCCGGCTATTCGGCGGTAGCCAACGACAGCATTCAGACCATCGGTACCTTTATTTCTTCGAACAGTGAGCGTAAATGGTATTGGCTTTGGTTGTATATCGGCTCCATATTTATTGCGGCCATTTTATCGAGCTGGTTTATGTTCGACGGCGACGTCTCCTTCCAGCGTTTGGCTAGCAAAGGACTGAGTGAGGCACCAACTTCCTTTGGCTATTTGCAGGTGGCCGCACCGGTTGTATTGTTGATTTTAACGCGTTTGCGTATACCCGTTTCAACAACTTTTATGCTGCTTACTTCCTTTTCTGGTCAACTTTCTACGGTAGAGGGTATGCTCCTGAAAAGTATGGGCGGCTATTTCGTAGCCTTCTTTTCGTCTTTATTAATCTGGTTTTTGCTTGCCCGGCCCCTCAACCGCATGCTGAAGGGAAAAGCACATCAGTCATGGATAATATTTCAATGGCTCACCAGCGGAACTTTGTGGTATTTGTGGATTGCCCAAGATGCAGCGAACATAGCAGTGTATTTACCTCGACAGCTCAATGTGTGGGAGCTGGTTTTTTTCATCTC
>JBDNIH010000282.1:0-2328 GCA_041688385.1 Bacteroidia bacterium
ATAACTTAAGTCAACCGCAGGAATAAAACGGTTAATCGTATAGGTCTCCAAACCACCTAACCAGCTGTTGTAGTCGTTCCACTTCAACTCGTTGGTGAAGTCGATTGCTGGCACACCCTGTAAAAATATACTGGCCGCGACTTGCGATGTATCAAAAGCCTGATCGCATAAATCATAGGCTACAACACGATACACATAGGAACGGTCGCCACTTTTCGCTTCCATATCCGTATAATCAAATGCGTGGAAAGGACCCACTACAGTCGACTGACTAACATCAACTGATGTAATCCGTTGGAAGTCGGATGTAGAGGTGCCCCGCTGCAATTCATACCGTGAGCTGCTCGCTGCCGTATCGCTGATAAAACTCACCGTGATTAAGCTCGTTGCCGTATCCACGCTCACCTTGCGGATATACGTCAGTATCGGCGCTTTGATAACCCGCGCCTGAACGCACACTCCATTTGAGTAAGCTATCGAGTCGTTCGAGCGAATGGCTTGTATTTCATAGCAGTAGACCGTGTCTTGAACTAAATTCTGATTGTCGGTATAGGTGTACATCGTATTGTTTGCCGGAATAGTGGCAATGCTCAACATAGGCGCTCCTGCTCCATCTCTGCGCATGATCTCGTATTCACGGATATCCGTTCCCCAACCAGTGTACTGGTTCCAACTCAGCTCCATACTCGAGATACATTGATTCATATCCGCCTCCAAATGAATGGTATTAAAAGTGGTCGACACCAAGCCGAGATTACCACAGCTATCCATGGCGGCTATGCCATATAATAGTGAGCTGTCGGCAGGGTTCTGACCACTGACGACATCGTACCAGAAGGTGGAATTATAACCGTAAACAGTATCCAAAAACAACAGCGTGGATGGGATAGTAGAACGGTCAACCCGGTAAACAACATACCGGTTCGCATCTAAACTCGGGCTCGCATCCCAGCTAAGGTAAGCCGTTCCAGTAGCGTTATCAACCGAAGCTTGTACCACCGTAACCCGATCAGGCGCAAAATTATCTTCGAAGCGGTCGCCTCTTACCCAGCTGTAAGAAATCCATTGGGAGGAGTCCAAATAACCTACACGGTAGTTCACCGAGTCGTCGCAAACCACCACACTTTGGTTCCAAGCATAAACGCCTGCTACCGTGTCCATACGTTCCCAAACACCTGGCGTTTGGCTAAAAACCTCCCGCTCAATAAATACCACTGGCGTGCCCGTAGCTGGGAAGGCATTGTTCACGCCAAGGCTATCCCAACGTAATTCCGCAAGACCCTGAGCAATGTTGTTGGTGAGAGTTAGACTAACCGTTTTTACAACTTCTGAAGGAAGTGATTCACTATTGGCACAACCACTAACTGTTGCGACGTAATAATAATACTGGGTATTGGGAACAACCGTATTGTCTATAAAAGTAGTATCGGCAAACAAAAGATTTTGCCCTACCTGAAGAAATGGACCCGCCAAACTCATTGAGCGATACACCCGATACGATACAAAGGCAGAATACCGACGATTCACGGAGTACCGGCGTTGGTTGGACAGTGGGAACTGATATAAGTTCGTGCTATCTATCGGGTCGATACTTGTTGTGTCGATATATTGCGACCAGCTTAACTCTACCCCAGCATTCGCATTAACTACGCTCACCGTCCGTAAAACCGGAGGAACTAAAAGTGGCAAGGATTTTAGGCGAACCGAATACACTTGAGACGATTTACCACGGACAGGAGAATTATCATCAAAAGCAACCACACCAAATTGATAAGCCGAAAGACCCGTTCCGCAAGAAGACAAGGTACTGTCGGGCAAATTACTACATAAAGGCACCCAGTTTAATTGGGCAGTAACGGCTAGGTCACCCCTATAACCATAACCCAAAACTTCACCACCAGTAGCATAACTAATGGGAATAGGCAGATTGCCGCCCGATTGCGAGAGAGTGGCGCATGGCGGGAACAAACAACCCGTTGTGGTACTTGTTCCGTTCGTGCCCATTTGAGGACCTGTTACAAACAGATTTACGCTATCCGGGTTATAGGAAGGAAATGGTACAGCAGGCGGATTGGGCGGATCATATAGCGGATAAATATCATAGGCCTGTAACGGGAAAAACAAGGTGTCTTTGGCATAAATCTCAACCTCATATACCGCATTACCATTGGCATCAAACAGGAAAGGAACAAAAAATGGCGCTTTTTGCTGATAAAGCTGATCATCTGCCGAAGCATTTGGATTAAATGGCGGCCGTGAACCAACAGGATTCGCGATGATTGTGAGCTGGAAATCTCGAAAAATCTCTGAGATTTTCTGACCACATCG
>JBDNIH010000283.1:0-11409 GCA_041688385.1 Bacteroidia bacterium
AAGGGGTTGTTGGCGAGTGGTTTGGTGCTTAAATACATATAATTGGCGCCAAGCAGCACATTTACCAAACCTATAGGGATAAGTATTAGGTTGTTCCACCACAAAGCCTTCAGCCAGCTCCAACGATTGATGCGCTGGCCGTTTATCCAAATAAGGTACAATGGAGCGGCAATGATGGAAGCATGAGAGACGTAATATTCGCTGATAAAGAAGGCGTCGCCACCCAAAGTAACCTCGGGCGTGAGAAATGAATGCAGGCCGCCGGCCAATCCCCAGAATAGTAGAGGTAAAAACGCCCATTTTTGTCGGAACAATAAAGCAGCTATGGCTAAAAGATGGCTCATACCACACATTTGTAGAGGTAAGCTGTCGCTAATGTTCCATACGCCTTCGTTGATACGGTAGCTATTCATACCAACAAATACCAACAGCAACACTAATCCCCAGGCTTGTTCAAAGCGTTTTCGACCAGCCGCAGTAGTGTTTTTTCCAATTTGTAGGGCAATAACAACTTGAAGTAATAAAATACCCCAACCAGCCCACCACCAAGAGGTGCCGGGTTGAATAATATGATGTTGCGCTAGGTAAAGCATTGTTTTCAATTGAAAATTGAGGAGTTTAGTTTAATGGACCAAATTTGGAAGACTCAAAGTGTTTGGGTACCACCTACGCTACCATTTAAGGTGCTATCTATACAAATGATGCGCTGTTTTTACGCTACCCGCTCGCAAACCACCGGCATGTACGCGATGTGTAATTATTATATTTAGCCTGCCCGGTCACCAAAGGAGCTGCCCATGAAGTATTAGCGGCTTAGCGCACATTGTTAAATCTACTCCTTTTAAGTAGCCATGCGCTTTAAACTGTGTATGCCATGGGGCTCAAAACAAAAAAGGGACCCGAAGGCCCCTTTTGATTATTGAGAACTGTTCAGTTTAGCGATTCACCACAAATTTCTGGCGGCTGTTCTGACCATTGGCAGTGAGTTCAACGAAATAAACACCAGAGCGCAGCTGATCAATAGGCAGCGTAACCAACTGAGCACCTTCGCGCTGCCGTTGTGCGGCCTGCTCATAAACCAAGCGGCCGGTAAGGTCGCGGATGTTTATTTTTACTTGCGCTGGAGCTGTGAGTGTATAGGGCAGGTGAAGCTCATTTTGTGTTGGGTTTGGATAAACTGCGCCAAACGAAAAGGCGACATTGTTGAGCTCATTTACAGAGGTATTGCTGGATGAAGCGCGTCCAAATACACCTTCAACGCCCATAGAAACACCATTGGTATACCAAGTAGCATCTGTTGAGAGGTAAATCATAGAGGCGTAAGTAGGCTGAAAACGATCGTAAGTTAGATCGTCGACTACGCGCATGTGCGCGGTACCGCTTGAAGAATACAGCTCGGCAGCTACATAATAGGCGCCTGCAGCCAAAATACGATTTTGTGGCAAACCAGCCAAAGAAGCTGGGATTGGAATTAATACAAAACGTGCTGCTGTATCTGCACTAGTCAAGGTGTACAAATCGGCCTCCATTAAAATAGGGTAGGTAATTCCGCCTGCTGGAGTACCAAACAAGCCCGACGTGTCGCGCACGCTAATCTGGATTAATGCACCAGGAGTACTCGTGCCCAAACGAATTTTGATGCCCGTAATGGTGTCTTGTTCAGACAGTTCAATCATGGAGGCAATGATGAATCCATCCTGGCTGTCGGCGCCAAAAGAGCTGGTGCCTAAAGTGGTGGTGCGCTCGGCTGTAGGACGAGCCAAGCTAATGATGCTATCGCCTACATTAAAACGTATACTCACCTCATTGTTTGCTGGACTGCCATCTACTGAGTCAGACTGCAAGAGTATGCGCGCTACCAATTCGCCAGAACTATTTACGGTATTTAAATTGAAACCTCCGGTTGATTCAAGCGTGTCTCGTGCTCCACCCGCTAGGGTTATAGCGGCAGAGGTATTGTTGAACAAGGTATTCGCGCCGGCCATAATGGTACTTACCATACGTGAGTTTGGCTGACTGTTGGTTCCAAAGTTTAAAGCCGCACCGGAAAAGGTTAGCGAATCGGTTTTGTGGTTAGGCATATTGGTGCCGTAAAAAACAAGCCGCTTTTCAGGTACAATGCTGTAACCTTCAAGTTTAAGGTCATTAGGAGGCAGGTCCGATATCTCGACATTATCAACAGCCCAGAACCAGTCCCATGCACCTACATAACGGAAACGCACCCAAACATTGGCTTGGTTTGCTGCAACACTTGAGATATTGATTTCTTCGAGTGCGGCATTTGCAATGGTTGTATTCACCGGTACGGTTACCGAGCTGTTGTACACTTCTATCCAGGCAGTGGAGTCGCTGCTCACCTCAACGATGTGAGACTCTTGGAAACGCCTGAAATAGTGCTGGAAGCTTAATTGAACACCAGAAACACCCGCTAGACTAACGCCTACTTTTAAAATAACAGAGCTGTTTTGAACGCCATTAGCGAAAGAGTCGGAATTGATAAAAGCAAAAGGAGCACCTGAAAGTGAATTTAGCGTACTGCCAAAATTTTGAGCGCTAATGTTTGGTTCGAGAGCCGAAACGATTTTCCAACCATTGGTTGCACTAGCTGCCTGTGCAAAAGAAACACCGGTTGTATTCGAGAAATTTTGTGACCATAAAACCGCTTCCGGTCGTATTTGACCATTTTCATAAACCACGGCCTGCTCTTGTAGTGCACGCTTCTGACTTTGATTTATGGTTTGAGCCAAAAGGCTACCGGCAAGCGCTACGCCTACCAATGTAAGTAGTACTTTTTTCATATAAATAAGATTTCGCAGTAGCAATTTAAAAAGAAAAAGTGTAAAGTGTGCATTTTTGGAGGTTTGTGTGGATTATTAGGCCTCCTTTTTTGTTCGGGAGAGTCTATATTGAATAATTCTGCCCCAAAAACAAAAACGCCCCGATTTAAGTCGGGGCGTTTTAGTAAAAATACAGTTTAAGATCAGGCGTTTTCGTAGGCTTCGATTGGCGGACAAACACACACAAGGTTGCGGTCGCCGTAGGTGTTGTTGATACGACCTACCGAAGGCCAGAACTTGTGACGTGCTACCCAGCTGGCTGGAAATGCGGCTTTTTGCCTGCTGTAGGGGCGGTCCCAGCCGTCGGCAGTAACCAAACCTACGGTATGCGGGGCGTGTTTAAGAACGTTGTTCGTGCGGTCGGCTAAACCCATTTCAATTTCCCGAATCTCTTCGCGTATGAGTAACAAAGCATCACAAAAACGATCAAGTTCATGTAGGGGCTCCGATTCGGTTGGCTCTATCATTAAAGTTCCAGCTACAGGGAAGGAAACGGTTGGAGCGTGGAAGCCATAATCCATTAGGCGTTTGGCTACATCCTCTACTTCTAGACCGGCTGTTTGTTTGAAGGGGCGGAAATCAATAATCATTTCGTGTGCACAACGGCCGTTGGCACCACTATAGAGCACTTCATATTGCTGCTCTAAGCGGGCCTTCATATAGTTAGCATTGAGAATGGCTATTTTGGTGGCATTCGTAAGGCCATCAGGACCCATCATGCGAATATAGGTGTAGCTGATGAGCAAAATGCTTGCACTACCCCAAGGGGCGCCAGAAACGGCGGTCATGGCCGATTTGCTGCCAATATGGATGACGGGATGACCGGGCAAAAAAGGCGCGAGGTGTGCTGCAACGCCAATGGGACCCATTCCGGGGCCGCCGCCGCCATGTGGTATACAGAAGGTTTTATGGAGGTTGAGGTGACAAACATCGGCGCCGATGAGGCCTGGACTGGTTAAACCAACTTGGGCATTCATATTGGCCCCATCCATATATACCTGGCCACCATTGTCGTGCATCATCTGACATATTTCGATGATACTTTCTTCAAAAACACCGTGGGTAGATGGATAGGTAACCATCAGGACTGCGAGATTGTCTTTATGCAGCTCTGCTTTTTCGCGCAAATCGACGAGGTCGATATTACCCGCTTGGTCACATTTAGTCACAACCACCTTCATGCCGGCCATTACCGCTGATGCTGGGTTGGTGCCATGGGCAGAGGAGGGAATGAGGGCGATATTGCGGTGGCCTTCGCCTTTTGCTTTAAAATAGTTGCGGATAACCATTAAACCGGTGTACTCGCCTTGGGCGCCGCTGTTGGGCTGCAAAGAGATGCCGGCAAAACCGGTAACATCTTTCAGGTATTCGCTGAGTTCGCTAAAAAGCTGTTTGTAGCCTTCTGCTTGAACGAGTGGCGCAAAGGGATGTATGCCCCCGAATTCAGGCCAAGTAACGGGTACCATTTCGGTAGTTGCATTCAACTTCATGGTGCACGAGCCCAAAGCAATCATGCTGTGGCATAAAGATAAATCCTTGCTTTCGAGCTGTTTGATGTAACGCAGCATCTCATGTTCGCTGTGGTGGCTGTTGAAAACGGGATGACTAAGTATGTTCGAGCTGCGCAGAAACTGACTGTCGATGCTGGCATCGATATCATTGTTGAGTTGCGCTAAATCCACCTGCTTACCATTGGTGATAGCAGCAAATACGCTGATGACTTGGCCTAAATCGGAGATAGAAGTGGTCTCGTCGACCGAAATCCCCACCTGACCGGCCACAAAAAAGTTGAGGTTGATTTGTTTCGACTCTGCGATACGCTGGAGCTTTTCACGCTCTTCTTCGTTAAGTTTTACTTGTAGCGTATCAAAATACTGGGCATTAAGCTGGTTGAAGCCAAGTTGTTTGAGGGCCTCGTCGAGTTGGGCAGCACGTTGGTGGATGCGGTATGCAATGGCGCGCATGCCTTTGGGGCCGTGGTAAACGGCATACATGCTTGCCATGATGGAAAGTAATACCTGTGCTGTACAGATATTGGAGGTTGCTTTTTCACGGCGAATGTGCTGTTCGCGGGTTTGCAAGGCCATGCGTAAAGCTGGATTGCCGTGGCTATCGATAGATACACCGATTAAGCGGCCGGGGATGTCGCGTTTGAAGGCTTCTTTTGTAGCAAAAAAGGCAGCATGCGGGCCACCATAACCCATGGGAACGCCAAAACGCTGACTAGAGCCTACCACCACATCTGCTCCCCATTCACCTGGAGGGCTGAGTAGGACAAGGCTCATTAAATCGGCTACAACGGCAACATAAATGCCGGCAGCAGCAGCTTTATTGCAGAATGCTTTGTAATCAAGTATGCAGCCATAGCCGTCGGGGTATTGGAAAAGCACACCGAAATAATCGGCGCTGAAGTCGAAATCATCAAGGAAACCATACACTATTTCGATATCCAGCGGCTCGGCACGTGTTTCGAGTACGGCTTTGGTCTGCGGGAAACACTTTTCGGAAACGAAGAATTTTTTGCCGTGTGCCTTGCTCTGCGCATGCAGCATCAACATGGCCTCTCCGGCGGCGGTGGCTTCATCGAGCAGGGAGGCGTTAGAGATCTCCATACCGGTGAGGTCGTTTACCATGGTCTGGAAATTCAAAAGGGCCTCAAGGCGACCTTGTGCAATTTCCGCTTGATACGGGGTGTACTGGGTATACCAACCCGGATTTTCGAGTATGTTGCGGAGAATTACGCCCGGCACGATGACGTCGTAATAGCCCATGCCGAGGTAACTTTTATAGACTTTGTTTTTATCGGCCATTTTCCGGAGCTGCTGCAACATCTCATGTTCGCTGAGTGCCGGCGGAATCTGCATTCCGTCTTTGCGGCGGATGTTTGCGGGAACGGTCTGAGCTATGAGCTGCTCAAGACTGTCTACGCCTACTGTTTTAAACATCTGGGCCGTTTGCTCCGCGTTGGGGCCAATATGGCGGGCCTGAAACTCGGAATTACCGGAAAACTGGGTCATGGAGTACGATTTAAGAAGTAATGCAATAAGCCTATGATTTGTTTGAATCTAGGCGGGGCAAAAATAAACATTCTTAATCATTCTGCTTAATTACAAATGCCAAATGCTAAATTTCAAATTGTGAGCTAAGGTGAAGGGTGTGAGCTAGGAATTCAGCGTTATTCAGGTTCTGAGGAAATCGCACCCACGAAAATCCTACTCCACATAAAAATCAGTGTGCTGTCCCGAAGTGCTCTAGGGCGCTACATTGCGTAAAGCCCGCAAATAGAGTTGAATGGTGTTCTCCAGCCCCAAATAAAGTGCGTCGCAAACGAGTGCGTGACCGATGGATACTTCTAATAAACCGGGCATATTTAGGGCGAAAAAGCCAAGGTTTTCCAAACTGAGGTCATGACCAGCATTTAAGCCTAAGCCTTGTTTTTGGGCTTCCATGGCAGCTTCAACAAAGGGTTTTATCGCATTTTCTCGGTTTTGAGCGTATTGCCGAGCATAGGCCTCGGTATACAATTCAATGCGGTCGGTGCGGGTGGTCTTCGCAGCCGAAATCAACTCCGGGTCTGGGTTTAAGAATAGGCTGGTACGTATGCCGTGGGCATGAAAAGTGCCGATAATATCTTGCAAATAGCCCTGTTCAGCTACAGTATCCCAGCCGTGGTCGCTGGTGAGCTGGTTTTGGGCATCGGGGACAAGCGTAACCTGCGCTGGGCGGGTGGCGAGCACGAGTGCGACAAAGGCGGCTTCTTTGGGATTGCCTTCGATATTAAATTCAGTATGCAGCAGGGGTTTGAGGGCGGTTACATCTGCATAACGAATGTGGCGCTCATCGGGCCGAGGGTGAACGGTAATGCCTTCGGCACCAAAACGCTCGCAATCGTAGGCAATGTGAACCAAATCAGGGTTGTTGCCACCCCGACTGTTACGCAGGGTAGCAAATTTGTTGATGTTGACCGACAGGCGGGCGTGGGTGTTATTCAAAATAATTCAATAATAGGGTAGGCAAACAGTTTGTTGATCGAAGTTTTACGCAAATAGGCTACTTAATCACACCCAATTCACGACCCACCTTGGTAAAGGCAGCAATGGCGCGGTCGAGATGTTCGATTTGGTGGGCGGCCGATAATTGTACGCGTATACGTGCTTGGCCTTTGGCAACGACAGGAAAGAAAAAGCCGATTACATAAATACCTTCAGCAAGTAGCTTGTCGGCCATGACCTGACTCAGCTTGGCGTCGTATAACATGATGGGCACAATAGCCGATTTGCCGTCTTTGAAGTCGAAGCCAGCAGCCTTGATTCCGGCTTTGAAGTGTTTTACATTACTTTCAAGTTTATCGCGTAGCTCGGTGCTCTCGTCGAGCATCTTAAAAACTTCGATACTGGCCCCGACGATGGCTGGTGCCAACGAATTGGAAAATAAATATGGCCTTGAACGCTGGCGCAGCAGTTCGATGATCTCTTTACGGCCGGTGGTATATCCGCCCATAGCACCACCAAGGGCCTTGCCAAGGGTACCCGTGATGATGTCGACTTCGCCGACAACTCCACATAATTCGGGCGTTCCCCGGCCGGTTTCACCTAAAAATCCTGCAGCATGGCACTCATCTATCATGGTGAGGGCTTGGTATTTTTTGGCAAGCGCCACCACTTTGTCGAGCTGAGCAACGTAACCGTCCATTGAAAATACCCCGTCGGTGACAACGATGATGTTGCGGAGACCGGCGGCGCGGGCTTCTTGGAGTTTGGTCTCCAGGTCGGCCATATTGTTGTTTTCGTAGCGGTAGCGGGCGGCTTTACACAAACGAACCCCATCGATGATGGAGGCGTGGTTGAGGCTGTCGCTGATGATGGCATCTTGTTCGTTGAACAAAGGCTCAAAAAGACCGCCGTTGGCATCGAATGCCGCAGCATATAAAATAGTGTCTTCGGTTTTATAAAAATCGGATATACGCTGCTCAAGTTCTTTGTGGATGTCCTGTGTGCCGCAAATAAAACGCACCGAAGACACACCGAATCCGTGGCTATCGAGGGTTTTTTTGGCTGCTTCGATGATGCGTGGGTGGTTAGATAAGCCGAGGTAGTTGTTGGCGCAGAAATTCAACACCTTTTGTCCGCTGTCGAGTGTGATTTCGGCATCCTGAGATGAAACGATGATGCGTTCTTTTTTATAAAGACCCGCTTCTCGGATATCGGCGAGTTCTTTGCTGAGCACGGGCTGGAGGGTATTGCTGTACATTGGACGGAATTTGGTCACGAAAATACAAACTAAGTCGGTAAGCCGTGACTCAGATTACCAGTAAACCGGCAATCAAACCTAAGGTCACTACGATAAGTGGTGGCACCCGCAAGCTGAAATTGAGTACAAACGTTGCTGCAACGACCCCAATATTCACCCAATTAAAGCCTAGAGGCTGCATGAGCAATATGGCCGCTGCGGCAATGAGTCCGGTGGCAGCAGCATTTAATCCAGCGAGGGCATTGCGTATGCCACGCATTTTTTTGAGTTCATCCCAGGCAGGGTATATGAAAAAGATGAGTAGGGTGCCGGGGAGAAAAATGCCGATGGCACCAATGTTGGCGCCTACGAGCATCATCAATTGCCCTCTTTCTTGAAACGACATGGCGCCGATGTAAGAAGCAAACGAAAATATAGGCCCCGGTATAGCTTGTGCTAAGCCAAAACCCGATAAAAACTGTTCAGCGGTCATATATTCTTTCACCTGCACAAAATGTTCGAACATCATGGGGATCAGCACCTGCCCACCACCAAAGACCAGGCTACCGAAACGGTAAATGTTTTCAAAGAGCAAAAAGGCCTTCAAGTGACCAAAATTACCTAGCAGTATGGCCAAAAGAAAAATGCCGCTGAATATCCAAAGGTTACGCCAACGAATTTTACTGAGGTCATAATGCTCTTTTTCCGTTTGTTCTTGTCGCCAGAAATTGCTTATCAAACCTCCAATCAATAAAACGGTTGGGAAAATGATAGAGCTCGTGAGTGTTAGTGTGAGGGCTATTGAAAAGAGCATTATAAACCAACTCATGCGGTCGGTAATGAGTCGGCGAATGAGGCGGTAAGCGGCTACAGTTATAAAGCCAATGGCGATTGGCCGTACAAAGCGTAAAACTTCGAGCTCAAAACCCTCACCCTCAATGTAGTTGAGCATGAGGGCAATCATGGTCATCAACAAACAAGCCGGTGTGATCCAGACAAAAAGCGTGAGCAGCGCCAGTTTTGGTCCGCCCAACTTCATACCGATAGCGGTGAGCGTTTGGGTTGAGGTGGGTCCTGGTAGAAACTGGCAGAGCGCATTGAGCTCCATCAGCTCTTTTTCGGTGAGATATTCCCGCCGGTACACGAGCAAATCGAGCATGATGCTAATGTGGGCCTGTGGTCCGCCAAAAGCCGATAAGGCCAACGTGAGTACATCGCGCAGGAAAAACTTATGGCGGGAGGAGATGGCCAGCAAGGGCTTACTTTTTCAGACCAATCTCGCGCAAACGTTCGTCGAGGTATTCGCCGGCGGTGATAGGTGTATAATGCAAGGGGTTGTCGGGTGTAACGCAGGAGGGCAGGCAGTCGAGCTTCATGCCTGAGCGGGGATGTAGGAAAAATGGCATGCTAAAACGCGACATGCCCCACTTTTCGCGGGGTGGATTAACCACACGGTGGGTAGTGCTTTTGAGGCGGTTGTTGGTGAGGCGCTGCAACATATCACCCACATTTACCACCACCTGTTCTGGCAGCGCTGTTACATCTACCCATTGGTTACTTTTGCTGAGTACCTGTAAGCCTTCGGCCGAGGCACCCATGAGCAGGGTGATGAGGTTGATGTCTTCGTGCTCGGCGGCACGTACCGCATCTTTAGGCTCCTCCCTGATGGGGCCGTAATGTATGGCGCGTAAAATGCTGTTTCCATTGTGGATGTGCGGATCGAAATAATATTCATCCAACCCTAAAAATAAGGCGATGGCGCGAAGCAAATGTCGGCCACTTTTTTCGAGCGTAGCATAAGCTTCACGGGCTTTGGGGTTGAAGTCGGAAAGATCGGCTACCTGCACATTATCGGGATATTCGCTTTTGATGGGGTCGCCATCGCTTACTTCCTGTCCAAACTGAAAAAATTCTTTCAAATCGCCTGTACTGCGACCTTTCGCATGTTCTTTGCCAAAACCTGTGTACCCCCGCTGACCAGCCAAACCCGGAATTTCGTACTTGGCCTTGGTTTCCTCAGGTAGCTTAAAAAAGGATTGTACTTGTCCGTAAAGGGCAGCACTTAATTCATCACTGAGGCCATGATTTTTTACCGCCACAAATCCCACTTCTTCGTAGGCTTTTCCAATGGCTTGTACAAAAGTAGCCTTGCGTTGTGGATCGCCTGATAAAAACTCAGCCAGATCGATAGAAGGGATGGTCTGTTCCATGCTAAAAATAAAAACAGTCGAAAATAAGCCCCTTTTGCCAGAATTACCAAAAAAAATTGCGAAGGGACCGCCAAAAGAATGGGCTAAAAATATATTTAGGGCGACCTAAAAATCCTATCTTTGTGTTAGGGGTAGTCTGGTATGAAATATATTGTTGTCTTGTTGAATTTGATTTTGCTCAGTAGCGGGCTATCTGCCCAATACCGGGTAGTGGCTACTACGACCTTTATTGCAGATATGGCCCAACAAATAGCGGGTCCTGATTTTCAGGTGAGCAGTATTTTGCCAGTGGGGTCCGACCCCCATATTTACGAAGCAGTGCCGGGCGATGCCAAAAGTTTAGCCGATGCCGGCCTCATCCTACAGAATGGGCTAAACCTCGAAGGTTGGCTGCAAAAGCTCATCGATAACAGTGGTAGCAGCTCGCGTGTGGTGGAGGTTACCGCCGGTATTCAGGCTATTGGCAGCGCCGAACATACGGGCAGTTACGACCCTCATGCTTGGATGGACGTAAGTTATGGTCGGATTTATATCCGAAATATCTATGAGGCGCTGTTGGGTCTGCGTCCCGATAAAGCTGAAGGTTTGTACGCCCGCTATATGAGCTACGACCAAAAACTGGCAGCACTCGACAGCAGCATTCTGGCTCGTGTTGCGGCCATCCCCGCTAATAAACGGGTTATAGCCACCTCACATGATGCTTTTCGGTATTATGGCAACCGTTATGGATTTCAGGTGGTATCGGTACTCGGCACCACCACCGACGCTGAGGTGCGCACGGAAGACATACAGGCCCTTATCCGGGTGATTGAAAAGGATGATTTGCCCGCCATTTTTGTGGAGAGCACCATCAACCCCAAACTCATGCAGCAGCTCGCAGGCGATGCAGGTATTCGCATTGGAGGTAAGTTGTACGCCGATAGTATGGGCCCCAAAGGATCGGGTGCCAACAGCTATTTGGGTATGCTGGAACACAATACCCAGGTTTTGCTAGATGGATTGTTGCAAACGGGTCCCGCCGAAAGTCGACGCAAAGACCTTGGCTTACTGGCCATTGTCGCCGCCTTTTTTGTCGCTGCTTTTGTGGTCGTTGCTGTGGGCATACAGCCGAAACCTAAACAGGTTTTACATAA
>JBDNIH010000284.1:0-7398 GCA_041688385.1 Bacteroidia bacterium
TAATAGAAGGCCTTGCTTCATTTTCGCAAAGTGAATATGTAATACAGCGTCGGGTGAACGTCTGCTGTCTAAATGACGCGGAAAGATAAAATACTTTGCAAAACAAGGCGGGTATGTATTGGCTTTGTTAGCAATTTTCAAAGGTTTTAGCGGAGGGTGAAGCTGTTTTCGCCTATGAGCATGCCGTCGGCATAAATTTCGGCTTTGTAAACGCCTTCAAAAAATGGGGTGCCTTTGGTCCAGTAGATGCAAATTGGCATAGATTCTTGCTGGTAGTCTATGTTTGCGGAGGCGGTGTATAGGGTCTCCTGACCTTCTGCCATAAACTTACCTGAGCCGGCATCTTCAATCCATAGGGTGACGCCTTCGGGGCCGATGACACGTAGGTAGATGATTTTGTTCCCACGGCTGGCAACGCGATTTTCGCCTACGGTGAAGCAGGCTTTGAGTTTTTCGGCACTGCGCGCACGATTCGTGGAAACCTCTTTACCACCACTGCGGGAACGAATACCCTCAATGCTGATGTCGGAAACCTTCAGAATGGCACCTAAAGCGACTTTATTACTTAATTTTACGTTTTCGTCCGTCAGGCGGTCGGTGCGTTTTTGTTCTTGTTTGATTTCAGTTTTGAGCTGTATATTTTCGACTTGCAGATTTTCGTTGGCTTTAATCAGCGAGTCTATTTTTTCGAGATACAGCTGTTTGTAGTAGTTCAGTTTGCCATTTTCTCGTTTGAAACGTTCGAGTTGCTGGGCAGTGACTTTGTTTTTTTGGATAAGACTATCGAGAGACACAGAGCGAGCAGATAACTCAATATTGGCGGCGTCGACCAAACTGTCGAGTTGAGCATTTTTACCCTTGAAGAGGTTAAGCTCGCCAATGGCTTTTTGGTATTCAATTTCTTTTTGCAAGAGAAGTCGTTGAGACTCTTCTTTGAGTTGTCGGTTGGTATTCCAAACGTAAATAAATACGCCATTTAAAATGATCAAAACTAGGATCACCAAGACGAGAATCAACCTCTTCGAACTGCTCTTTTTTTCTTCAGACATAGCGCGTTTTCAGCAACTTTTTTCAATAACCGTGCAAAAATAAGAACTTCATACCGCAACCTCACTGCTTTTTCATTATTTGCCTTTCAACAATATGTTAATAACGATTTTAAGCCATGCAAAGTGTAAATATTTCCCCACAAACCGACCACATTTTGTTTCTGGATGTGGAAACTGTTCCCAATACCGCACAATATAGCGAACTCTCTCCCGAAGCACGACAACTGTGGTCGGATAAATCACGGTTGTTCAAGCAAAACGAGCAAGATGACCCCGCGAGTTTGTATGATAGAGCAGGTATATATGCTGAATTCGGAAAAGTAATATGCATTTCAGTAGGCTACTTACAGGATAATGCAGGTGAACGCCGCTTCCATTTACGATCGTATGCCGGCGATGACGAAAAGCAAATACTACAGGATTTTGCAAGTATGCTCACGGGTTGGGACAAAGCCGGGCGTTATCTCTGTGGTCACAATATCCGTGAATTTGATGTGCCCTATTTGTGCCGCCGCATGCTCATTAATAGCATTTCGTTACCACCTATGCTGGATATTGGTGGACTCAAACCTTGGGAAGTACGACATCTGGATACACTGCAACTCTGGAAATTCGGAGATTATAAACATTATACTTCTCTCAAATTATTGGCGTGGTGTTTTGGCATTCCTAGTCCTAAAAGTGACATTGATGGCAGTGAGGTTGCCCGAGTATATTACCAAGAACAGGATTTGAGTCGAATACAAGCCTATTGTGAGCGCGATGTGGTGACTGTAGCGCGATTGTATCTTAAATTGGTTCGGGGCGGAGAAATCGAGGACAAGGCATTAGTGGTGCGTATTTAAACAGTTGATGTGCATTAAATAATTATCACTTCGATGGTATAGCCCGAATTTGCCTCGTATTTTCGTAAACTATGCTGATTGCCGCAAACGAGCTACCCTTATTAACTGTCACGAATCTAGCGGTATCCTTTTTTCGGGAAGGGAAGTTTCATCCTGTGACACACGGTATAGGTTTTAAGCTATATGCTGGCGAATTGTTAGGCATTGTAGGAGAGTCGGGTTCGGGTAAATCGGTAAGTTCATTGGCGATTATGGGACTTTTACCCCAGCGTTTTGCACGTATTGAGGCTGGAACCATTGTTTACCAATCCAACGGTTCTCCTCTTGAGCTAACCCATTTATCGGACAAGGACTACCGTAAAATCAGGGGTAACGATATCGCTATGATTTTCCAAGAGCCCATGACCTCGCTTAATCCGGTGCATTTATGTGGTGAGCAAGTAGCGGAAATGATACGGCAACATAATAGCTCTTTGTCTGGCAAAGCGCTCAAAACTCGGGTGCTGGAATTATTTAATGAAGTAAAATTACCCCGACCAGAGGCGCTTTACAATAGTTATCCGCATCAACTTTCAGGCGGGCAGCGGCAGCGGGTTATGATTGCCATGGCCCTCAGCTGTAATCCGCGTATTTTGATTGCAGATGAACCCACTACTGCGCTGGATGTTACCGTACAAGCTGCGATACTTGAACTGTTACGTGAGCTACAACGGGCGCGGGGCATGGGGGTGATATTAATTACACACGACCTAGGTGTCGTTGCCGAAGTTGCCGACCGCGTGATGGTAATGCAGCAGGGGCGCATGGTGGAAAGTGGCACGGTAGAAGCGCTTTTTACGCGACCAGAACAGGCGTACACCCGGGGGTTGATTCATTGCAAACCTGCCACCCGTCAGCGGGTAGAGCGGCTGTTAACAGTCAAAGATTTTCTGGCATCGGATCAGTTGCCTGACCAGCTTGCTGTTACCGTGAGCGCACGACAACTAGATCATGCGCGTTTGTATGCCCAGGAGCCAATTTTACAGATCAAAAATTTGTGTACCTACTTCAGCAGCAAGCCTTATTTCTGGCAAGCAGCTACTGTGGTAAAAGCGGTAGATGACATTAGTTTTGATTTATTTCCAACCGAAACGTTGGGCTTAGTTGGTGAGTCTGGTTCCGGAAAAAGTACGGTTGGTAGGAGCATCATTCGGCTTACAGAGCCCCAAAGTGGTGAAATATGGTACAAAGGCAAAGATGTGCGCGCTTTGCAAGGAGATGCCTTACGCGAATACCGCAAACAAGTTCAGATTATCTTTCAGGATCCCTATTCGTCGCTGAATCCACGTATGACAGTGGGACAAGCCATCGCCGAACCGCTTGAAGTATATGGTTTGGCAGATAGTGCCGTCAAAAGACTTGCGCGTGTGCAAGAGTTGCTTGTGCAAGTGGGACTTGATCCTGATTTCTACCAACGTTACCCTCATGAATTTAGCGGTGGCCAACGCCAACGTATCGTTATAGCACGCTGTTTGGCCTTGGAGCCCGAAACGATCCTTTGCGACGAAAGTGTATCGGCTTTAGATGTATCTGTGCAAGCACAGGTGCTGAATTTGTTAAAAAAACTACAAAATGAGCTCAGATTAAGCTATATTTTCATCTCTCACGACCTGAGCGTTATCAAACACATGAGCGATCGTGTATTGGTTTTGCAACATGGTAAACAAATGGAATTGGGCGAAGCCGACGCGCTATACGCTCATCCTCAAACTGAATACACCCGAAAGTTGATTGCAGCATTGCCCGATCAACGTTTCGAAGCCTTTTTAAGTCAAAATTGATATGTCTAAACGACAAAAACCAGGAGGATTGAAAGTCGAACTCAACCAATTGAGCGACGAAGTTGTCCGCATCTTTCGCCAACAAAAGTCTGCGAAATCACTCAACTACCGTGAAATCTCCTCCAAACTCAAAATACGTGATGAATTCAGTCTCGAAATGATCATTCAGGTGCTCGAAAAACTCGAGCGCCAAGAAATACTCGAAACTGAAAAACCTGGGAGTTTCCGGCTAAAACAAGATAGCGACACCGTGGAAGGTACTTTATCTATGGCACAGAAGGGTTTTGGTTTTGTTGTCGTAGAAGGTCGTGAAAACGACATTTTTATACCCGAAAACAAATTAGGCAACGCTTTATCGAAGGACAAGGTTAGGGTGAAAATAGTCCCTAAAAGAGGTGGTCAGCGGGGTAAAGTAGAAGGTCAGATTGTGGAAGTCATCGAACGCAACCGCACTCATTTTGTGGGCATCGTTCACGTTAATAAAAACTTCGCTTTTTTGGTGCCCGACAGCAAAGACATGGTCATCGACATCTATTTGCCGCTTGACCGCCTAAATGGCGCCAAAGATGGACAGAAAGCCATTGCGCAACTGGTTGAATGGACGGGTAAAATGGAAAATCCCTTGGGTGAAATCACTGAAATACTTGGTTCACCGGGTGAGCATGAAACTGAAATGTTGTCGATAGTAGCTGAATTTGGCTTCCCGCTGGTATTTCCACAGCAGGTCATTGAAGAAGCAGAACAATTTAGTTTAAAGATAGACGCTGCTGAAATACTCAAAAGACGTGATTTTAGACAAATCACCACTTTTACTATCGACCCAGTAGATGCCAAAGATTTTGATGATGCCCTCTCTTTACGTTATCTCGACAACGGCAACTATGAAGTAGGTGTGCACATCGCCGACGTATCGCATTATGTTCAACCTGGTTCGGCCCTGGATAAAGAGGCAATCCGACGGGCGACTTCAGTATATATGGTTGATAGGGTGGTACCCATGTTGCCCGAAAACCTGAGTAATATGGTTTGTTCGTTACGCCCTAACGAAGAAAAGCTGACTTTTTCAGCTGTTTTTGAGTTAGATGCCAAAGCGAATATTGTAGAGGAATGGTTTGGCCGAACCGTGATTAAATCAGACCGCCGTTTTGCCTACGAGGAAGTGCAGGAAATACTCGAAACCGGTGCAGGTGATTATCTGAAAGAGCTACGTTTGATAGATGATTTGGCACATAAGTTACGCGACGACCGTTTCCGCAAAGGTTCGATACGTTTTGAATCGGAAGAGCTTAAGTTTAAGCTGGATGAAAACGGCAAACCTTTATCGGTTTTTGTCAAGGAACGCAAAGAAGCCCATATGCTCATTGAAGACTTTATGTTGCTCGCGAATAGGCGTGTAGCTGCCTTTATTGCCTATAAAGACCACGGCATCTTTCGCAATAATTTTGTTTACCGCGTACACGATGCGCCTGATTTGGAACGATTGAAGCGCCTCGCCAATTTCGTGGAACGATTTGGCTATGAGGTAGATTACAGCAGCCGAAAAGCAATCAGCGAGTCGTTAAACAAGTTGGTTGAAGACTTGGAGGGCAAAGAGGAGGCAGATATTATTGAGTCGATGGCCATTCGAACCATGTCCAAAGCAGTGTATACCACCTCGAACATCGGGCATTACGGTTTGGCATTTCAACATTACACTCATTTTACTTCGCCCATTCGTCGCTATCCGGATGTGATGGTACATCGGTTGTTGGAAGCCTATCAGCAACCCGAGGCTAAGCCACAGGACCAAGCTAAAATTGAAAAAGATTGTCTACATAGTTCCGAAAGAGAAAGAGCTGCTGTTCAAGCCGAGCGTGCTTCGACCAAATACAAGCAGATTGAGATGATCATGGACAAAGAAGGAGAAGAGTTCGATGCCATCATCGCTGAGATAAAAGATTTTGGCTTTTATGTGATGATTGATTACAACCATTGTGATGGTCTGGTACGTTTTGCAAGTATGAATGACGACCGGTATTATTTCGATGAAGAGAGTTATTCTATCCGTGCCAATCGTTCTTCCAAAAGTATGACGCTGGGCGATAAGGTGCGGGTAAAATTGGTGAAAGCCGATTTGCGTTTACGTCAGGCTGACTTTAACTATGTACCCGAATAATAAGCTTGTGAATACCACATACGCCGAAAAAGTAACCCGCTACCAAGCACAAATCCAGCAAGCGCTCGATAGGTTGGTGCTGCCCGAACAACCCGAACGTTTGTATGCTCCTATCCGCTATTTTCTCGGTTTAGGCGGCAAACGTATGCGTCCGGTAATGTGTATGCTGGGTTATGAGCTATTTGCTGAGGACAGCGAAAAGGCACTGCCTGCCGCGCTGGCACTGGAACTCTTCCATAATTTCACCCTGTTGCACGACGACATCATGGACAAAGCCGATAAAAGGCGGGGACAAGCCACTGTGCACGCCAAATGGGATGAAAATGTAGCTATACTGTCTGGAGACACACTTTTTGTGCTTGCCTACGATCAATTAACGTATATAAATCCCGCTAAACTGCCTGCCGTTATGCGGGCGTTTAACCGTATTGCCCGTGAAGTTTGTGAAGGGCAGCAGCTCGATATGGATTACCAAGGCAGGGCAGAGGTGAGTCTGAACGAATACCTTCATATGATCCGACTAAAGACCTCGGTTTTATTGGGGGGATGCCTCGAAATTGGAGCCATTTTAGGTGGTGCAGATGAAAAACAAGCCCATTTAGCCTATGTTTTTGGCGAAAAAGTAGGCTTAGCTTTTCAAATCCAAGATGATTTACTAGATGCTTATGGTGATCCTAAAAAATTCGGTAAAAAAGTGGGCGGTGATATACTCGTCAATAAACACACTTTTTTACGTATGAGCGCCGAAGCATTGGCCCTCGGAGAAATGGCTGACGATTTAAAAGCAGCCTATGCCGAAACCGATGAAAAGGCAAAAATTATGCGTGTAAAAGCCCTGTTTGATACTTTAGGCGTACCTCAAAAAGCTGAACTCAAAAAGCAAGAGTTATTAAAATTAGCTTTTGGCGCACTTGACCAACTTGAGACCACTCAAACTGATGTTGTACACCAATTAAAAGCACTGGCGTTTTATTTGGTTGAAAGAGAAAGTTAGCGCTGCTCTTTAATGTTATGAGACACCTCCGTGTTGCCTTTTGCTATGCCATGCCTTTTTTGCCCCTAATGCTGCACCTGCAGCTAGCAAAATACCCAAACCACCATCTATAGGGACAGCAGGTGAGGGTTGGGGTGGGGGTGGTGGACCTTGTGCCAGGCTTACTTCAGGAAAAAACAAAACGCAGCCAAATAAGAGGACTGCAATAAAAAATGCCGGGCGATTCATAGGGCTAAAATACGGGTTTTTGGCTTTCATGCCGCCATAGCTTAAACAGGTTTTTGGCAAACTGACGACTGCGCGGAGTCAAAAGACGGGGTTGTTTCAGCAGGCTAGCTTATCTAAACATACGACCCGAAAAAAGCAAAATAAAGCCCTCCGGAGAGGGCTTTATTGGGTTTATTCGGTAGGATTTTGTTTTTTCTTGCGCGCATCCCAGGCCTTTTTCCCACCTAAGGCAGCACCGGCTGCTAGGAGGATACTAAGGCCGCCATCAATGGGTACCGGCTCTGCGGGCGGGTTAGGTGGCAGCTGA
>JBDNIH010000285.1:0-2100 GCA_041688385.1 Bacteroidia bacterium
CTGGCATTAGCTCCATGCGGGTCTGAATGCGGTCGTTTTCGAGTATTCCTTTTACCGTTTTCCATTGTTGATAAGGCAAACCCAATTCTTTCTCGAGGCTGCGGGCTTGCATGCCGGTAATATTTTTCAGTATTTCGTCGATTGGGTTTTTTAGCTCCGGCAACTCTTTTAATCGGTAGTTTTCCAATTTCGCCATTCGAGCGGCAGTAGCTATGGCATCATCTAGGTTGCCGAGGCGGTCGACCAAGCCGATTTCAAGTGCTTGGGCACCCGTGTATACGCGCCCTTGGGCCATGGCTTGTACCGAATCTAAGGACAACTTCCTATGCGTAGCCACTTTGGTAGTGAAATCTTCGTACGTATTATTAACCATACGCTGAATGATGGTTTCTTCTTCCATAGTCATGGAACGGGTGACTGTTCCCAAATCTGCGTACTTACCAGTGGTAACCCGGTCGAAGGTAAGACCAAGTTTATCTTTCATAAAGGGAGATATATTTGGCAGCAAGCCAAATACACCGATAGAACCCGTAAGTGTGGTTGGCTCAGCATAAATAGTATCGGCTACTACAGCGATATAATAACCGCCCGAAGCCGCCAATCCACCCATCGAGACAACGACTGGTTTTTCTTTTTTGAGCAGGGTCATCTCACGCCAGATAACATCGGAAGCCAAGGCGCTGCCTCCTGGAGAATTTACGCGAAGGACCACGGCTTTCACATTGTCGTCGAGACGGGCATCACGTAATGCTTTCGAAATGCGGTCGCTGCCTATCGACAAATCATTGCCTTCGCCACTGCCTATTTCACCGATGGCATAAACCACGGCAATACGGTCTTTTTCCGTCAATTTCCCCTTGGGGATAGCCGACATATAATCCTTTACAGAAACCAGTTCCAAGTCTTTGAGCTTTTTGGTTTCAGTTTTGTCCATGAGCAAGTCTAAGATTTCGTCGCGGTAGGCGAGTTTATCTACCAGCCCTTGTTCAACAGCATTTTGTGCATTTTCAACCCGCAATTCATTGGCGATAGCACGTAAGGTATCGGTAGCGATGTTCCTGCCGCTGGAAACATCGTTTAGGAAGCTGGTGTACAAACTATTCAGGAAAGTGCTCACTTGATAGCGGTTTTCTTCACTCAGATTTTCGCGGATGAAAGGTTCACCGGCACTTTTGTACTTGCCTACGCGTATAAGTTTTACTTCAATGCCCAGTTTGTCGAGCATGCCTTTAAAAAAAATTGGCTCACTGGCATAACCCATAAACATCAAATCACCTTCAGGGTAAAGGAAAATGCTGTCGGCGAGTGAAGCGAGGTGGTAGGTGCTCTGACTATACATTTCGCTGTAGGCATAAATAAATTTGCCCGACACTTTAAAATCAACCAAAGCATTGCGAATTTCTTGGCGTATGGCCATATCCGCTTGAACGCTACTCAGGTCGAGGAAGATACCTTTGATGTTGTCGTCATCTGCAGCAGCTCTTATGGCACGCGTATAATCGCGGAAGCCGGTGGCCAGGTTGTTTTCGAAACTCATAAAGTCGAAGCCGCTCAACGGATCCTCTGAACCGCGATCGGCAATAAGCGCGCTAAAGTCGAGGTGCAGGATACTGTTCTTTTTGATGACAGCAGTTTTGTCGCCATTACGCATTAATCCAGCAATTAAAACGCTGAACAGAAGGAAGATGACCACAAGAGCCAAGATAAAGCCTGTCAATGAGGCAAGGGTAAATTTCAGAAACTGACGCATAAGGGATATGTTTGCATTCCAAAAATACATTTCTGTGCGAAAGCAGCACGACCTTTTCTTATTAACTGGTGCCAATATGGGGCAACGTTACCAAAACTTAACAGTAGCAGCCCAAAAACTCACGACACAACTGGGTGAATTGGTTGCCAGCTCTGCCATTTATGAAACCGCCGCTTGGGGTAGTGGCTCTGCTTTGGCGTATCTAAACCAAGCATTGTGGCTGCGTACTTCTGCGGAACCACTGGAGGTACTCGCCATTGCGCTGCAAATCGAAAAAGAAGCCGGTCGGGAAAGGACGGGCCTGTGGGCCGACCGTACCCTCGATATAGATATATTGTTGTACGACCAAC
>JBDNIH010000286.1:0-4669 GCA_041688385.1 Bacteroidia bacterium
ATACCCGCGTGTTGCGCGGCTTCAAGTTTGTTCCCGGCGAATCCTTCGACTCCGACACCAAACTCAATATATACGCCGCACACAGCACATCGGCCAATAATATCCAAGCCAACTACCCTATCATTGAAGGCCTCCTCCCCACTACCATAAGCTATCTCGCTGCTGAAGGAGAAATCGCCTTTTTGGGTAAAAATCCGCAAGTCGATAAAAATTCAGCCTATGCGCACAACGTCGTCACCACCGGCAAATTTGATGGCAAAACCAAAACATTCACCGGTTTAAAAGACCATGTGCTCGAATACAATTTTGGTTTAGTTACCACAGGTTTTTCAGCAGATGGCCACCGCGCTGTTCTCACATCAACCGTAGATGCGCCTTCCACCATCGCCGATCATAAAAAATGGCAAGCGGGGGATACACCGTTTATGAGCTATCTCAGCTTTAATACCTCAGGAGATTTAGTTGACAATATTACCTTCAAAGCCAGCGCAATACGTGGCGATTTTTGCATTGTTCCGGGTAAAAATGCCAACTATGTCGTTGGGTCGGTTGCCGGCAATCACAAAGGTTATTTCCGTGCCGATGTAGGCAAACCTTCTCAGCTCGAAATAATCAAAATTGAAAATGGGGCAGTCCGTGCACAACGCATTTACGACATAGAAACAATCACAAAATCGCTGCTTAAATTACCCGGTGGTAAAAAAGGCAAATTATCCTATAAAACCCTCTCCTTTGACTACGCACAAGTACTGAATAATGGCGACATCCTCCTTTTTGCCGCTGCCGATGACAACAATGTCATCTTCCAATTCAGTGCCGACGCACTGTTGAAGGCCACCTACAGTGTTGGTCGTGTACCCGGTAAAGACTTCAACCGCGCCGGTCTGCAAATCATTGAAAACAAGGACGAACTATTTGTCATGTACCGGGAGCAAGCCCCGGCTATGGTCAGGGGTTTTGTGCAAAGTTTCAAAGGCGCGGGTGGCACCAAAAAAATTGCCTTTGATCGGGTGGATGAGCTTATGACCTATGGTAGAATTGTAAAAATTAACGCCAATAAATTGACTTGCTCTTTGCCTGTCGACATCACCGAAGAAGTCATCCTCGGTGAAATGCCGATGTTTTTAGGCGGATCTGGTGAACTGCTGCTGTTACTCCGCAACAGTTCAAATAAGTATAGTCTCGGCTGTATTGAATAAGAGGAGCTTGACTTGGCGCCTTTGACCAAAACTTGCCAAATACAATCCTATTGATTAGTTTGAATTATGACAGAAACCAAACCCAGAAAAACAACCGGTTGGCGCTACCGCTGGTTCCGCATTATTTTTCATCACGACACAGTTGCTGGTAAAAGGTTTGATGTAATCTTACTTTGGCTCATTTTGTTGAGTGTTGTAGTTGTTATTGTAGAAAGTATCCCGCAATTCCAAAATCAATTTTCTGCCGTCTTTTTCAGTATCGAATGGGTACTCACCCTTCTGTTTAGCATTGAATATGTAGTGCGGGTACTCACCCACCCGAAACCCTTACGCTATATATTCAGCTTTTGGGGAATTATTGACGTATTAGCGATTTTACCCACCTATCTCGATCTGTTTTTTAGTGGCTCCCACTACCTGCTTACCGTTCGGATATTTAGGCTGTTGCGGGTATTTAGAATCATGCGATTGGTTCATTTTAGTAGCGAAGCCCGCTTATTGGCGCATTCGTTACGTCAGAGTGGCTATAAAATAGGCGTCTTTCTGATGGCCGTATTGGCAATTGTAACCATGCTTGGCACCATGATGTATGTGGTAGAAGGGGCCGAAAATGGCTTTACGAGCATACCTGAAAGTATTTATTGGGCTATCGTAACGGTTACTACTGTCGGTTTTGGCGATATAGTACCACAAACGGTGTTGGGCAAAATATTGTCCTCTTTGGCGATGATCATGGGCTACGCCATTATTGCCGTACCTACAGGAATTATTACCGTTGAAATGGCGCGACAAACGCGTGCCACGCAAACCTGTCCGCAATGTGCCCATCAAGTAGCCGAAGCGGTAAATTACTGCGAAAATTGCGGTACAAAACAGGAGAAAAAGGTACCGTAGAAAAACAACCCATTAAAAGGCAATAGGTACCTTTAGGCATGCACGATCACAACCAGCCCAACGACGAAAACGGTAGTCTGCGTGAAGGATTTCGTCAAGGTTTTTTTAAGGAAGGTGGGCTGAGTTGGGAAGGCCACTTTGACGCTGGCCACAAGACAGGGAATTGGCGTTTTTACCTCAAAAATGGGCAACTCAAAGCCGCAGGAGATTACGACAACAACCACATGACCGGCTACTGGGAGTGGTACCGCATTAACGGCCGGCTCATGCAGACAGGTTCACTCGACAAAGACCAAAAAACAGGCTTGTGGAAACGTTATCATGAAAATGGCCGACTGCTCGACCAGGGCCACTTCAAAAACGGGCGACTTACAGGGCTGTGGAAGACCTTCACCGACGATGGTGAACTACTCAAAAGCAAAATTTATCTATAAACGGTAGCCTTTTCGTTTGCGAAGCTTATTTTTTACTATTTTGAAACACGTAAAAAACGTATTGCCCACTAAACGGTATAACCGCCGATCAGCTGGCAACACAGCTTTTGCCCTTGTTTCCTTTTGTTTAATTCTGGAAAAATAACCGCTTTTCCGACTAAATCTCCAACCCTTCTTCCATGTCATCAGCCTCCCTACAACTCCCCCAAGATTATGCTGACAGTGTAAAAAACCCGGCACTCAAAAACTGGGTAGCCGAAATGGTTGCCTTATGTAAACCCGCCCAGGTGTATTGGTGTGACGGCTCCGACGCCGAATACCAACTCATGTGTGAACGTTTGGTAGCTGCAGGAACCTTCATCCGGCTCAACCCCGAAAAAAGACCCAACAGTTTTGCCTGTTTTTCCGACCCTTCAGATGTGGCACGGGTAGAAGACCGCACCTACATCTGTAGTCGCCGCAAAGAAGACGCCGGCCCTACCAACAACTGGATGGATCCACGCGAGATGCAGAACACCTTGAATCCTTTGCTCGATGGTTGTATGGCAGGCCGCACCATGTTCATACTTCCCTTCTGCATGGGGCCGCTCGGTTCCGACATTTCCCAAATTGGCATAGAAATCACCGATTCGGAATATGTGGTGACCAATATGAAAATCATGACCCGCATGGGTAAAAACGTGCTCGACTATCTCGGGAAAACCGGTGATTTTGTAAAAGCCTTCCACACCGTAGGCGCACCGTTAAAACCCGGTCAGGTAGATGCCAAATGGCCCTGCAACCCAACCGTTAAATACATCGTACATTATCCCGAAGACCGCAGCATTATCAGCTATGGCTCGGGTTATGGCGGCAATGCGCTCCTAGGCAAAAAGTGTTTTGCCCTCCGTATTGCCTCAGTAATGGCCCGCGAAGCAGGTTGGTTGGCCGAGCATATGCTCATTTTAGGTGCAGAAAGTCCGCAAGGCGACAAAACGTATGTTGCTGCTGCCTTCCCAAGTGCTTGTGGCAAAACGAATTTCGCCATGCTCATCCCGCCCAAAGCGTTGAATGGCTGGAAAATTACTACCGTAGGCGACGATATTGCTTGGATTAAACCCGGTAAAGACGGCAAACTATATGCAATCAACCCCGAAGCCGGTTATTTTGGCGTAGCCCCGGGCACCAACGATAAAACCAACCCGAACGCCATGGCTTCGATTCAATCGAACACCATTTTTACCAATGTAGGCGTAACACCCGATGGCGATATTTGGTGGGAGGGTATGCATAAAGAGGTGCCAGCCGGTATTTTGAACTGGAAGGGGCAGGTCCACGACCCTGCAAGTGGCAACCCGGTGGCGCATCCCAATGCGCGTTTTACAACACCCGCCGCACAATGCCCTAGCCTCGACAACCGTTGGGAAGACCCACAGGGCGTACCCATCAGCGCCTTTATCTTCGGCGGCCGCCGCTCGTCTACTGTGCCACTCGTTTATCAATCGGCCAACTGGAATTTCGGCGTTTATGCTGCCTCTACCATTGGGTCGGAGATGACAGCCGCTGCCTTCGGTGAACTCGGTAAAGTTCGACGCGATCCTTTTGCAATGTTACCCTTCTGCGGCTACCACATGGCCGATTACTTTAACCATTGGTTACAATTTGGCCGGGCATTACCCAATCCACCCCGCATTTTTGTGGTGAACTGGTTCAGGAAAGATGCCGATGGCAATTTCCTCTGGCCGGGTTATGGCGAAAATATGCGTGTTCTCGAATGGATTATTGGCCGCGTTAGAGGGCGCACCGGCGCTGTTGAAAGTCCAGTCGGTTGGATGCCGACCTATTCAGACCTCAATTGGCAGGGACTCAACTTCAGCCAGGAGCAATTTGAAGATATCATGCATGTGGACCGGGAAATTTGGAAGCAGGAAGTAACCAGCCACGACGAACTGTTTGGCCGCATGTACGACAAACTACCTAAGGAGTTTATTTTCATGAAAGAATTGCTCCTTTCTAGCCTCTGGCGATCGCCCGAAAAATGGGGGCTCGCACCAGAGCGCCACTAAAAGCAGGCTATTTATTTAGGTCTGATTTTAAAGCGTTGGCAAAGTGACTTAAGCCACTTTGCTAACGCTTTTTTTATGTTTTAGCTGTTCAAAAAAA
>JBDNIH010000058.1:0-2356 GCA_041688385.1 Bacteroidia bacterium
GCATCGCTAAGTAAAAACACGCCTAGTGGTGGCCTGCGGCCTATGGCCAGTGGTGGTATAGCCTACTCTCCTACTGCTGCGCTTATTGGTGAATACGCCGGCGCTAGAACCGATCCCGAAGTGGTTGCTCCGCTAAGTAAGTTGCGCGACATGTTGCCTAGCGGTGGTGGCGATACCCGCGTGTATGGCGCCATTGCTGGTGGTGCAATTCGAATTACCAGCGATAGGTATGGTTATGATGTGAAACGTATAAATGGCAACTACTAATGGCAGTACGTTATAGGGGTGAAATGGTGAGTAGCTCGGGCGTGCATAGCAGGCTCGATATACATGATGCAAGCTACACTGGATCGCCAAATCAGTTGCCCGACTTTGCCACCGGTGGTTATGCCGTGAGCTACCCGGGTAACGATGATGAGCGGTATGCGCCAATAAAAGGGAGCTCGATTGATTTGTTTTTAATGGTGGATAGCCCTGCATTAGAAACCTTGATAGTCGATATCGCTAATGCTGCCGAGCAAAGGTTTTCGGTAGTGCTTTATAAAAATGGTTACCTAGACTGGAGTGGCCACATTGCTCCTGATTTAATAGAGCAGCCTGATGATGTGCAGCCGTATAATGTGCGCCTGGTAGCCACCGATTATTTGGGCGCGCTCACTATGAACTGGGAGGCAATAACAGGCTGGGGGTTGGGGCTAATGACATTCCAAGATATATTGCTTGACCTGCTCAGCTATACAGGTTTGTCGCAGTTTTTTAACGCCGACGATGCGTGGCTAAAAATGAGCGTAAATTGGTACGCCGCCAACATGCCTGAGTATGATACTACCGAGGCGTACAAAGATAGGGTGCTTGCCGATGCCGGGCAATGGGATAATATAGAGCCGCTGCGCGAAGCTATTGCCGAAAGCAGGGCGGTTTTGCTAGAAGATACCAGCTGCTATTTATTGAATTACCGCGACAGAGTAGAAGCCGATGGTGGTACAGTAGTTAATTTATTTGCGGCCCTTGAGGATAGTCCAGATAGCCGCTTGCTTACCGCTGGCACTTATGGCCTTGATGGGTATAATCCATGGACCTTAACGCAGGTAAGTAAATTTGCATTTTGTGACAAACTGGGTGAAGTGGCTGCCAGCGTATTGGTAGAAGAAGGCGTGCAAGTTGGTTTTGTGCTCTCCCAAATACTTAAGCGTTTTGGCTGTAGGATTTACCAAGCTGAAGGTGCATTTTGTATAGACCAAATTCAAAACTTTTCGAACGACAAAACCCTCACGCGCTGGTATTACAAATCAGGTGATGAGCTGTTTGGTATATGGGATGAAGCACGTTCATACACCGCAACCCTAAAGCTTAGCGGTGGTGTAGGTAAATTCTACAGGCCACTTAATGCTGTAGAGGTTGTATACAGGACTAGGCTAGATGTGAACCTCGCTACATTTCGTTTGTCTGGATTGGTACAATTGGGTGCTGCGCCATCAGGTGAGGGGTATCGCTTGGGAGTAACTGTAGATCTTAATTCACTGCGGCTTGAGGGTGCTACGGTTATTAGGTATTTCCGCTTGTGGTGGCGGGTAAGATTAGTATTACTTGCCGGAGATGATACGTATTACCTAACCAATGGCAACCCAGATGCTAGCGGTGGTTTAAATCGTCAAAGCTGGATACCGAGTGCTACCGCATGGACCGCTGATCCAACAGATTACTATCATGTAATGATAGATGGATTTCGTCAACAGGGTATTAATGAAAGCACGGACCAGTTCCAAATAGTAACACCCGAGCTTCCGGTATCTGGTCAGATATTTTATACCACCACGTTGTATGGGTTTTTAACACCAAGTAATCAATTTACTGCTGGTGAGCCACCATTTCTGCTCAGTAGAATTGTTGATGAAAAATTGTATTTAATTATTGATGCCGTTGTAGACAGTACCCGCTTAATAAGTATAGCTGAAAATAATAATCAAAATTTTGAAACGCTCACCATTGATGATATGCGTACTGGCGATGGTGCTTTTTTTATCACTCCCGGCTGTTTAATAATTCTCTCCAATACACCGCTACTCAGTGGTGGCTGGCGTCGTAATTACAACAATGCTGCGCTTGATATTGGTAAGCTGCTTGCAACCGAGGTGTTATCTGGCCAGCAGCAAGCTAGTCGTAGAGTTGATGCTGGCTTTATTTTACCCGGCTCCTACTCGCTGCGTAGCCGTATTGTGCGTGGCAACAAGGCATACATATTTAACGGCGTAAACTACAATGCCGAGCAAGATATATACTCAGGTACCTGGGTAGAGGTTGCTAATGTTACCACAGGCATTACAGTGAGGGTAGCCAATAAGCTACGCAGCTTGCC
>JBDNIH010000287.1:0-1700 GCA_041688385.1 Bacteroidia bacterium
GGTTTTACTTTTCAATTTTTTATGTATGTATCGTACCGTAATAACAGGCACCGGCCGTTATATCCCAGAGCTACTCAAACACAACCGCGATTTTGGGCATCAGCTTTTTTATGATGAAAAAAATCAGCCTATACGTACGCCACCAGAGGAGGTAGTTTCAAAATTCCAGGCCATCACTGGCATTGAAGAAAGGCGATATGCCACCGAGTCGCTCACGGCCACCGATTTAGGGATCAAAGCCGCACAAATAGCGATAGCCGATGCGGGCATCGATCCAGAAGAAATTGACCAGCTTATTGTTGCCCACAATTTTGGCAATGTGCTCAAACATACCATTCAGAGTGATGCCATGCCGGCCTTGGCTTCCCGCATCAAACGGGGTTTGGGCATTAAAAACCCTTCTTGTGTACCTTACGACTTGCTCTTCGGCTGTCCCGGCTGGCTCCAAGGGGTGATTCAAGCCGATTCTTTTTTTAAATCAGGTATGGCCAAAAAGGCACTCGTGATAGGAACAGAAACCCTGTCGCGTGTGCTCGACCCGTACGATCGAGATTCTATGATCTTCAGCGACGGTGCTGGTGCTGCCATACTCGAATACCAGCATACGGGCGACGATGGTGCTGGTTTACTTTCGGCAGCCGTACAGGCGCACTGTGGAGAGGAAGTAGATTATCTGCAAATGGGTAAAAGTAATTTCCCCGACTCCGATCCTCGGGTACGTTTTATCAAGATGAAGGGCCGAAAGGTGTATGAATACGCCATGAAGTATGTGCCCGGGGCGATGGCAAGTGCCTTAAAAGAATGTGGCGTGCCTATTTCGCAACTAAAGATGGTTTTTATTCACCAGGCCAACGAAAAGATGGACGAAGGCATTATCCGGCTTTTTTACAAACACCACGGGATCAGCGAAATTCCTACGCATATCATGCCCATGAGTATCCACAAGCTCGGCAATAGCTCGGTAGCCACAGTGCCCACCTTGCTCGATTTGGTACGCCGCCACGAAATAGCTGGCTACGAAATTTTACCCGGTGATGTGATTTTATTGGCTTCGGTGGGGGCAGGCATGAACATTAATGCAGTTTGTTACCGCGTTTGAACCAAACGTAATTAAACACTTGTCTTAATTAAGACATTGGCTATTAACTTAATTAATGAAGACCTTAATTACGTAAAAGGATATTTATTTAATTAGAGGTGGTTGTTGTTGAAGAAAATTCAATACTTAGGAAGTTCCAACCAAAAAAAGGCCCGACTTATCAAAGGTCGGGCCGGCTATGTTAAGGAGTCCTAAAGCACTTATTTCTACTCAAACAAATCCAGGTATTCTCTGAACACATAAATACGATCGCGTTACAGACCAGTAATTTCCTGCAAAATGCCAGCTGTTTCGCGCGAAGCAATGCGCCTATAAGCCGTTACATTCGATTTGTCAATGCAAGTTTTAGCCAAGGCCACATCGGTCACCGGATTGCGGAAAAGGCTGTCGACCACTTTTCGGGCGAGTTCGGCAAGACAGCCTAAAAATTTCGAACGACTGTCTATGCCTTTGTCAAGCCGCATTATTCCATCGAAAGTAGACACCCCTTGATTGGCAGTTTTGCGCACGCCGACCAGAAAAAACTTGAGCCAGCCGAGCAAATCCTGGTTGTGGCGGGCGAGCATGAGTTTGTCGTAATACAACATCCGGTGGCATTCAA
>JBDNIH010000288.1:0-8221 GCA_041688385.1 Bacteroidia bacterium
CAAGTTACGGAGCAATAGATTACCCCGTTCCACTAAACGCACCAGGACATAAACGCTAAATCAGCACCAGAACATCCTTGGTCCGCAAAGCGTAGGGGCATGCCCCGCAGTGGCAACCGTGTACAGCGCAGCGTGTGAAACTACAAATCGAGTCAAAGCGCAGAAAATTACCCTAATTCGATAAATGCACGAAGACACAAATGCGCAATTACCTGAGCACAGCATAAGTTTATAACATTAGGCCGCCCAAAAAGCTGAATACCAAATAAAAAGAACGCTCCACCCTAAGCCTATTTTAGCTTAACCGGTATCCAGATTTCCTCTTCCGAATCAGCATCGTTGTTTTTATAATTGGCACCCAACACCTCAAAGTGAGGTCTGTCATCCAAATCATACACCGATGCAGGCAGCCAATGTGCGAAAATGTATTGGAAGATATTGCTGTCGTTGCTGCTACCCTGGTATTCGAAAACCACATATAAACCGGCAGGCATACGTATTTCTAACATGCCTGCAGGGATGGGTGCTGTAGAGCTTACCTCAGCTGCCGCATATTTTTCGAAGCTTTTTTCTAGGTGATACGCTTTAAAATAAGCCAATGGATATACCGCCATCGATATCAAATCGGCGTTGCTGCGTTCCTCGATTTCACCCAAACGAGGCATGAATTGCTGCCACAGTTCTGAGGTTTTGTTGTCTGCAAGACTGAGAGTCATCGATAAACCTACCAAACGTATTTCGTTCAGAAAGGCGGTGCGTTGGGTGATTTTTGGCATGGACAGAAGCGCGAAAGTGAATAGGTGTAAAGGTAGAAGCCAAGGGGGATACCACCTACCCCAATCTATTCTTCCATTCTTCCCGCTATCCAGCACTTGTGCGCCATGCTTTGCCTTCCCCCTTTTCAGCCAGGAGCTTTAAGTTGGTGCCACGCGCTGCTTCATTTAAACCGATCAGCTATTTTGAACGATTAAATAGTAAACAGGCATGCCAATTGTGATATTAAAGGGAAAGGTTACAGCCAACGCCATCGGTAAAAAGAGGCCAGGGTTGGCTTTGGGTACGGCAATTTTCATGGCTGCAGGTACCGCGATATAAGAGGCGCTGGCCGCCAAAACAGCAAAAATAAACCGGTTACCAATGTCCTCGGTGACATACCCACTGAGCACAGCTACAACACAGCCGTTAAATAAAGGCACAACAAGCGCAAAAATTGCTGTAAACCAGCCGTTTTTGAAAAATTCACTCAGTTTACGACCACTGGTAATACCCATATCTAAAAGGAATATGGCCAAAAACCCTTTGAAAATATCTGTCGTAAATGGCTCAATACCACGGGCTTGTTTTTCGCTGGCCATAATACCGATAACTAAACTACCCAGTATAAGTAGTACGCTACCGTTGGTAAAAGAGTGGGTGACAATACTTTTGATTTTAACTCCTTGTTCTTTTTGTTGACTGAACACATTTATCAACATCACACCGATAATAATAGCCGGAGCCTCCATAAGCGCCATTATAGCCACCAAGTACCCGCTAAAGCTTTCATTATTCATCTCTAAAAATGAAACCGCCGTCACAAAAGTAACAGCGCTCACCGAGCCATAAGCAGCAGCAATTGCACCCGAATTTTCGACGCTAAGTTTTCTTTTCAGGATAAAAAAGGTGTATAAAGGAATGATACAGGCAATTAACAACCCAAAGAGAACAGACCACACTATTTCTACCGTAAGGTTACTGTGCGATAACTCCTGCCCTCCTTTGAAGCCAATAGAGAATAAAAGATAAAGCGAAATGAACTTGGACGAATTCTCCGGTATCTCTAAATCACTCTTCAGTTTTACAGCTAGTATTCCTAGTATAAAAAACAGAAAGGCAGGATTCGTGAGATTATCCAATAATAAATCAAAATTCATAAACATCCCATTTAATTTCAACGATTTCGTTTTCAGATTTTGTGGTAATCAACCCTTTTATTCCAATATTATATTGAAGAATTAGCGAACTGAAGCGCTCATTCATTCTAATTTCAAAGGTCTGTTTTTTAATATTCAAGTTAGCCAGTATTTTCAACTGCTCGCTACGTGTTCGCTGCTGCATAATCCAAGCATAATTATCAACAAGCAGCTGCTGTATGCTTTTTTCGGAGGTAGAATCGGCAGTGCTGTCGCCGTTCAATACTGCATTTAAAAAGCGGCAAGAGGTATCGTTGACAATATAAATTTCACCAATCTGTTGGGTCGATATAAAATCGATGACACTTTCTAAATATTTGGCATCATGAAAGTGTGCATGTGTGGCCATTGCCGAAATAAAAAATACATCTTCTCCATATTTCAAATGAATAAAGTTTTCCATATTGGAAAAAGGGCAAACTAAAAACAGTTTGTTTTTCATTTATTCGGGGAGAATTTTGAGTGATTTGAGACCCGCATCGTAGCCGAAAGTCGATTCCAATCAGCACTGGAGGAACTAGTCCGCATCGACATAAGATATCGTTATTTCTGACCGCACAATCATCTTTTTATTCTTTGATTTGGCATCAGCAAGCATTTTTTCCAGCCTAAGCACTTCCAATTTTAAGGCCGGTATTCTTCGGATAGCCGTTTCATCTTCTTTTCCAAAACGTTCCTGTGAACTGAAATTTTTAAATTGATGAAAATTAATTTTAGTAGAAAAAACATTCATTAAAATTTCTCTGGCCTCTTCCTGCTGAAATTCGCCGTCGATAAGAATTAGTTTTTCCATTTATTTATATATTTTTTTCGAAGGGACGGTTGACGCATAACAAATACACCCGTTATCACAGACAAGGCGGAGCATAACCTACCCAACAGTACGTCGCTCGTGGTAAAAGCGGTAAAAAGAAACACACCCATCAGTACCACACAGAAAATAGCCAATAAGCTCGGTTGACTCGTTCGCACGGTTACTCGACTGCGTTGTAGTTGTCTTTCCATTTTTCTATTGTCCTTGTCCTAAAGAATAGGCTGCTATACCATCAAAGGCATAGAGATTTTCAGTTTTAATGATATCGATATTGAGCTCCTCTGATTTGGTCAGCAGTTCAATGATTTCATTTTTTGTGAGTAGGTCGCCGTCGTTTGTCTTAAAGCGACAACGCCAATGATCGGTGCAAAACGTTTCTTTGAAGCCATCCGGATATACCTTAATACCTCTATTGGTAATCATCGAAAGTTTCAACTGCGCTTTTTCCAGTGGTTGAATTAACTCGGCCAGGGTGTCTGGGCTAGCTCCCGTCCAGTGTATAAATAAATCTACCCCTACCAATTCCTTTTTTGCAGCTGCTTTTCTCTTGTATTTGGGCAATACAAGCGCCGAGCTGTTGGCGTACGATACCGCTTTGAGCGCGGTAGGTAATTTGCCTAAATTGGCGATAACAGCTCGCGCAAATTCTTTAGTACCCACGCGTTCTTTGCTCGTCCCCGCGTCATAAATATCGGCGGTATGTATGCCCTCTTCAATAGTTCTAAGCCACGCGTTGTGGATTTTTTCTGCTGCTAGGCTTTCTCCTATATGATTTAGCATCATGATGGCACCGTGCAATAAACCTGAAGGGTTGGCTATATTTTGACCAGCAATTAGGGGTGCAGAACCGTGAATGGCTTCAAACATGGCGCATTCTTCGCCAATATTTGCCGAACCAGCCAGTCCTACCGAACCCGTAATTTGTGCAGCCACATCCGATAAAATATCTCCGTACAAATTCGCCATCACAATCACATCGAATGCCTCGGGTGTATCGGCCAATTTAGCTGCTCCTATGTCTACAATCCAGTGTTCATTCACAATCTCAGGATACTCAAGCGCTATTTCATCGAATACCTTGTGAAACAAGCCATCGGTTTGTTTCATGATGTTGTCTTTGGTAAAACAGGTCACTTTTTTACGCCCTTGTTGTTTGGCGTATTCAAAAGCGTAACGTACAATCTTTTCGCAACCAGGGCGACTGATTAACTTCAAACACTGAACAACTTCATCCGTTTGTTGATGCTCTATACCAGCGTATAAATCCTCTTCATTTTCTCTTACAATCACCAAATCCATTATCGGATGTTTGGTTTTTACGAAGGGGTGCAGACTCACACATGGGCGAACGTTTGCGTACAAGCCCAGAAATTTGCGTGTAGATACATTCAAACTTTTGTAACCACCACCCTGAGGCGTGGTAATGGGTGACTTTAGAAAAATTTTGTTCTTGCGAATTACATCCCATGCTTCCCGAGCAATGCCTGACGTATTCCCTGACAAATAAACTTTTTCACCTACTTCAATTTCATCCATTTCGAGCTGAGCGCCTGCTGCCAATAAAATTTCCAAGGTAGCCTCCATAATTTCCGGTCCTATACCATCCCCTTTCGCTATCGTAATTCTGGTCATTTTAATTGCTTTCTTTTAGATTATCGCAAATTTCCACTTTAGCATTCATTTAATTTCATTTATATTCAATATGTCATACATAAATAACTTTAATGTATAAGGCAAGCATTCAGACCGCTTCCTTTTAAAAATACTTCTCCAAAAAAGGGCATTCAATCTACTGAAATGCACCTAATGGCTTCAATTTGGCTCAGAGATAGGCCCTTAAAAACTGTGGTTTGAGCCTGGTCCGGTAAAAAAACCATGACGTTTGGAGAGAAACGAATACGCTCATCCGCAAGATTGAAAGTGGATAGATTCAAAGCTTTTTTGACCTAATTCCGTATTCAAAAGTATATTTCTGCTTCTCATCCTCTCGACACAAATCATCGACAAGCGCTAATTTGGCTCGATGCCCAAAGCTGGCAAGAACGGCGTTTCGACGGGGTTCATCCAAACCAGCTATTTCAAAAAACCAGCTGGACAAAGCTCCCATCTCAGTTTCCATGTATTCTAGCAGATGCGCCTAAAAAAGAATATTTAACTCCCTCATAAAAAAAGGGCCTGCCCTCCACCACGGGTATTGGCATTAACCAGCGCTTATGGCAATGGGTATCCAATTTTGTGAAAATGGCTACCTAAGCTTCAGAAACGAGCTGTTGACGGTTCCAATTACTTTTGTTTTGCTAGAACCGCCCTATTTTCGCATCCGCTCGAGTAGGTGCGCTCAGGCGGCAGCAGGTCTTCCACCTGTCATCTTTCTTTTGGTCAAAAAGTCTCGAAGTAGCCTATTACACGCCACAGGGTGTTCAAAGTTTTTACCGAAGTCATTAAACTATAGACTTCCCTTTTAATAAGCGTTCGAGGACTACCCTCAACAATTAGGTTTCGTTACGTCCATTAAAATTTCAATTCTTGTAAATAATTCGCTATATTAAAAAGTCCATTTACCCTTTTTTCTTTTGGAATAAGTCCTTCGGCAAGCACAATTTGAATTTTACCAATACAACAAAACCAAATGTTAACTAAAGCGCTACTAGATAAATTGACCCGAATTCGTAAAACTTTACATGCCCATCCTGAGCTTTCTGAACACGAATTTGAGACACAAAAACGTATCCTCGGCTTTCTAGTAGCAGAAACGCGTGCCATGGTGCAAAAAGTTGGCAACACAGGCGTAATCGCATCTTTCAACAGTGAAGTAAACGGCCCGACCCTCCTAATACGCGGGGATATCGATGCCTTGCCAATTGCAGAAACCAATACCTTTGACTACAAATCTGTTGCCCCAGGGGTATCCCATAAATGTGGACACGATGGTCACACCACTATTTTACTCGGATTAGCCCAAGTATTATCCGAGCAACCTATTACCAAGGGAAAAGTAATATTGCTTTTTCAACCAGCAGAAGAAAATGGCATGGGAGCACAAGCCGTTCTGAATGATGTTGCCTTTCCGCAGAAAAATATCGACTTCGTTTTTGCACTACACAATTTACCAGGCTACAAAACACATGAAATTGTCGTAAAAGAAAATGAATTTACAGGCAATGTAAAAAGCATCATTTTAAAAATGACAGGCAAAACGGCGCATGCGGCGGAGCCTGAACAGGGAAATAATCCAAGCATGGCCATCGCTGAGCTATTAGCGTATGCCGATAAAATCAACTACAACAAACCAGAAAAAACTGATTTTTTCTTGATGACACCTATCTATGCTACATTAGGTGATTTGGCCTATGGCATTTCTGCCGGCTACGGTGAGGTCCATTTCACCATACGCAGTTGGGATACCAATTTAATGCACCAACGCAGCGAAAAAATTGTGGCCTTTATGGAGGAAACTTGCGCGAAATATAAACTCACCCCAGCCATTTCATGGACCCAGATATTTCACGCCAATATCAACCATCCTGAAGCGGTAGACTATATTCGCCAAGCCGCCAAACACAATAATTTCTCCTTAATTGAGCGTGAATACCCCTTTAGATGGGGAGAAGATTTTGGTCTATTTACACAACAATTCAAAGGTGCCATGTTCGGTGTTGGAGCAGGTATGTCTACACCTGCCTTGCATAATCCCGATTACGACTACCCGGATGAAATCACGGCAACGGGCATCCGTATGTTTCATCAAGTCATTCAAAAAATACTATAGAACATGTTTCACACCTCTTACATTGAATTATCAGAGTCAGCTATTCAAAACAACATCAATTTTATCCAGAAATTTATAGGCGACGACGTCATGTTTTCTGCTGTAGTCAAGGGAAATGCCTATGGTCACGGTATTGAGCATTATTGTCCGCTTGCGCATAAATATGGGGTGCGCCATTTCAGTGTTTTTAGTGCCAATGAGGCGCTCAATGTACTCAAAGCACTACCCAACCACGAATTTACCGTGATGATTATGGGGCAAATTGATAACAGCCAATTGGCCTGGGCTATCGAAAACGAGGTGGAGTTTTACGTTTTTGAACAGGACCGCTTGAATGAAGCGATTGCTACGGCAAAAAAAATGGGTAAAAAAGCACTCATCCATGTGGAATTAGAGACAGGTATGAACCGAACAGGCTTTCCACAAAATGAATTTGCCGCAACCTTTAAAAAAATCGAAGCCAATTTGGCTCATATTGAAGTCAAGGGTATCTGCACCCATTTTGCCGGTGCTGAGAATATCGCCAATTATAAACGGATCAAAGATCAAATCAGTCGTTTTAAGCGCTACGAAACCAAACTAAAAAATTATCAATGGCTCGAAGCTAAAAAACACTTGGCCAGTTCAGCAGCTACCATTCGTTATCCGAGCACGCGAATGGATTTGGTACGCGTTGGGATTTTCCAATTCGGCTTTTTCCCTACGCAAGAAACCTTTGTAACCTACTGCAACAAACATAAAACCAGCAAAAACCCAATGCAGCCCGTTTTAAGCTGGAAATCCAAGGTCATGGATGTCAAAACCGTAAAAACAGGTGAGTTTATAGGTTATGGCACTTCTTTTCTAACCAATCACCCCACCAAAATAGCCTTAACACCCATCGGCTACTCCTTTGGCTATAGCCGCTCCTTAAGCAACCAAGGCAAGGTACTCATCAATGGCTCTCGCTTTGCGGTAATTGGCATCGTAAATATGAGTATGCTGGCCGTTGATGTTTCAATGGATCCAACCATTAAAAAAGGCGATGAAGTCGTACTTATTGGAAAACAAGGCAATCAAGAATTGTCCGTTTCTTCCTTCAGTGATTTTAGTCAGTTGATTAATTATGAATTACTTGCACGTTTACCGCAAGATATCCCACGCATAATTACAAAATAGGCGTACAAAATAGACGTAAAAACAAAATAGATATGCAAAAATTCGGCATACAAACTGTTGGCTTATTTTATGCTAGTACACACCCTTGAGATAAATCTTTAAGCAGCATTTGTCGGGATCAATGATTAACCCACTTTTCGCTGATTAGGTAGTATAAACAGAATTAAATAAAACATAATCGGTCGTTAGGTCTGTACCCCAGCCCTGTGCGCTTGCTCTACCATTGTGCAAGTTCAATTTGATTTTAATATGAGATTCCCGTAGTAATAGTTTCATAAAATTTCGGTCAAAATCTGTAGGAACACCTTTTTCGAGCACGGGTATTATTTTTTCTTCAGAACCCATGAACAAATCTATTTTTAGATAATCAAAAGGCAAACCCGCATTGCCTGCTGCACTTATTATCCTTCCCCAGTTAGGGTCGCGACCAAACATAGCCGTTTTAACGAGCGACGATTTAGAAATCGCCCGTATCATCGTTCTTGCATAGGCTTCATCTGGGGCATTTACAATTTCATACTCTATAAA
>JBDNIH010000289.1:0-14883 GCA_041688385.1 Bacteroidia bacterium
CAGCGTGGCACCAACGGCAATGGCTTCCTGGCCGATGCCTGAAAACCATTTACTTACCTTGCCCTGGCGCAACAATACAAGCATTTTTTCTTCTATCATCCGCGGCAACAACAAGCCACGGTAGAGTTGGCGCAATTGATTGTCGGAATACTGTTTACGGTCGAACACCATGGGTATGCAGCTTATTTTTTGTGGATTTCTCGCCAACGTTCGTTGAAGGATTTGGGTGCGATTACTGGCATTTCGCGGCGGTTGCCCCAAGCATTTTTGACAAAAATTCGCATCGCCCTATTTTTGAGTTTGCCATTGATCATATTCAGCAATTTACGACTCATCATTGCCCTGCGCCAAAAATACCAAATGCGGTCCTCGTTTTTGGTCGTAAGTTCCTGTGCTACTGATTGTCGTCGGTTGACCAGTAAAAGTTTATGTAAATCAATTTTTACAGGACAAACTTCAGTACAGTTACCACAAAGAGAAGACGCAAAACTGAGGTGTTTGAAGTTCTCCATCCCCTGCAGATGGGGTGTAATAACCGCGCCAATTGGACCGCTGTAGGTGGTACCATAACTGTGTCCACCTATATTTTTGAATACGGGACAGGCATTTAAACAGGCCCCGCAACGGATGCAGTATAATGACTGTCGTTGCTCCTTATCGGCCAAAATATTGGTTCGACCGTTATCTAGGAGTATTACGTACATCTCTTCCGGCCCATCAGTTTCGCCCGCACGACGTGGGCCGCTCACCAAGCTGTTGTAAACTGTAACGAACTGGCCTGTTCCATGGGTTGCAAGCAGCGGCCAGAATAAGTTCAGGTCATTCACCGATGGCAGCACCTTCTCGATACCGGCAATAACGATGTGGACTTTTGGAAAAGTAATACTCAAGCGGGCATTGCCTTCATTTTCGGTGAGTGCAATGCTACCTGTATCAGCAACAATAAAATTAGCGCCAGTGATACCCACATCTGAACTCACATATTTGTCGCGTAGCAATTTACAGGCGATGTTGGTGAGTGCTTCGGGACTTAGATTTGGAGCGGTGTTGAGCTTGCGGTGAAAAAGATCAGCAATGTCCTCCTTGCTTTTGTGCATGGCAGGCGTTACGATATGGTAAGGTGGCTCTCCATCTATTTGTTGAATGAATTCACCAAGATCAGTCTCAAATACCTCGATACCGTTTTTCTCCAAAGCAGCATTCAGATGTATTTCTTCCGTAACCATCGACTTCGACTTTACGAGCGATCGGCCCTCTACCCTTTTGAAGATGTTTAGTATTTCTTTGATAGCCTCTTCCCCATCTTGTGCCCAAATAACCTTACCTCCATTGCGTTGAAAGTTGGTTTCAAACTGTAATAGGTACTGCTCAAGTTTTTCGATAGCCGCCCATTTGATATGATTGGCTCGGTTACGCGCCAATTCTAAATTGCTAAAATGCTGCAAACCTTTTTCAACTGCTACATGATATTTGCCCATGTTAAAGTTGATGGTATTGCGATGTTTGAGATCAAACACCTTTTTTTCAGAAGCATTCAGAAAAGTCTGAGCCGCCGTGCTCATTTTTTATCAATTAAAAGTGGCTCTTCCATATTACCCAAGGCAACCGCTGTCTGAAAAATAAGGTTGGAAATGCGAGCAATGCGGTTACAATCAATTTTGTCAGGCGTGTCGGTGGCTTTGTGGTAGTCTTCGTGAACGCCACTGAAGTAAAAAATAACCGGGATGCCGTATTTCGCAAAATTGTAATGATCGGAGCGCTGATAATAGCGGTTTGGATCGTTCGAGTCGTTATAGGTGTAGTCGAGATTGATATTGCAACAGTTGGCGTTTACTTCTTCACTTTTGAGGTGTAAATCAGAGCTCAGCCGATCCGAACCGATGAGATAAACGTAATTGGTGTCCTTCTGATGCGCTTTATCTACCCTGCCAATCATATCAACGTTCAGATTGACCTTAATACTTTCAATGTCTACAGGCGGAAAAGAAGTGAAGTATTGACTCCCTAGAAGGCCATGTTCTTCACCCGTTAACCATAAAAAAACGATGGTTTTATCGGGCATTATTCCCTGTTCACGGTAAGCCAATAGCATCCGACTCATTTCGAGCAAGGCCGAAGAACCACTTCCATTATCGTCGGCACCGTAAAATATCTTGCCATCGTGCACGCCTAAATGATCGAGGTGGGCACTCAATACGATGTATTCCTTTTGATTCTTTTTACCCGGCAAAAATCCTGCGACGTTCGGGGCATTAAATTTCTCGGCTTGTATATCGGCTTTGGCTTGGAATAAAAAAGGCAGACTAATCACTTGCTGACTTGCGGCCTGATCTAGTTGCAACCAACTTTTTTTCCAATCAAGACCAACCGCTTTCCACATTTTTTGAGCGACTTTTTCAGATACGATAAACATCGGCGCGCTGCGGCCTGCTGTTGGGCTGCTACCGTCTTCTCTTTCGAGGCTGTAATCTATCCTGATATTCTCCTCGGCAAGCGTTTGGGTTATTGTGGCTGGTTTTGCAGGAAAATCTGCATCCACAACCAGAATAGCTTTAACCGAAAAACGATTTAAACTTCGGGCAATTTCCCGTGTGCTTGGGCTGCGTTTTCCTTTTTCGGCTTTTTTTCGCCATACCACAACATTTTTGTCGTACAACTGTATCTGATTCAGCTGCCCAAGGTTTTCGAATTTAACAAAACTCATGGAGTCGCTGGTGAGTACATCAGCGGTAAAGGAACGACTGGTATAAAAGTCTTTCCCGTATTTCCAGCTCTTTTTTCCTGTTTTCAGACTTACCGTAATCAACTTTTCCCGGATCAAGGGCACCTGATGAAAAAAGTCTTGCGGCTTATTGGCGGGTAAATGATTCGAATTGAAGCTATGGAAACCAAGTTTAAAGAGTTGTTCAGCAACGTATTCGGCAGCATAATTATAGCCAATATCACCCGTTCCTCTGCCCCGCAATTCGTCAGACGTAAGCATGTCCAAATCTCTTCGAATGGCAGCAGGATCCGGATCTACACCTTGAGCCTGGACCGACAAGGAGAGCCACAAGCATGCAAAAAAGAGTAAAAAAGTTCTATTCATCAGCCTTTTATTTTATTAACCCGTGTTTTGTGCCGACCACCTTCGAATGGTGTATTTAAAAATGTATCAACCATGGCGACGGCCGTCGCTTGATCTACAAAACGGGCAGGAATACATAGCATGTTGGCATTATTGTGTTGACGGGCCAACGTGGCCAGTTCCACCGTCCAGCACAGGGCTGCGCGTATGCCGGCATGTTTATTTGCCGTCATACAAACTCCATTTCCACTACCGCAGATTAGAAAACCCAAGGTTTCTTGTTCAATCACCGCTTCAGCTACAGGGTGGGCGAAGTCGGGATAATCAACTGATTCAGCGGAATATGTACCATAATCGTGCACCTGCTGTTCCAAAACTTCGAGGTGGCGAATCAAAACGGCTTTGAGCTCAAAACCTGCGTGATCGGCCCCTATCATGAGTTTTTTCATGCGATATCTTTTAGTTTTTCGACTTTATTTTTTTCGACTCGGGCAACAACCTTAATACTTACCTCATAAAGCAAGAATAAAGGTATGGCCATGAGTACCATACTGCCAACATCGGAAGGTGTAATTATTGCGGCCAGTATCAAATTAATAATTATGGCAATCCGGCGGGAATTGCGCAGGAAAGCGGCCGTTATAAGACCGATTTGTGCAAGAAAATAGGCCAACACCGGTAATTCGAAAATTAAACCGGTCGCTAGTACCAATGTTGTTAGGGTTCCGATGTAAGACGAGAGGGTAATTTGATTGAGGACTTCGTCGCTGATTTGGTAGGAGCCCAAAAATAATATGCTCAAAGGTGCCAGCAAAAAATAGCCAAAGGCTACCCCTACAAAAAAGAGGATGCTGATGTAAAAAACCATACCTCGAGCGGCTTTGATTTCCTTCTTTTTTAACCCAGGCTTAACAAAACGCCAGAATTCCCAGATGATATACGGAAATGCTACGATTACGCCTGTAATTATAGAAACCGTGATATGCTGCATGAACTGACCCGTCATATCGATGTTGATGACCACAAAAGGTATCTCCTGCACACACAAACCCTGAAGCAGGCTATATTTTTCTCCCAGCCAGCAAAACAACTGATAGGTAAGAAAATTAATGTTTTTTGGCGCGAGTATAATGCCATCAAAAACAATGGCTTTTGCACTAAATGAAACAATGGCCAATAATACAATCGCTATTGCGCTACGCACCAAATGACCTCTGAAAGCATCGAGGTGGTCGAGGAACGACATTTTATTCTCTTCCTGATCGAATTGGTCTGTATAGTTCAAGGAATGCGGTAATTTGCGACAAAGATAAGGTTCTGCAAGGCTAAAGGCTGTATCGCGTGTATATGTTCAAAAAAATCATTGGCATCGTTCTACTTCAAGGTATGTATACCAGCGTTTATGGGCAAATACCAGTCATAAAACCTGATTATAAGCTCGTAGGCGGTCTAGATATCCGTAATTCCTTTATCAACCAAAACCCTGTCAAAATTTATGGCGTTTCTGCAGGCGTTGTCATAGATGAAAAAGAACGCTTTACTGTTGGGATATATGCCCTCACCCCCGCCTCTGTCAATCAGATCATCGCAGAACGCAGCAACAATACGGTACAAATCTCCCAGGCCAGTCTCTATTTTGCAGGCATTGGCTACACCCGTCGCATCATAAACCGGGGCATCTTCGAAATAGCTGTTCCACTTGAAGCGGGCATTGGTTTCACCAATATCACCCGTATTGAAAGACGTGGTGGCCAAAATATCACCCTAAGCGATGATCATGGCTTTCTGCCTTTGCAAGCAGGCCTTAAACTTGAACTACATCTCACACGGTGGGTAGGCGTTGGCGGAAGTGCAGGCTATCGCGCAGCCATCACCAATGAAGAATACGAAACAGACTATACAGGTCTGTATTTTACCTATGGCGTGAGCATCTATCTCGGTAAGCTTTATAAAGACATGGTGAAGTATCAACGCCTCTACGGGGAAGACTAAGATGTAGTTTCCTAAACTACAGTTTTGAAGGATTTGGGATGGTGAAATTCCAAACCGACACTTGGACAAAGCTAGCTACGCCAATCAGTGCCTACTTTAATCTATCTCTGATATCTAGTCGGTGTTTTCGTGCTGTGTCAAGCGCTATATCGTAGCCAGCATCCATGTGGCGGATTACACCCATCGCAGGATCGTTGTGAAGCACACGCTTTAAACGGCGAGCGGCTTCGGGGGTACCATCGGCAACAATGACCATACCGGCATGTATGCTGTAACCCATACCTACGCCGCCACCATGGTGCAAGCTTACCCAAGACGCACCACCAGCGGTGTTAATTAGCGCGTTAAGCACAGGCCAGTCAGCAACAGCATCGGAACCATCTAACATAGCTTCTGTTTCGCGATTGGGAGAGGCTACGGAGCCGGTATCGAGGTGATCGCGGCCGATAACTAGTGGTGCCTTTACTTTGCCTGTTCGTACAAGCTCGTTAAAAGCTAGACCAGCCTTTTCACGATCACCCTGACCAATCCAACAAATACGAGCAGGCAGACCTTGAAAAGCAATACGTTCTTGTGCCATTTTAATCCAACGGTGTAATCCCTTGTCGTTCGGGAATAGCTCGAGCATCAGCGCATCGGTTACCCGTATGTCTTCTGGGTCGCCAGAGAGCGCGGCCCAGCGGAAAGGCCCTTTGCCTTCGCAGAAAAGCGGACGAATATAGGCCGGTACAAAACCCGGGAAGTCGAAGGCGTTCTCTACACCCATTTCCAAAGCACGACCGCGTAAGTTATTGCCATAGTCGAAGGTGATAGCGCCCATATTTTGCAATTCCAGCATCAGGCGGGTATGTTGCGCCATGGATGCATAACTAAGCTTTATGTAGGCCTCTGGATTGGCTTCGCGAAGCACATTTCCCTGTTCAACACTCAAATCTTGAGGCAAATAACCCACCAGAGGGTCGTGGGCCGAGGTTTGGTCTGTAAGCACATCTGGAACGATGTTTCGAGCGATAAGCCGTTGCAATAAATCTATGGCAGTGCAAATTACACCTATCGACTTTGCTTCTCCTTTTGCTTTTAATGCCAAGGCATGGTCGATGGCTTTATCAATGTCATATTCAATAAAATCAAGATAACGGGTCTCTACCCGCTTTTCGGCACGCCAGGCTTCAACTTCTGCTGCGAGACAAACACCGTCGGCCATAGTAATAGCAAGTGGCTGTGCACCACCCATGCCGCCCAAGCCAGCTGTTACACACAGTCGGCCTTTGAGCGACCCACCAAAATGTTTATCGGCAACGGCATTAAACGTTTCGTACGTACCCTGAACAATACCCTGAGAACCGATGTAAATCCATGAGCCAGCCGTCATTTGACCGTACATCATAAGGCCTTTTTTATCGAGCTCGGTAAAATGTTCCCAGTTGGCCCAGTTAGGGACCAGCATAGAGTTGGAGATGATCACCCGTGGTGCGTCGGGATGGGTGGGCAGAATAGCTACCGGCTTACCACTTTGCACGACCAAGGTTTCATCGTCTTCCAAATCGCGCAAGGCTTTTACGATAAGTTCAAAGGCATCTACATTGCGTGCCGCTTTACCTCTACCGCCATAAACAATTAAGTCTTCCGGCCGTTCGGCCACCTCAGGGTCTAGGTTATTGTGAAGCATACGCAAGGCGGCTTCCTGCACCCAGCCCTTGCAGCTGAGCGTGGTTCCTGTAGGGGTTTTGGTTTTGGAGAGATCGAGTTTGCGGTCGGTTTGTGGTGACATAGGTGGAATCGCTTGAGGTCACGAAGTTAAGCAAACCACTATCGATTTGTTGACCCTTTAACCAATTGGATGCGTACCAAACCAAATTCAATTTGGGTCTCACTAACAGCTATCGACTGTTATTTCGTGCTTAAAACCTCTAAAATGTTGCTTTTTTCTCTTGAATCGCAACCCGCTCCAAACTCACATTGAGCCTTTGAATTAATCTTTCAAAAAACCAGCGAATTTCCTTGTTTTCCGCGGCTCCATCTTGCCAAAGTTGCGGATGTGATTTAGCGAGTTGAAAGGCTTGGTTTTGGAGTTTCCATAAATCAGGTTGAATACCCAGTTCTGATAAATGTTGTAAAATCTGGTACAGATTGATGAGCGTGGTAAGCTCTTCGGGGTGGCTGGCGTACGCCAAGAACATGGCGTTCAGCTTCTCGGTAGCCACAAAGGCAATCGCCTCCTCGTCTAAACTGATCTGCCATTTGTTCACTTCGTCACTTAGTCGTTTGACTTCTGCTGCTTTTATATCTGGCTCCTGAAAAATTCTGCGCAATTGGTTATTGATAACCAACTCTAGATTTTTCCGAAACAACATGGGCATGTGAATATTCACCCGCTGCAATACATTCATTAGGTTGTAATTGCGGTCGTATATCTGTTTGAATGCTGCCTCTGCCTGCTCTGTTTCCTGGCGTACCAGCAACTGAAGGACATTTTTCTGCTCATCTTTAAACAATTGCCAAAAAGAAAAAGAAGAAGTCCCAAAATGTTGCGAAATCAACTGAATGAGCTCTGCCATATTACTTTCATGGAAAGCGGTACGTAACGCTTCATACAATCGGTTAAATTTCGACTCATTCATTTGATCAGCCGCATTACCGATAAGATGGTGCTGGCCAAGATATATTACGGCAAATGAAAAATACTTCTCTGAGCAGGTAATTTTACTCCGGATAACCGTTCGCCCTATGGCTAGTCGGTACAAACCCGCTTCCATTCGCTCAAAAAAATCACTTTCGAATGCAAATGACTTCACATACAATTGCTCCGGATTGTCAGAGAAAAGCGCATTTACCACATAATGCATCCCTACTTTCGTGAGCGAAAGTCGGCTGGGTACGATGGTATCAACGTAGATCCTGGCACCATCCCCGGAGGCCAATTCATTGGAGGGCGCTTTCGATAGCAAATTCCGGAAACTTTCATCTAGCTTGAGATCCGATTCCGTTTCGGCCAACTGAATGCCACGATTGGCATATTGTAAAATCTGCAACGTTTCTATACCGGAGATCTCATCAAAAAACCAACCACAGCTGGTATACATCAGCTGACATTGTCGCATCATCTCGAGTAGGCGCAGTACTTTGGTGCGTTGCTGGGGCTCAAGCTGAAAATGAACATGGGTTTTCAAAAAGGCATCTACATGCGCAGGGCTGCGATCAAGGATAATGTCGATGTAAGCGTTACGAATTTTCCAGCAATCTGCCGTAAACACTACCATCTGACTTTCGTATTCCGCTGTGAGCTGGTCACGAAGCCAGTCGAGGGCTTCCCGCAGCGGTTTACGCCATTGTTGTTGGGTGCCTGGTTTGCCGGTATTGCAGCCACAATCGGCTTTCCACCGTTCTACACCATGATAACAACTCCAAGAAGTGTTTTCATGGATTTGAACTTCGAATTCAGTCGGGATTTCGGCAGCATAACGGGCGTAGTTGGTTATTTCTGCCAGTCCTTGACGCTCAATGTGATGCAAACAATAGGTCAGTGCCATCTCGCCAAACCGATGGTGATGACCATAGGTCTCCCCATCCGTTGCGATATGTACCAATTGATTGTCGGAATTGTCGGGCGAAAAAGCCGATAGCAGTGCATCTGCCATGGCTTTTCCATCTTTTAAAAGCCCACCAAAAGCCAACTCTTGGGCCAGCTGTCCGTGATAAAAAAAAAGGACAATTGACTTGCCTGAAGGCAAAATACAGCGGTAATGCTGACGGGTATTGAGTGTGTTTTCGTTGATCTCCTCCCAAGCCAGATCTCCTACTTTACGCAGGGCTTTCGCTTGTCGTGGTGCCAAAATGGTGAAGGAGATTTCGTTTTCGGCTAGTAGCTCAAGGGTTTCTGTATCTACTGCCGTTTCTGCCAGCCACATTCCTTCGGCTTTGCGGCCAAAACGCTTTTCGAAGTCACGTAAACCCCACAACACCTGGGTTTCTTTATCGCGGCGGTTGGCCAACGGCATAATGATGTGGTTATAAACCTGTGCAATGGCTGAACCATGGCCTCGATGATAAACCAAACTTTCACGATCGGCATCCAGGATGGCCTGATAAATATCAGGCTGTTTGGCCTCCATCCAACTCAACAGCGTAGGACCGAAATTGAAGCTAATTTTAGTGTAATTATTTACAATGTCAACAATACGCCCAGTGCTGTTAAGCATCCTGCTCACACTGTTGGGCCCATAACATTCGGCCGTTATGCGCTCATTCCAATCGTGGAAAGGAAAGGCGGTTTCTTGTAATTCTATTTCTTCAAGCCAAGCATTTTCACGTGGTGGCTGATAAAAATGCCCGTGAAGGCAGATATAACGTTTTGCTGTATTCATCTTACAATTGCTTCCTTTAACAGCAAACCTAAAATATTTATATCACTGCGTCTACTTTTGCGCCCGCTTAGGCTTTTACGCCCCTGCTTGCGCTGCACTCACCTTAGTGGCTTTAGGTTCAGCGTTCTCGGATTTTATATCGCCTGTAGACTTGGGAACGGCTTTTATTTTGGCCTCAACTTTCGGCGTTCGACTGCCGGTTGTTTTATTTGGTTTTGCCGCCAATTTTTTAGTTGTCGTAGCACGCTGTTTTAGCACCAACAAGGCCAACGGTGGCAGAGTCAGTACGATTGAATTGTCTTTCCAGTGGTAACGCAAAGGTTCCGATACAGGGTTGTCGACATTTACACCACTACCCCAATATTGTTGATCGTCGCTATTAAGAACAACCTCATAACTACCCTCCAATGGCACGCCGATGCGGTAATTGTGGCGAACTACCGGTGTTAAATTGGCAATAACCACCAATTGATCTGACTTGGCTTTGCCTTTTCGGATGTATGCAATAACACTGTTGGTGCGGTCGGAACCGTCAATCCATTCAAATCCAGTGGTATCAAACTGCAGCTCGTGCAGCGCTTTATGATTTTTGTATAGCCCGTTTAGATCGCGTACTAAAGTATTCATGCCCTTATGGGATGGATAATCAAGCAAGTGCCAGTCGATACTGCTGTCGTGGTTCCATTCTCTAATCTGAGCCACTTCGCCACCCATAAAATGCAGTTTGGTGCCGGGATGGGTGTACATATAAGCGAACATCAAGCGGAGATTGGCAAATTTCTGCCATTCATCGCCGGGCATTTTGGTGATGAGCGACCCTTTGCCATGCACTACTTCATCGTGCGAAAGCGGAAGCATAAAGTTCTCACTAAATGCATACATGATACTAAAGGTGATTTTATCGTGATGAAAAGGACGATATAAGGGGTCTTCCTTAAAGTATTTCAGGGTATCATGCATCCAGCCCATCATCCATTTCTGACCAAATCCTAAACCGCCATCGCTGGTAGGACGAGAAACGAGTGGCCAAGCAGTAGATTCCTCAGCAATCGTCTGGACGTCAGGAAAATCATTGTATACTACCTCATTAAACTCCTTCAAAAAGGTGATAGCACCCAAATTCTCCCTGCCGCCAAATTCATTGGGAATCCATTCGCCTTCCTCGCGCGAATAATCCAAATACAGTATCGATGCTACGGCATCCACCCGTAAACCATCAATATGGAATTTATCGAGCCAGAAAACGGCATTGCTCAGCAAAAAGCAACGGACTTCAGGTCGGTCATAATTAAAAATATAGCTCTTCCAGTCGGGATGATACCCTTTTTTAGGATCGGCATGCTCAAACAAATGTGTGCCGTCGAAATAAGCTAAGCCATGTCCATCGCTTGGGAAATGCGAAGGTACCCAGTCGAGTATTACCCCTATGCCCGCAGCGTGGAAAGCATCAACAAGCTGCATAAATTCTTGCGGGCTTCCGAAACGGGAACTTGGCGCATAATAACCAGTAATCTGATACCCCCACGACCCAAAAAACGGATGTTCCATCACCGGTAACAATTCCACGTGGGTATAGCCCATCTCTAGCACATAAGCCACTAACTCAACGGCCAACTCAGTATATAAAAAAGAGCGCCCTTCGTCTTCCAATTTTCTCCGCCAAGAGCCCAAATGGACTTCATAAATCGAAAATGGCTGGTTTGGCTGCTGCTTTTTTGCCCGACCTTTCATCCATGGCTTGTCGTTCCAGCTGTAGTTGTTCTCCCAAACCACTGAGGCCGTTTTGGGTGGACATTCCCACAGTAAAGCAAAAGGGTCGCCTTTTTCCATGGGTACGCCCTCCGAATGGGACTCAATGCGGTATTTGTATTTGACACCTTGCTCGAGGAGGGGAATAAATCCTTCCCAAATCCCAGAGCCATCTTTACGCAAGTGAAGATTATCGGCTCCTGGCGACCAAAAGTTAAAATCTCCTACTACACCAAGCTGGCGAGCATTAGGTGCCCAAACAGCAAAATAAACTCCCTTTTCACCATCCAACTCACGCAGATGTGCCCCCATTTTTTCGTATAAACGGGTGTGTTTACCAGCCCTGAAGAGGTGGATGTCGTAGTCGGTAAAAAGCGAAAATTCTTTAACCATTGCCGTAGAGGTGAAAATAGGTAAATAGCAGTTTGGACGAAACCGAAGAGCAGAAATACGGTTTTCAGGCCAAATTTCCATATCGTAAACTACCCTTTGGATAGTTTCGGGGTGATGGCTGCTTTCATAAACTTGGCTGAAGGCAGCGACAGATTGATTTAGTTTATTTACTGAGAAGTTTCTTTCCCAGGCTCAACATCTTCACGTGTTGCAAGATAAGATTTGAATCGGTTGTATGCCTTATGCAGTTTAAAGGAGAGGGGCCTTTCCTCAAATTTTAATCTATTTTCTCACAAGGGGCGCTATTGTTTACGCGCAAAGACAATTACTTGAAATGCTATTATTTGCGGTAGGAGCGCGGAGATTGCAGTTATTTGACAGTCTACTTAGGAAACAAGGATTAAGAAATACTGCTTTTTACCCTTTTGGGCGAGCAGATATTTGCCATTCAGCAAATCACTGGTGGTAAAAAGCTGATTTTCGGCTGTGATTTTGGCTTTATTGATACTCGTACCACCACCTTGAATCATTTTTCGTGCTTCGCTGCGAGATGGGAAAACACCACTTGCTTCGCTAAGTAGGCTCACCGCGTCAATACCTTTCGTTAACAATTCCTTAGAAACGTGATGTTGAGGTATGCCTTCAAATACGCTTAAAAAAGTCTCTTCCTGCATCCGAATCAGAGTTTCGGTGGTTCCTTGGCCAAATAGAATCTGAGAGGCCTCGAAGGCTTGCTCCAAATCGGATGTGCTATGTACACGTTCGGTAATGTCGGCCGCCAAAGCTTTTTGTAAGCTGCGCATATGTGGTGCCGTGGCATGCTCGACCTCCAGTTTTTCGATGGTGGATTGGTCGAGTAGGGTAAAAATACGGATATAACGACCGGCATCTTCGTCACTGACATTCAGCCAAAACTGGTAAAATTTATAGGGAGATGTTTTGGCTGGATCTAGCCACACATTGCCGCCCTCTGACTTGCCAAATTTACTGCCATCTGCCTTTTTAACGAGAGGTGCGGTTATAGCAAAAGCTTCGCCCCCTTCCATACGCCTAATGAGTTCGGTCCCGGTGGTAATATTTCCCCACTGATCGGAGCCACCCATTTGCAGGCGTACGCCCAAACTGCGGTAGAGATGCACAAAATCGTACCCTTGTATTAACTGGTAGCTGAATTCGGTGAAGGACATGCCTTGCTCGAGCCGGTTTTTCACCGAGTCTTTGGCCATCATATAGTTTACGCTGATGTGTTTGCCTACATCTCGGATAAAATCGAGAAAACCAAGTCCTTCAAACCAGTCGTAATTGTTCACGATACGTGCTGGATTAACGGTGGTTTCGAAATCGAGGAATTTACGCAGTTGTTTTTCCTGGCAAGCCAGATTGTGTCGTAGTGTTTCCAGATCGAGCAAATTGCGTTCTGCAGTTTTGCCCGATGGATCACCTACCATGCCGGTTGCGCCGCCAATGAGGGCGATGGGGTTGTGGCCGGCACGCTGCAAATGCATCAACAACATCACCGGCACCATATTGCCGATATGCAAAGAATCGGCCGTTGGGTCAAAGCCAATATAGCCGCTTACCCGCTCTTTTCTGAGTAGTTCTTCGGTACCGGGCATAATGTCGTGGAGCAGGCCACGCCATTGAAGTTCTTCGACTAAATTCATTTTTGTGCTGCGTTGAGCCGCAAAATTAGGCATTCGGCTCAAAAATACTGTGTCGACAACAATTTAACCGGCCGACTGTTGTTTAATATCCCGTATTATTGCCCTCTTAGTCTCTGCATGAAGCTTTTAGCCGCCTCTTTTTTGTTCGTCTGCACCGCCTTTACGGTTATGGCGCAGGCACCTAAATACAGCAACGATTTCCTAGCCATAGGTGTAGGCGCACGTGCGATGGCTTTGGGTAGCGGCACCGTGGCAGGATTAGCCGATGCCACTGCCACCTATTGGAACCCGGCCGCCATACTGCAGGATAACCACCGCTGGCAAGGAAGTTTGATGCATGCTGCTTACTTTGGAGGCATTGCCAACTACGATTTTGCAGCCGTTACCCATCAACTCGACGCGCGAAATGCTGTTGGCTTGAGTTTCATCCGTCTTGGTATTGATAACATACAAAATACGCTCAACCTTTACGACGCTAACGGCAATATCAACTACAACAACATTTCAATGTTTTCAGCGGCAGATTATGCCTTTGGCTTCAGTTATGCCCATAAACTTGAAAACGGCTGGCAGCTCGGCGCCAATGCCAAGGTGATCCGCCGCATCATTGGTCCTTTTGCCGATGCCTGGGGTTTTGGTTTAGATGCCGGCATCAGTCGCAACTGGGACCGATTGCAACTTGGCATCATGGCCCGCGATATTACGTCTACTTTTAACGCTTGGTCGTTTAATACCGCGGAGTTCGCCGATGTTTTCCGCGAAACCGGTAACGAACTGCCACAAAATTCACTTGAAATTACACTTCCCCGCCTCATGGTTGGTGTAGCTTATCTGTTCGATTTACCCTATAACTTTCAGCTTCGCCCCGAGTTCAGCCTCGAGATGCTGACCGATGGACCTCGGAACAACATCGCCAACCTGGGCCGATTCAGTCTTGATCCTCGTTTAAGTCTGGAAGTGAATTATGCCCGTATCGTCTATTTCCGTACCGGCATCAACAATATCCAGCGCACCATCGATTTTGGCGGCGTGGAGAAAACCAGCGTACAGCCTAATCTCGGGCTCGGCTTGCAGTTCAAACGTTTCGGCATCGACTACGCCATCACCAATGTGGGCGAACGCAGCCGCACCTTCTTCTCGAATATACTTTCGGTGAATGTGAATATTTGAGGGATAAACAACATAACGCATACTTAAAGGAATATTCCTAATTTAAACACAACGGTGCGATGGGAGCAGCCTGAGCTACTTCTTGACCCAACACAAATTGAATTTAACATTACACGAATGCTTTTAATGTTTCATTGGTATTTCAAACCCAATTAACTGTGAAAAAACTGCTCTCATCTGCATTCGCGGTTGTCCTCTGGTCATTCACAGGATTTGCACACCTTAATTTAGATTACACTACGTAAGGAATAAATCATAATTTCCGAAACCAGGTTAGTTCACATTTTCACAATGGCTATCATTTAGTCCATTGAAATGCCTTTACCCAGTCAATTAAATTACTTTCATCTTCCGATTCATCGCAAGCGAGTAAAACTTCCTGCTTTTGTTCTTCAGTTAAGTTAGACCAAAGTCGACCGGGAACCGGTTGCTTTTTTACCTTCAAAAAGTCATAACTGCTTTCGACATTTCCTCATTTTGCATC
>JBDNIH010000290.1:0-4823 GCA_041688385.1 Bacteroidia bacterium
TGACCTTCAAAAACAGTGATTTTATTCTTTTTCATGAGGAAGGCGACACCATCCACATTTTGTTTCACCACGTCATTTTTACGGGCAATCATTTGGGGCAGATTTACTTTGAGTCCGCTTAAATCGATGCCGTGTGTTTTGAAAGTATGTGCGGCGTTGTGGTAATGTTCCGATGAATCAAGTAGGGCTTTAGAAGGGATACAACCCACATTAAGGCATGTGCCACCCAGGGTAGGATATTTTTCAATGATGGCCGTTTTTAAGCCCAGTTGGGCACAACGTATGGCTGCAACATAACCTCCAGGGCCGGAACCAATCACGGCAACATCAAAATTCGACATGAGCATATTTATTTGAATGCAAAAATAGCAGATTTTAAGCAAAAAGGGGAAGCTAACCCTTGTCGAAGCGCTGAGAAAAGCTTTATCTTACCTTGTCGAAAGTGCTATCTATACATTATGTTACTCACACGCCCTGAACAAATCAATTACCAGCGTCTTTTGGAAGGCGTGGCGCGTTCTTCGGCAATATTATTAAAAACGGGCCCCATAAATGATGTTCTCCATCAACTGGTATGCGAAATTGGAAACGCCACGCAAGTGGACCGTTGTTACATCTTCCGTTTATTTCATCTCGAAAACAAACCCTTTTTAAAGCAGGAATCTGAGTGGGTACAAGTCGGCATTAGCCAGCAAATCGAGAACCCCATGCTTCAGTCGGTCGATTTCGACCTTTTACCCGGCCTTTACGAAAACCTCTACAGCAACCAACCCTATAGTGCACTGGTCAAAAACAGCCCCGACTTGCATCGTCAAATAATGGAGGCGCAGGATATTCTCAGCTACCTTTTTCTACCCATTTTCAGAGGGACGGAATTGTGGGGATTTATTGGCTACGATGACTGTACAGACGAAAGGTTTTGGTCGGAAACCGAAGTAAACACGCTGGCCACCCTCGCCAGTTCAATTGGCTCTTATTTGCAACGTGAAGCGCTGGAGTATGCCCTTAAGGAAAAAAATGCCAAATACGAATTGGCCCTGAGAGGATCACAGGCAGGTATTTGGGAGATGGACTTGCGGACAAGGGAGACATTTATAAGCGACCAATGGCAGGCAACCTTTGGCCATCCCCTATTCAGAGAAAAGGGCCTATCGTCTGAAGAATATATGGAGCTCATCCACCCTGAAGATCGAGCCATGGTAGAGCTACGGTTAGAAAAATATCTCCAAAGCGGACAAGGAACCTTGGACATGGAATACCGAATACGCCATGTTAAAGGGCACTATTTGTGGGTTTTCAGTCGATCTGCTGCCGAATGGGACCAAAACGGCGTAGCCATTCGCGTAGGGGGCTCCGACTCCGACATCACGGAAAGACGTGTACACGAAACACTCCTGGCCGAAAACGAACGTCAGTACAGGGAACTAGTAAACAGTTTGAATGACGTAGTTTTCGAAAGCGACATCCAAGGACAATTTACCTTTTTGAATCAAGCCTGGGAAAAACTAACCGGCTATACGATAGCAGAATCCATCGGAAAAAGAGGCGGTAGCTTCGTTGCTGCCGACGATGAAATGATAGTGCCTGCCGTTCATAACCGCATAATGCAGGAGGACGTAAGTAGCGTTTCTCAGGAATTTCGTTACCGTAAAAAAGACGGCAAAACAGTGTGGGTGTTAATGGAGGGCAATAAAGTGCGCGATAAAAATGGCACACCTATCGGCTATAACGGCACCATAACCAACATCCAAAGTAGGCGAGAAGCGGAGTTCCTGCTCATAGAGAGTGAAGCCAAGTACCGGCTGATTTCTGAAAATATGACTGATTTGGTAACCCAGCACGACTTCGAAGGTAAAATCACCTTTGTATCCAGTTCCTTAGAAGAGTGGCTCGGGTATTGTCCGCTAAACCTACCTTCGAACGACCCCTATTATTATTTTCACCCCGATGATGTTGATCACATACGCACGAATGCCATCGAAAAACTGAAGGCAGGCGAACAAAGTATCATTATCAACTACCGACTGCGGCATGCGCAAGGCCATTATGTATGGGTTGAGTCGCTCACCAAATATGTGTTTAATCCAGAAGGCAGGATGATAGCCATTCAGGTCTCCACCCGTAATATTACGGAACGGAAAAAAGCCGAAGAGGATATTCGGTATGCCCTAGAAAAAGAAAAGGAGTTGCGGGACTTGAAGGCTCGCTTTATCGTGATGGCTTCCCATGAATTTCGCACACCTTTGGCCACTATTCAGTCGAGCTTAGATCTATTACAACACTATTTTGGCCAACAAGTGCTTGTCGAAAACATTAAAACCACTAAACATTTCAGTCGCATTCGCAACGAGATCAAAAAGGTGACAGATTTGATGAATGATATACTCGTGCTCGGAAAACTCGAAGGTGGAAGTACGCGCCTCAAACTTGAGAAAACCGATATAATCGACTTGGTAAATGAGCTGATTGAAGACAGTTTCAGTCAAGGCAAAGACCCACGTTTACCTGAATTCAGCTTTCGTGGCTTCCCTAGGCCTATTTTTATAGATCAACAGTTGATGCGTCATGCCTTGTCCAATCTAATATCGAATGCGCTTAAATTTTCGCAAGGCAAAGCCGCCCCACATATTGCACTCAACTACTTAAAAAATAAAGTACAGCTTGCTATAACTGATTATGGTATAGGCATACCAAAGAATGAAAAAAATCGCATTTTTGAGTCATTCTACCGCGGCTCAAATACCACTGAATTTCAAGGCACCGGACTTGGACTGGTTATTTCGAAGGAGTTTGTTGAGCTTCACCATGGTAAAATCTGGATGAGTTCCGTTCCAGGTAAAAAAACGGTCTTTACTATTGAACTAAATCTATGAGCAGAATACTAATTGTTGAAGACGAGCGTGATTTACGCGAAAACATCATGGAATTATTCGAAAGCCAGTCTTACGAAGTATTGGGTGCCGAAAATGGGCAAAGTGGCTATGCCGCTGCCTTACATTTTAAACCCGATCTCATCATCTCCGATGTGATTATGCCGGAGAGTGATGGTTTTGAAATGTTGGGTCGCTTACGCAAAAATCCGAGCACCGAACTTACGCCGATCATCCTGCTTACAGCCAAAACTATGGTCGACGCCCGTATTCACGGCTTACAGATGGGTGCTGACGACTACATTGGGAAACCATTTAGTGCCGATGAACTGCTGATTCGTTCGCATAACCTCATTGAAAAACAGCGGAAAATCATTCAAAAAACACTCACGAGTCCGGGTGATATTGAATTAGATTCCCGTAATGAAGTGATGGTAAAACGTATCATTCAAATTATTGAAGTTCACATGAGCGACTATAATTTATCCGTTGACTTGATAGCCCACGAAATGGGTATCAGTAAATCGACCATTCAGCGCAAACTCAAAAGCACCATCAATAAAAATCTGAACCAGCTCATTCGGGAATACCGCCTTGAAAAAGCGCGTAAAATGATAGAAAAGAAAACAGGGAGTTTGTCGGATATAGCTAAAGCCACTGGATTTAACAGCCTTTCCTATTTTTCCTATTCCTTCAAAAAATTCTTCGGCAAAGCCCCATCTCAAGAGGTTCGTTGAGTTTTAATTTTTAGTACTGATTATAGCTACCATCATTGCACAAAAAAAGGCCTAGTATATGACTAGGCCTTTTTTTTACGGGGCATTTTATACTATATCCCTAACAGCATTCGTGCTGGATCTTCGAGAAATTCTTTGACACGTACCAAGAAGCTTACCGACTCTTTACCGTCGACAATCCGGTGGTCGTAGCTTAGCGCGATATACATTATGGGACGAATAACCACTTCACCGTTCAGGGCGATTGGGCGCTCCACAATGTTGTGCATGCCTAAGATGGCCGACTGTGGTGCATTAATGATGGGTGTACTCATCATGGATCCAAAAACACCGCCATTGGTGATGGTAAAAGTACCGCCCGTCATTTCGTCGAGCGTAAGACTATTTTCGCGGGCTTTTTTTGCTAGGCGACCAATTTCGGCTTCTATTTCATGGAGGCCCATCGACTCGGCATTGCGTACCACAGGTACGACCAATCCGCGTGGGGCGGAAACAGCTATGCTGATGTCGCAGAAGTCGTTATAAACCACCTCATCACCATCTATCATGGCATTTACACCTGGGAATTCTTGTAGAGCCAGGCAAACGGCACGGGTGAAAAACGACATGAAGCCGAGGTTGACACCATATTTATCTTTGAATTTTTCTTTGTAACGACCTCTCAACTCCATCAATGGACCCATATTCACCTCATTAAAGGTGGTGAGCATGGCGGTTTCATTTTTTACAGCAACTAAACGGCGAGCCACTGTTTTCCGCAACTGACTCATTCGTTCCCGGCGTTGGTTGCGCTCGCCCTTTGCTGATACTTCGCTTACTGGCGCATTTGGTGCAGCTGGTGTAGCTGCAGCCTTTGGCACGGCAAGCTGTGCTTGTAGTGCATCTTCTTTGGTAATACGGCCATCTTTGCCGCTACCGCTTACAGCACTTGCTTCAATGCCCTTTTCGGCTAATATTTTGGCCGCAGCTGGTGAAGGATGCCCAGTGGCGTAATTCTGTGTTGATGCTGCAGGAGTGGCTGCTGCTTGCACTGTTTCGGGTGCAGGGGCTGCTGCCGGAGCTGCCGCCGGAGCTGCGCTAGGAACGGCACTGGTATCGAGCGAACAAACAATATCGCCAATAGCCAGCGTGGCACCTTCGGGGGCAATAATTTTGAGTAAGCCAGCTTGTTCGGCATTGAGCTCCATGGTGGCCTTATCGGTTTCCATTTCGCACA
>JBDNIH010000059.1:0-1338 GCA_041688385.1 Bacteroidia bacterium
AGTACCCTAAAGTCTTTGAGCTGCAAAGCCAGCTGCAGTAGCAAGGTAGATTTGCCGATACCCGGTTCGCCTCCCAACAAAACCAGTGAGCCGGGCACGATACCGCCGCCTAAAACGCGGTTGAGCTCCGCATCGGGGCACAGCCAACGTTCGCCGCGCTGTTCGGCAACCTCCGACAATAGCACGGCTTTCGCGCTGTGTTTAAAGGCCGAACCGCTGAAGGTACGTTGGTCACTTTTCGCTGGACTGTCGATGATTTCTTCCACATAGGTGTTCCAAGCGTCGCAAGCGGGGCATTTGCCAATCCATTTCGGCGACTGGCTCCCACATTGCTGACAAACAAAACTGGTTTTTATTTTCGCTGCCAAGGGAGGGTGTTTTCCAAGTTTGAATCCGTTTTCCCAAATAAAGAACATCAGCCAGACGTTAATTGTCTTTGAAGCCTGTATAAGTCCCTTTATTTTGTGGTATTTTTGTTGAACTGCGTTAAAGATACATGTCAAAACTTCATTCCGGTTTCATCCAACTTCCTTTGTTTGCCGCTAGCCTGCTATTGCTGCTGGTGGCTTGTAAACCCGACCCACCTGTAGCCGAGCGTAGGTTTGAGGATATGTCTGTGCCGCAGAGTTTTACCTGGTCGCAAATACGTAATTTGGTCATTTCCGTGAACATGAGCGGGGGCAACGGTCAGGTTTTTGACTTGCTCGACAACCAGAACCGCCGCATCGACCGGCAGTTGATCCGCGAAGGCAGGGCCGTATTTAATGTGCGTGTTAATGCCGAAACAGTTGCCCTTAAGGTGAAAAGTCCGGTAACAGGCCAGGAAATTAGTTTCCCAACAGATAATACGACCATCAATTTTAACCTCGACTCTGTAGCAGCTTTGGCGTGGGACACCGCTACCGATACCGACGGTGACAGCATACCCGACAACTGGGACGATTTCCCGAACGATGATTTATTGGCATTCAGTTTAAAACTTCCCTATTTCGGCAATCATTATGTGTTGTTCGACGAAGGTTGGCCTAATGAAGGCAACTTTGACTACAACGATGTGGTATTGTCCCATCAATTTGAATTGTACTACAGCGCCAAGCGTATTTTACGCGCCGGAAAAGGTAGGTTGAAGGTAATTTCATATGGCCTCAGTAGCGATTATGGCTTGGGCGTAGAATACCTCCGCACCGTGGCCGGCACAACATTCGATTACGCCTTCGACCAAACCATACAGTTTACCAGTGGTATTGATACTACGCTGGAAAAGGACTTTAACACCATCCGTTTTTTCAATAGTTTTACCGGTTGGATGGGTATTCCGTATGCCAACGATGGCGCCGG
>JBDNIH010000060.1:0-9640 GCA_041688385.1 Bacteroidia bacterium
CAAAACGCGTTTGCATTTCAGTCATTTATTCAGTCATGCTCTCGTTTAAAAGTGAATCGGAGAGAAGAACCTGTCCATTGCGGTAGATTGAGGCAGTTTTGAATTGATGCTGAGCTTCGTAACTGTTGGCAAGTAGATCATATATTTCCTTCATTGCCACCCGGTAATTTTGACCTGGTGCTTTCATTTTGGGATTTTCAAGGTAGTTGATAGCCGAGATATAGTTTTGCTTACCGAAATAGGTGCTCCCTAAATTGGATAAAGTTCGAATGACACCCCAGTTGTCGTTGGTTTAAATTTCTAGACTTGCTTCGTACAATTGAATAGCCTTGTCGAACTGCTTTAATTTCTGGTAGACCAATGCCCCGTTATTGTAAATGAAGGCAAGACCTGCTTTGTCTTTAATTTTAGTGTAGCTCTTTTAGGCCTGTTCAAAGCAGTCGATTGCCTGTTTATAATTTTCAATTTGATAATAAATCAAATCCATATTGCTGTATAGCGAGGCGATATGAGGTACATCACCTATTTTTTGGTCATTCAACAAGGCCGTTTTTTGTTGTAGAAGGGCTTCAGAATAGCCTTTTAATTCATAATAGCGTGAGGCTATACTCGATTGCAAATTGGCAATTTCGGCAGCTGTACCAGACCTTTCACGCAGGGTGAATGCCTCTAAATGTGAGAATAAGGAAGAATCGTACTGTCCACTATTTTTATAAACTGTGCCGATATTCGCCTGCATGGTCGCTACTCGGGCGTTATCACCTACAGTTTGCCACTTGGTTTTTGCCAAACTACAGTGCATATTGGCTTGAATGAAGGCTTTTTGACGTTTGAATTGTAAACCCAACATGGCATGTGCTCTTGCCTGCCAAAACAGATTCGACTGCTTGCTGGCAATGTTCACCGCTTGCCGGGCAAGAAGAAGGGAACTGTCGGGTTTCTCGTGACTATACAACTGACTCAAACTGACTAGGGCTTCAATCTGGGTGGTGTCGTTGGTGACAGCAATGCGTTCTAATAAACTGTCATGTATTTGTGCACCAACAAAAAAGCTGAGACAACTGAGCAACACAATTAAGAGTAGCTTTTTCCTAGGAGTTTTACAATCGGCAAGCTAAGCACCTGCTTTTAATGTTATTCTACCGTCTGTCACGCATTTTCTAGCCTTGTTTTACGGATGAAGTCAGCCAGTTCAGCGCTTCACTCGTCGATATGAGCGCTAAAATTGCTAATATTGATCTTTTAAGCCCATCTTATGATTGTGATTACTGGTGCGGCCGGTTTTATTGGGAGTTGTCTCGTGGCAGCCCTAAACCAGGCTGGCTATTATGATTTGGTATTGGTTGATGATTTTAGCCGGCCTGAAAAGGAAGACAATTATCTTCAAAAAAGGTATTCTGCCTTGGTCAACCGCGATCAATTAATGGATTGGATTGATCAAGAACAGGCCTCCATTCAATATATTTTTCATCTCGGCGCCCGTACCGATACGACAGAATTTGACGTAAGCATACATACCCGCTTAAATCTAGAATATAGCAAGGCGTTGTGGTTGAAATGTGTAGCGTATGGCTTGCCAATTACCTATGCCTCTTCGGCGGCGACCTATGGTGATGGTGCATTTGGCTTCGACGACGACATTGCTTTATTACCCAATCTAAAACCATTAAATCCCTACGGCGACTCTAAACATGCTTTTGACATATGGGCGTTAGCACAGGATCAAAAGCCTTTTCAATGGGCAGGGCTCAAGTTTTTTAATGTATATGGCCCTAACGAATACCATAAAGGGCGGATGGCCTCGGTAGTTTACCATGCCTATAAACAAATTGCCCAAAAGGGTCATATGCAGTTGTTTCGCTCACATCGCCCTGAATACAAGGATGGCGAACAATTGCGTGACTTCGTATATGTAAAAGATGTTATTGCTGTTTGTATGTGGCTGATGAACCACCGCCAAGTCAGTGGTTTATTCAATCTTGGAAGCGGGCAAGCCCGTACTTTCCTTGATTTAAGTGAACAAGTATTCAAAAGCTTGGAAAAACCTGCTGATATCCGATTTGTAGACACGCCATTGGATATACGCGAGACCTATCAATATTTCACTGAAGCCCGTATGACTAAATTATTGGCTGCTGGATACGGTGGTAGATGGCACAGCTTAGAAGAGGGTATAGATGACTATGTGAGCAACTACTTGACGCAGGATTTATACTTCTGAGGTTGATTAGTCGAAAACATATCGAATACGGCCTTTGGGTTCTTTTTCTGAGCGCATTGGGCTGGGGCATTTTTTCGCAGCTCACGCTCAAACAACAAAGCAGTGCTTACTTAAGCGATGCCGCCGCACGATTCGAACGGTATGTACGTGAAGGTGATCAAGCATTCGAGGTGTGGTATTCCGATTATACGAAAAGTCAATTGAACCCGGTTGACTTCAGCGCACAATTGGATTTCTGTAAGAACCATCCTCTTGTAGGTGCTTGGATGCTCGTACAGGAAAAACAAGTGATTTTTTGGAGCACAAACCGCATTGGTCAAGGTGAGCTAAATGAATTGTCTAAAAAAAATGGTCTGGTCGAGTTAAGTAACGGCGTGTTTTACAATAAATATGTCGTCGTCAACGATACCGTTAGTGGACATTATTTATTGCCGATACGCGATCGTTATTCGATTGAAAACAAATATCTCCGCAACGAATTCGCTTTGCATTTTGATGGTATTTCCGATATCCGGATGTTGGGTGCAAAAAGGGCTGGGCAACAGGTGAGGGGACCCGATGGCCTGGTATTATTTACGATTGCCTTGAATAGTGGTCAGCGGACTTTATTGTTGACGAGTCATGAATATGACAGTGGCATCGCCTTTTTATTGGCCATTTTTTTTGCCATTTTACTTTTTTTCATCAAAATAGACGAGCAACAAGTACGCAATAGACCTTATCGCGGTTTGTTAGAGTTTGTGCTTGTATTGGGCGTTATCCGCTTTTTACTTTTTCGTTTCCGAGATAAAACAGGTTTACAAGCGGTTGAATTGTTCGACCCTCAGATTTTTGCTTCGCATTGGTTGTTGCCGTCATTAGGTGATTTGGTATTACATCTGGGGGTAATCCTCATGGTTATTGCCTATTTATTGCGTTATAGGGTAGTTTACGATAAGGTTTTCACTTCGCTTCAATCCAAATTTAGCTGGTGGCCTGTTCAACTGCTTTTTACTTTGCTGACGGTGCTCTTTTTTATGGTCAGCTTGTTAATTTGCCGTGATTTAGTCTTCAGTAGCGACATTCCCATCGGTCTCGATCAGTTTTTTGACTTCAATTTGTACACCTACCTGGCCGTTCTGCTGTACATCTTGTTCATTTTCGTGAACGTCGCGACCTTTTATTTTTTGTCGAAATACATACTTTGGCAGATGTCGGCAAGCCGACTGGTGCTCTTGTATACGGCAACCATTGGGCTGATCTGGTTTGTGTTCAGCTTTACGGGCGAGATTATTTGGTTGAAGCAATACAGCTATCTCTGGTTTATTCTTTTGCTTTTATTGTTTGTGTTCAGAAGTCGTTTAATAACGCGAGCACGGCTTGGTCAACTTTTGCTCTTGTGTTGGTGTACATTCGTTGGTTTTCAAATCAGCGAAGCTCTTTTGCGTAAACAAACGGAAAAGGCACGAACGCTGGCGCGTAAAATTTACGCACCCGACGATAGGGTTGCGGTGTATATGTTGCTGGATCTGATACCACAATTGCAGCAGGATGATTTGATTAAAACCTATACGCAGAAACGTTTCGAGCCAGATGCCAACTTCCGGAATCGGATTGTTTATCAGTATTTGCAAGGTTATCTTGACCGGTACAGCCTCTACGATCTACAATACAGTCGCGGTGCAGATGAAACGCGAGGCAATCTAAGTGAGGAGCTCGAAGAACAGTTGCAGCTCAATCGCTTTGGCTTAATCAAACAATTCCGTGTAAATGCCCGCTTAGGTTATAGCATACGTATTCCTTATGTATCCGACGCTTCCCACGTGGATACGTTGGTGGTTCGGTTACTGCAGAAGTCTATTAAAGCCGAAAGTCCTTTTCCCTCACTTTTGTTGGCAGGCGATGGGGGAGAGCTACCTCAACTGGGCGCCCGCTCGTTTGCATTTTACGAAAACAACCGCTTGATTCAACAGGGCGGCAAATTTCCGTATACACTGATTGATGAACGTTGGCAAGCGAATTCAGGAGAGTTTAATCTCATTACATCCGATGATTTCTGGCACTTTATCTACCGGCCAGATGAGCTTAATACTATTGTGGTGAGTTTTACCGCGGGTGGTTTTTTTGAGTTTTTCTCTGTTTCTGTTGCTTTATACCTCTTTTGTGTGGTGTTTTTGTTTGTTTTAAAAGGGCTGTTTCAGTTTGTCATCCGACCGACCGATAGTTTCCGGCTTTCCTATCGAAACCGGATTGAAATTGCCTTACTGGGTTCGGTGGTAGTGATTATGATGGTGATTGGTTACATCACCATTACATATACCATCGTCAAAAACAGGAGCAATAAGGTAGAAGTTGTGGCCAATCGTTTGCAAGACGTGGCTCAGGCCGTAGAGCTGACCACCCGAGATTTTCAGGCAGATACCGAGCTGAGCGACAATAAACGTTTGGCGTTGAATCAGGCAGCCTCCACTTTTGCGTCGGACTTCAGCATTTTTGATCTAGGAGGTCGTTTGTTATACAGCTCCCAAAATAAATTGTTTGAACGCCGTTTGGTGAGCGAGCTCATGAATCCACAGGCCTTTCAAGCGATTGGCAGTGACCGGAAGACGGTACATATTCAAGAAGAAAAAGTCGGTGATTTCAGCTTTATCTCTGCTTATGTGCCCTTAAGGGATAAAAACAATGTGGTAGTAGGCCTGCTAAACATGCCGTCGTTTTCGGCAGAGCAGGAGTTACGCGACGATTTGAATGCCTTCCTCGGTAACCTAGTAAGTTTATATTTTATCATCCTCCTGTTTGCCGGAATACTAGCGTTGTGGCTCTCAGAACGGATTACTTCACCTTTGCGTTTGCTGACACAAGTGATTCGGCGGACCAAAGAAGGCGAACAAACCCGCATGCCCGACTGGAAGCGACAAGATGAGATTGGTGCAATGATTAGCTCTTACAATCAAATGTTGAAACAGCTCGAAGACAATGCCCAACTATTGGCACGATCCGAACGAGAATCGGCTTGGCGAGAAATGGCCCGGCAAATCGCACATGAGATACGCAACCCGCTCACCCCAATGAAGCTAAAATTACAGCGGTTACGGCGCGACTGGACAGAAAACCGAGAACGATTTGATCAGCATTATGTCAAAGAATCTGGATTGGTTTTGGAGCAAATAGATGTTTTAGCAGCTGTAGCTTCCGAATTCAGTTCTTTTGCGCAAGTTACAGTGGGAGAGAAAGCCGCTTTCGACCTGTTATCCAACCTAGAGCAAGTAGCCGGTTTATATAATACACAATCCAATATTGTCCTTGATAACCGCAGCGGCGAAGAAGTCTGTATGGTTTATGGTGATGCTCAACAAATTCAACGGGTATTTCAAAATCTAGTAAAAAATGGCATTCAGGCTGTTTCGGAAGATAAGACTCCTGAAATAATCATTCGACTGTATAAGGATTCTACTCATTATACCGTTGATGTGCTTGATAACGGTAGCGGGATAGCACGGGAAGACCAGCAGAAAATTTTCCAGCCGAATTTCACGACTAAATCATCGGGTATGGGGCTTGGATTGGCCATTGTCAAAAAAATAGTAGAACAGAACGAGGCAGAAATAGGCTTCGAAACTGCTTATAACCAAGGCACCCGCTTTTACGTACGCTTTAAAATTTATACGCCCACTACATGAAATATCTGCTTTACGGCAGTTTATGGGTAGTGCTCAGTTTTTGGTCGACTGTACAGGCACAGACCAATAGTGGCCTTCGACTTCAAAAGCTACTAGCAAGTAGTGATAGTATCCGAATTGATAGTTTGCCGCTTCTACCTGGTAGTGTGCGATTACAAACGCTGACAGGATTACTTCAAGAAAAAACGGACTATACTGTTGATTACGCTAATAGTTTATTGGTATTTAATAAGGCTATAGATGATACTATTATGGTGAGTTACCGGGTACTGGCCTTAGATATATTACGACCACGCTTTAACAAGGACATTACCTTAAATAGCAGCCTAGAGCAAGCTCGGCAAAATCCTTATCGCCCTGAAAGAATCCCAGAAACCGCCGAAGATTGGCTGGGTTTGGGAAGTTTGGAAAAAAACGGTAGCATTTCGCGGGCTTTGTCTGTGGGCAATAACCAGAATGTAGTGCTTAACTCAGGCTTCAATTTGCAACTCAGAGGCAAAATTACCAATGATGTGGAACTCCTTGCATCGGTCACCGACGATAACTTGCCCTTTCAACCCGACGGATTTACCCAACAACTGCAAGATTTTGACCGGGTTTTTGTACAGATTCGTAACCAAGACAACAGTCTGATCGTGGGTGACTACGATCTCAATCGGCCACAGGCCTACTTCTTGAATTCTTTCAAAAACGTAAAGGGGGTTAAAAGCGACAACTTATTGTACCGAAAGAGAGGCGACACCATTACCCAAAGTGTAAACTTTTCGGCGGCAAGGGGTCAGTTTGGAAGGAATGTTTTTTTGGGTAGAGAAGGAAATCAGGGGCCATATAGACTCCAAGGTGAAGAAAACAGCGGTTTTGTTGTAGTCTTAGCTGGCTCGGAGCGGGTATATATCGACGGGGTACTGCTGAAAAGGGGCGAACAGTACGATTATATTATCGACTATAATACGGCTGATTTGACTTTTACGCCTAACCGGCTCATCACCAATCAGAGTAGGATTATAGTTGAGTTTGAATATGCCAACCAAGCCTATGTGCGCTCTATTTTATTCTACAACCTCAATTTACAGCGCAAAAATCATCGGTTTACACTCAATAGCTACCAAGAGCAAGATGCCAGTAACCAGCCCTTGTTTCAGGAACTAGATGATGACCAAAAACGATTTCTGGCAGGACTAGGAGACTCAGTGGGCAGTGCCTTTTATCCGGGTGTGAGTTCAGCCGGTTATAGTGTTGAGCGTATCAATTACAAACAAATCGACAGCCTTGGGTTTGCACCAGTTTATGTGTACTCTACTAATTCGGATAGCGCTATTTACGAAGTCCGATTTAGTTTTGTGGGGCAAGGCAAGGGAGATTACCGCCAGGCACAGGGTACCGCTAACGGTAGGGTATACGAGTGGATTGCTCCAACAGTAAGCGGATCAGATACACTACATTTAGGTAGCTATGCGCCTGTTACTCGGCTTATAGCGCCCAACAAACGTAGTATGACCACACTTGGGGCGCAAGGACGATTGTCGGCTTATACGCGTTATGAAACCGAGTTGGCATTGAGCCGCCAGGACCTCAATCGTTTTTCGGATGCCAATAGTGCGAATCAACAGGGTAAAGCGGGTAAATTAAAAATCGACCACAAACAACCCCTTGGCTGGGAACATTTTCCCAAAGCAACTGTGGAAGCGGGTATGCAGTATGAATACCTAGATGCTCGGTTCCGAACTATTCAGCCGTATAGGAATATGGAGTTTGCTCGTGATTGGAATTTAAACCGCATTTTTAGCGAACAGGAGGAACATCTACGCGGTGTTTATGCCGGTGTTCGATTCAATGACAGCAGTGCTCTACGGTATTCAATCAACGAACTTAGGACAGGAGCACAGCAAGGTTTGCGGCAGCGCGTAGAAGGGAAATACCTTCAATCTGGTCATAAAGTAGAGGCTTCGGCCGATTTATTACGCAGTAGGGCAACTAATTTTAGTGGCGATTATTTGCGCAGTGTACTGGCTTATCAGCGTTTTTGGACGAAATATGAAGCAGGAATACGCTTTGAACAAGAAAATAATCGCCAGAGAGTATTGGCCGGCGATAGTTTATCGGCCAATAGCTTCCGATTCGATATCATCGAAGTATACGGCGGGAGCAGCAATAAACGTATCAACCAGTGGCAGCTTAAGTACAATTACCGCCACGATTTTTTACCGTTTAGTCAGAATCTATTGGCGACCCAAACCGGTCACAATTACACAGTGAGTACCGCAATTAATCAATTCGACGACCACCAATTCGAGCTAACGGCGACTTATCGCGATTTACAACTGTTTTCTACACCCAATCAGTCGGCAGGACGCGAAAACAACTATCTCGGGCAATTGGAATACAGCGGTCGTTTCTGGAAAGAACTAATCATCGCTCAGACCTTTTATGCCTTTAGTCAAGGACAAGAATTACGGCGTGAAATTGCTTTTTTAGAGGTGCCCGCTGGTCAGGGAAACTACAGCTGGAACGATTACAACAGCAATGGTATCCAAGAGTTGGATGAGTTTGAACAGTCCATTTTTAGCGATCAGGCCAACTTTATCAAAATATTTATACCTGGAAATAGTTTTGTCCCCACTTTTGGCAACCGGTTTAACCAAACCTTGAATATTAATCCTGCACGTTTATTTACGAACAAAAAGACCTTCTGGGCACGGTGGTCCAATTTGAGTGCGATAGCTTTAGAACGTAAAAATCAAGGGAACAATGGGCTACGGTTTTTGAATCCATTCGATTTAAACCTCTTTGATTCAAGTTTGGTGAGCACCCAAGGGAGCATACGAAACACACTTTTTTTTAACCGTAACAATCCAAATTTCGGGATAGATTTTGGTTACCAACGGAGCATACAGAAAAATCTGCTATCGGGGGGCTTTGAAACCAGACAACAATACGACCGACAAATGAAATTGCGGTTAAATCTACTGAAAGACCTAAATGCGGAAGCGCAGCTTACCCAGGGAGAAAGGGTACAGGAGGCGGATTTGTTTTTTAGGCGAAATTATCGCATTGCGCAGTGGGAATTGCAGCCTCGTTTGAATTGGACTGCAACGGCGCGTTTACGGGTGAGTTTGATGTATAGTTACCGAGATAAACAGAATTTGTTGGGGCTGGAATTACCTGGTCTTTTGGTAGAAAAGGCGAGTATAAATGATCTAAGTGCAGAGTTGAACTATAATTTGGCGGGCAGCAGCAGTGTACAGCTGAGTTTTTCGCAGGTAAGCAATAATTTTCGGGGGGATGCGAATACGCCGGCAGCGTTTGAAATTTTACAAGGTTTGCAACCAGGGAGCAATCAGTTGTGGGGAGTGTCAGTTTTTAGAAAGCTAGCGAGTCAGTTACAGCTCAATTTAAGTTATAATGGGCGAAAATCGGAGGCAAGTAAGACGATACACACGGGGCAAATGCAGGCGAGGTTGGTGTTTTAGAAGCGCATGTTGGGAAGGCACGCAGCGGCGCGGGGTATGCAGGGTTTTTGAGAATGCGGAGACGTGGATAGTGCAGCGTTTGGGCTCACGCTTTGGCGCAGAGAATATCTGAGATTACTTTTTAAGTATTTCTACTGCCTACCGCTTAGTAATAGAAGGCCTTGCTTCATTTTCGCAAAGTGAATATGTAATACAGCGTCGGGTGAACGTCTGCTGTCTAAATGACGCGGAAAGATAAAATACTTTGCAAAACAAGGCGGGTATGTATTGGCTTTGTTAGCAATTTTCAA
>JBDNIH010000291.1:0-1900 GCA_041688385.1 Bacteroidia bacterium
AACGAACTCGTCGGCGGGATTTTCAGCGTTGCGACATCCGTAAGGCCCTCTAGGTCGATTGGGGTGACGTCCGGATTATCCGGGTCAAAAAACACATCCGGCTCCTTCATGCTATTCCCACATATCCTTGTGGTTGCGAGTTTTTACCATATTCGTAATTGCCGTCTTATAAAATACCGCAACGCCAATAAGTGTCGACGAAACGAACAATATCGACATGCCGGTGAGTCTCGCTAAACGTTTCATTTAGCCACTATACATCGTTATCTATCTGTGTTCGCGATGGAATGTATCTTTTTTCTGGATACATGGTGACGCGCCATCTGTTTTACGAATAACCAGCTAAACTGACGAAATGATAATTTTCCTAATAGTATCCGGCACGGCCATATTCCTTCTACACACGCTCCTGCTCAGGTCAATCGACCGCTACGATGGCCGTCAGTCCGACGGCAACATGCGGATGAGGGAACAGTATAATCGCTTCGAATCGGAGCGCGTGAACGCCCGATAAATAGATTGCTTAAACGCTCCCGTATTGTTCTAGCAATCTATGCCCCTTTATGGCGAGCTGTTCTGCGTCGCTGGCATTCCCCGGCACGCGCTCTCCCCACGCTGAGGCCGAGAGTGCCAAACGCGTTGCCCTGTTGTTCTCGTCGACCATCGGTTCTGCCGGATTAGAGAAAGTCTTAGTTAAAAAAGAACCTTTCCGTCTCATTTTTTCCGCATCGGGGGTTCCTTCGCCCATCACCTTGTATTCGTGATATTCGCCATAGGACGGCACTTCACTGTCTGGCTCCGAATCCTCGGAATGATTTTGGTTGACATCCGTGTCCGATTTGATTTCAGATGGTTGGTCCGCCGGGGCAGATAGAAGCGACTCAATAACCATCAATTCGTTTAACAAAGTATCGTCAGTTATATCCATCGTCCTCACCTGTCGTTATTGAAGTTGCTCTAGCCTCTCACGGATACGGCGTATAAAAAGGAAGGCCCCCCGAATCTGGTTTTTCAACCAGGCCGGGGGGGCCGTCCTACTGACTGTTATCAGACAGGTGGGCCGTCGAGGAAGCTAACCTTTACGAACGCTTCTGGACGCTTGACAGCAAGTGCCAGTCTCTGCTCGGCGAGAATCACAACTGCGTTTCTCACGAAGAAGTCGCTGTGCTGCTCGCTGATGCGGATGGATGCCTGCTCACGGTCGTACAACTGTGCGCCCGTACCGAACGCGCCTACGAGGCATGTCCCTGCGGCAATTGCTGGCGTGTCGACAATTGGCATTCTCCACACTCTTGGCTCGCCACCCATCGCGACCGAAACCGCAATGAGGTACTGGCCCTGTGAATCCTTGGTCAACTCGATATCTTCCCAATCGCTTGGGTGAAGAACGACGCCCGTTGGCTCGTAGTACGCAAGGTACGCGAGTGTAGCGGCACGACGGATTGCGTCAGCCATGGTGTCGGGTACTGGCGCGTTTAGGCCCGCATTCCAATTGTAGGTCTGGATACCTGGTGTCTGAAGGACACCGCGCAGGTTTTCGCCCGAGCCGTTGCCGTTCAGAATTTGGTTGTCTTCGAGCAAACGAAGACCGTACATGAGCTCGTTGTCGATGATTGAGCGCAACTGCGGCTCATCGGCGAGAACGTTTCTGTGTGCAGCTTCCCAGTGCGCGAGGGTGCGAACTGCTGCTTGCTCACCAACAAACTGGAATCCAGATGTTGGTTTCGCGGCGAAGGCCGAGTCATCGGCTGTCCGCTGAGCGACTGCCGCTGCGGCATTCGACGGTACCGCACTACGTGAACCACCGACGGTCGTTGCTTCTCCGAGAGAAGTAAAGCCGACTTGACGGAAGTACTCAATGACCGCGGCTGTCGTGGTGCGGGATGGGAACAAGTCACGG
>JBDNIH010000292.1:0-3053 GCA_041688385.1 Bacteroidia bacterium
AACTTCCACCTTCTAACTTCCCACCTCTCCATCTTTTTTCACTTGAAAATAAAATGCCGGAATAAGCAACATGAGTAAAACAGGATTCATCGTTAAGCGATGTAGCATTGAAACAAATGTACCTGGCCATGACAATGCATTGGCCAAAAAAAATATCGGCAGTAAGACCAGCAAACTGAATAACATAACACCAAAAGCAAATTTGGTATAAGCCAACTTTTGAAATAATAATTGAATTAATGCAATAGTGACAAAATCATTCAGCAAAAATCGCATCAGCCTATTCAATACAAATGCCCAGTTACTCTCTAACGGTTGACCATCTAAACTAAGTTTCCAGGCTTTTTCTGTCAGAAAAGCAGTATAGTTTTCAGTCTTGTAATGATAACTTATAAACAAGACGCCAACACACAAGAAAATTAACAGATACCTCATTCTGCCTTTTTGGAGGAGGCTAGTTTAATCCAAAGCATCCAAAATAACAGTATAACGAGATAAATGGATGCGGTAAATACCGACTTCTGCCAGGCAAACACTTCCCTGCCATTTTCATTGATTACTATAGCCAACCAATACACCCGAAGTACATTCACTCCCCACAACAAAGGCACTGTTAAGGGGATATACCACAAATAAAGTTTGAGTCTACTTCTGTATGCAAATAGAAAGGAGACAAAAAGTAATAAAACTGTAAAGCCATTACAGCCCTCAATAACTTGGACGGCAGGATTATTTTTTAAATAGATGGTAACAGAATTCTTATCTGGATAAAACTGTAAACTGGCTTCATAACCAAAATACTCCAGTAAAGATTTCGCTTGATTTGAGGTAGCTGTTGTAAATACATCAACCTCATTCTTCAAACTATTCAGATATACTGCATAAAACACAGTACTTCCACCGTATATGACGATAAACGTAAGAACAAACAGGATGGCCGGCCGAAATTGCTGCCATACCTCTTTGACTTTTGTTGTTATTTCACTTGTACGTATCAAAATCTATTATCCAATTGTCTGGTTGATAAGAAAACGGCAACTGAACACTTTTAGGATGAATATTGCCACCTCGATTCCGCATCCCTACTGTTTTCCAACCCAATATTTTAGGACCAACAAAGTCTTTAAGTGGATTATCACCAAAAAAACAAAAATTCGACCTAGGAAAATGGGCAACTATTTCTTCAAAATTTCGGATATCTGGCTTTTCACTACCTATTTCCTCCGAAATAACTATCTTTTCGAAAGTAGTATTTAACCCTAAAGCTTCGATTTTATTCCGCTGAGTGAGTGACCGACCATCTGTAATCAATGCCAGAGCATGTCCTTCGGATGCTATTTTTTTTAAAAATCGATCCGCATCAGGAAAAAGAGTAATACTCGGTTTATGATTATGATAAAGTTGTAATAAATCCTGCCTGCTCAACTTTTCAGAAATGACAGCGTATTGGAGTAGATATTCAATCCAGTTTTTCTGTTTAACTACTTCTGAAGGCTTTGGGAAATCATCCGGGTGGCCGAAATGGGCCGACATGAATGAACAGACAAATTGAATACCCGACACTACAAAGCTGCGCTCACTGTAAAGCGTATCATCTAAGTCAAATACAAATACCTGTCTTGAACTAGTCGACATGACCTATTGCGAATACTTCTGCATCATAGCGTAACATCAGCTGATTGGCTTTCCAATTGTCAAAAATGGCAACTTCATTTTGTTTCAAATATTCTTCAATTAAGAAAGTCGGGAAATCTGCCCCACTCGCATAGGAAAGCGGGTATCCTCCTCCAAAACGCGGATTAATTTCGATGCCCAGTATTCTTTTTTGGGATCGATGATTAAAAAACTGCATGGTGATACAACCACGGGCACCTTCCATGTAGTTGAGCTTTCTAAACAAATATTCATATAAATACCCCCGCTTGGTTATACCCTTGCTGATTTCACCCCCTCTAATTTCCATTCTCAAACGTGGCACCATACATTTTAAGTTATGCCAATTGTCATAGTAAGCATCAACGGTATATTCCTCGTATTCTAATGGATCAAGGTACTCCATGAACATCAGCCGCTCATCCTGCAACAAAGCGGGAGCCAGGTGTGCTGCCGATGGCAATATCCAGATATCCTTGCTCATACTCCCATCAAAAGGTTTGGCAAAAGCAGGAAATTTAATGTTTCGTCTATCGTACTGCAGGGGAATTGCTATTCCGTATTTCTGAAAAAGCAAATGTGTTTGCCATTTATCCCGGCAACGGGTGATAAAAGATTCATCCGATACCAGCAGATTTATACCTTCCTTAGCGAAAACAGCTTTTGCCTTGGCAAACACCATTAATTCAGTGTCGAGTGTCGGAATGACCAACGCAATTCCTTCTGCTTTACATAAACTTAGTAATTCATTTAGATAATGCCCTTCATTTACATGAGGTAAATAAAACTTCTTCTGACTAAACTGACAGGCAGGCGAAAGTGAAGGGTTTAAATCTGAGGTATAAACCTCGGCTTGGTGCAGACTGCTCAATAGCGATTGTTGAAAGGCCTTTACTAAAGACACTCTTCTTCCAGCACTTGTAATCAGGATGTTTTTTGGCAAAATATTTTCCTTTTTATTTAGGACTCTTAAAAATAGCAGCGCTATTTAAAATAAATATGAAGTTCACTAAACGGGTGTACGATAACGCAATAGCTTAGCAGGATTTCCAACCACTATAGCATTATCGGGAACATCGCGGATAACAACAGCTCCCGCACCAACTACACATCCCTTGCCGATCCGAATTCCTTGAATAACCACCGATCCGGCACCTATATGTGTGCATTCCCCTACTTTTACGCGACCTGCTAAGGTGGCGTTGGGAGAAATATGCACATAATCCCCCAGCTCGCATTCGTGATCCACAGTAGCTGCTGTATTGATAATAACATGCTTGCCAATCTGCACATAAGGGTTAACTACAGCCATCGCCATCACCACACTACCCGGCCCTATTTCAGCCGAATTGCTTATAATAGCAGTTGGATGAACTGCCGTTGCAAATTCAACGCTGAGT
>JBDNIH010000061.1:0-10950 GCA_041688385.1 Bacteroidia bacterium
AACGCTTCACCCGTTCGTTTGCACAGCCGTTGCAAACTCACTGGTCGTCCACGTGGTTATATGCGTCAGTTCGGCATCAGCCGGGTTCTGTTCCGCAAAATGGCCAGCGAGGGCAAGATTCCGGGTATAACCAAAGGAAGCTGGTAATTAATAGTATAAAGTTTTAGTAATGACTGACCCGATAGCAGACTATCTCACCCGCTTACGAAACGCCATGAAGGCGCGCCATCGTGTGGTAGAGATCCCCGCTTCGAACATGAAGAAAGAGTTAACGAAAGTGCTCTTCGACAAAGGCTATATCGCCAATTATAAGTTCGAAGCAGATGGCCCGCAAGGTACCATCAAAATTGCCCTGAAATATATCCAGGGAACCAACGAGCCGGTTATCCGTAGCTTACAGCGCGTCAGCCGTCCAGGCTTACGTAAGTATGCAGGAGTAGGCGAGTTGCCACGTGTGATCAATGGGTTGGGTATCGCCATTGTATCTACGTCTAAAGGTATCATGACCGACAAAGAAGCACGTCAGCTGAATGTAGGTGGTGAAGTATTGTGTTACGTATCTTAATTCAGGAGGAAAACATGTCACGTATTGGTAAACTCCCGATTTCTCTACCAGCCGGTGTATCTGTGTCGGTATCTGAGAAGAATGTCGTAACCGTTAAAGGCCCAAAAGGCGAACTCTATCGTCCAGTAGATACAGATATGAAAGTAGCTATTGACGAGAACATCCTCACTGTAATCCGTCCTACGGAAAGCAAGCGTCACCGTGCTTTGCATGGTTTGTACCGTTCGCTTATCCAGAATATGGTTATCGGTGTGACCGAAGGTTATACGCTTCAGCAAGAATTAGTAGGTGTAGGTTATCGTGCCAACGCCAACGGTCAGTTGCTGGAGCTTTCTTTAGGCTACTCGCATGAAATTGTGATTGAAGTGCCTGCAGAGGTATCACTGAAAACTGAAACGTTAAAAGGTAAGAACCCCATAATTACATTACACAGCAACGATAAGGAACTAATCGGGCAGGTAGCTGCCAAGATTCGTGGCTTACGTAAGCCTGAGCCTTACAAAGGAAAAGGTATTCGTTTTGTGGGTGAGGTTCTTCGTAGAAAAGCAGGTAAATCAGCCTCTAAAAAATAAGCTTGAGCAATGGCTAATCAGAAAATTGATCGTAGAACACGTATTAGAAGAGGTATTCGCAAGCGTGTTGCTGGAGTTGCTGAACGTCCGCGTTTGTCGGTCTACCGCAGCAACAAAGAGATATATGCCCAAATTATCGACGATGTAGCAGGCATCACGCTGTGTGCTGCTTCTTCTACCGAGAAGGATATCGCTGGTAATTCAGGAGACAAAACGTCTTCCTCACTTATGGTAGGTAAAGCACTCGCTGCGAAAGCGGTTGCTGCCGGCATTACGAAGGTAGTGTTTGACCGTAACGGTTATTTGTACCATGGACGCGTGAAAGCGCTCGCAGAAGGTGCCCGTGAGGGTGGCTTAAATTTCTAAGCTTAAAGAGATATGTCTACATCGAACATAAAAAGAGTAAAAGCAAGCGAGATCGAATTGAAAGATCGCCTCGTTAGCGTACAACGCGTAGCCAAAGTGACCAAAGGTGGTCGTACTTTCAGCTTCTCTGCCATTGTGGTAGTGGGTGATGAGAACGGTATCGTAGGTTACGGCCTCGGCAAAGCCAAGGAAGTATCCGAAGCCATCGCAAAGGGTATTGATGATGCGAAAAAATCGCTAATCAAAGTGCCTTTGATGAAAGGTACGGTTCCTCATGAGTCGAATGGCAAGTTCGGCGGTGGTCGCGTTTTCATCAAGCCGGCTTCGCACGGTACCGGGGTTATCGCCGGTGGTGCTATGCGTGCCGTGTTGGAGAGCGCTGGTATTACCGACGTATTGGCCAAGTCGAAAGGTTCTTCAAATCCACACAACGTGGTAAAAGCAACCATCAATGCCCTGGCACAATTGCGTGATCCGCACACCGTGGCCGAACAGCGTCAGGTTAAAATGAGTAAAGTATTTAACGGATAAGCAGATGGCTCGTTTGAAAATCACACAAACCAAAAGTGGCATCGGTCGCACCTTGCGTCAGAAGCGTACTTTGATAGCACTTGGTCTGCGTCACCCGCATGCCAGTGTTGAACACGAAATCACACCGCAAATCGCTGGTATGCTCATGAAAGTGAGTCACCTGATTAAAGTAGAGGAAATCTAAGCATGGAACTCAGTAATTTAAAACCCGCAGCGGGCAGCATTAAAACCCGCAAACGTATTGGTCGCGGACAGGGATCAGGTCGTGGTGGTACTTCTACCAAAGGTCATAAAGGTGCTCAAGCACGTACCGGTTATTCCAGCAAGCCTGGTTTTGAAGGTGGTCAAATGCCTTTGAAATTACGCGTACCTAAGTTTGGTTTCAAAAACAACAACCGTATTGAGTACAATGGGGTAAACCTTGATGTATTACAAGCCTTGGTTGAACGTTTTACCGCAGTTGATATCACCCCTGCCTTTTTGGCAGAGCATGGTCTCATCGGTAGTGCCAAAAAATTGGTTAAAATCCTCGGTCGTGGTGAACTGAAATCTAAAGTGAACGTAAAAGCTCACAAATTCAGTGCTACAGCTAAAGCCCAAATCGAAGCCGCTGGCGGAACAGCGGAAGTTATCGCTTAATACATGAAGAACTTCATCAATACAATCAGGAACATCTTCAAGATTGAAGAGCTTAAATCAAGGATCTTGATGACCCTCGGTTTGCTGCTCATCTATCGTTTGGGTTCCTATGTTGTACTCCCGGGAATAGATCCTGTGGTGTTAGAGAATCTCACGCCTAGCGGTGGACCATCAGGTCTGACGGGTCTTATCGACCTTTTCGCTGGTGGGGCCTTCTCCCGTGCCTCGGTATTTGCCCTCGGTATCATGCCGTATATCTCGGCATCGATTGTAGTACAACTTTTGGGTATGGTAGTCCCTACCTTCCAAAAGATGATGAAAGAAGGTGAAAGCGGCCGTAACAAAATCAATCAGATCACACGTTACCTGACCATCGTCATCACTGGTGCACAGGCTATTGGCTTTTTGATTAACCTTAAAGCACAATTCCTGCCAGCGATTATCTTGCGCACAGGCGATTCTTTGGATCTTTCTTTTGTACTGTCTACCGTAACTGTACTCACAGCAGGAACCATGTTTGTGATGTGGTTGGGTGAAAAAATCACCGACCGTGGCTTAGGTAACGGTATTTCTTTGATCATCATGGTGGGTATCATTGCTCGCCTCCCTGTATCCCTCGGCGCTGAATTGCAGTTCCGTATCGGTGCAGGTGGTGGTGGATTGGTACCTTTCCTTGTAGAGATAGCCATGTTGGTAGCCATCGTTGCTGGAACTATCTTATTGGTGCAAGGCACACGTAAAATTCCGATTCAAGTAGCCAAACGTGTTGTGGGTAACCGCATGTATGGTGGCACCCGTCAGTACATTCCTATCAAGGTGAATGCCGCTGGTGTAATGCCAATCATCTTTGCTCAAGCCATCATGTTCCTGCCTGCAACGGTAGCACAGTTTTTCCCTGAGAGTGACTTTAGTCAGGGTGTAGTTTCGGCTTTTGTCGACTTCACCTCTGTAACTTACAACCTTACTTTGGCGTTGCTCATCATTGTTTTCACTTACTTCTATACGTCGTTGTCGGTGAATAGCAATCAGATGTCGGAAGACCTGAAGCGTAACGGTGCTTTCATTCCCGGTGTTAAACCCGGTCGTAAAACCGCTGAGTTCTTGGATGATGTGTTAGCACGCATTACACTCCCTGGCTCTATCTTCCTGGCCATTGTGGCCATACTCCCCGCTATTGCGACAATAGCTGGTGTGAACTCTCAATTTGCCCAGTTTTATGGTGGCACCTCGTTGTTGATCATGGTAGGTGTCATATTAGATACTCTCCAGCAGATCGAAAGTCATTTGTTGATGCGTCATTACGACGGATTGATGAAGACCGGACGTATCAAAGGCCGGAACGCAGCAGGTGCAACTGTTTAGTACATTTAAACTATATGGCAAAACAATCATCAATAAAACAAGACGGCACCATACTCGAGGCCTTATCGAACGCAATGTTCAGGGTAGAGCTTGAAAACGGTCACCAAATTATCGCCCATATCTCGGGTAAAATGCGGATGAACTACATCAAGATACTCCCAGGAGACCGGGTTCAAGTAGAGATGTCGCCTTACGATTTGACCAAAGGAAGAATTTGTTATAGATACTAAGACCATGAAGGTTAAAACATCCATTAAGAAGCGTAGCGTTGACTGCAAGATTGTCCGTAGAAACGGCAAATTGTACGTGATCAACAAAAAGAACCCTAAGTACAAACAAAGACAAGGATAAGCCATGGCAAGGATTGCAGGGGTAGACTTACCTAAAAACAAAAGAGGCGAAATCGGCCTGACTTATATCTTCGGTATAGGTCGTTCAAGAGCCCGTACGATACTCGAGCGTTGTGAAATTGACCTCAACGTGAAGGTGAACGAATGGAATGACGATCAATTGACCGCCATCCGTAAAGTCATCTCAGAAGAGATCAAAACTGAGGGTGAACTTCGTTCCGAGGTACAACTGAGCATCAAACGTTTGATGGACATTGGTTGTTACCGCGGTCTCCGTCACCGGAAAGGCATGCCCGTGAGAGGCCAGCGTACGAAGAATAACGCTCGTACCCGTAAAGGAAAACGTAAGACCGTAGCAAACAAGAAAAAAGCTACCAAGTAATAAACGATAGTAATGGCTAAGAATACGAAAGTCGTCAAGAAGCGGGTAGTGAAAGTGGAGGCCACAGGTCAGGTCCACATCAGCTCGACCTTCAACAACATCATTATCTCTATCACGAATAATGAGGGTCAGGTTATCTCCTGGGCTTCTGCCGGTAAGGCTGGATTCCGTGGTTCGAAGAAAAACACCCCTTATGCTGCTTTGGTAGCGGCTCAGGACTGTGGCAAAGTTGCCTACGACCTGGGATTCCGTCGCGCTGAAGTATTCGTAAAAGGACCGGGTGCCGGACGTGAGTCTGCTATCCGTACCCTCGCAGGATTGGGTATTGAGATATCCACCATCACCGACGTTACACCGGTGCCGCACAACGGTTGTCGCCCTCCGAAACGTCGTCGTGTTTAATTATTAAGTAATAGAACAATGGCAAGATATACAGGTCCCAAAAGCAAAATCGCCCGTAAGTTTAAGGAAGCGATTTTCGGTCCGGATAAAGCGTTGACCCGCAAAAATTATCCTCCCGGTCAGCATGGTGCTTCACGTCGTGCTCCGAAAAAATCGGAATACGCCATCCAATTGATGGAGAAGCAAAAAGCGAAATACACGTATGGTGTACTCGAGCGTCAGTTTGCGAAAACTTTCGATCGTGCACAGCGCAAGCGTGGCACTACTGGTGAGAACCTCTTAAAATTCCTCGAGGCCCGTCTCGACAACACCGTTTACCGTTTGGGTATTGCACCTACACGTTCAGGTGCACGTCAGTTGGTCGGTCACCGTCACATCACCGTGAACGGTAGTCTCGTTAATATTCCTTCTTATGAGTTGCGTGCCGGTGATGTTATCGGTGTACGTGAAAAATCAAAGAGCCTCGAAGTGATCACAGAAGCGTTGAGCGGAAAGACCATGTCGAAATTCTCTTGGTTGGAATGGGACAAAGACAAAATGGAAGGCAAGTTCATCGATTTCCCGATGCGCGACCAGATTCCTGAGAACATCAAGGAACAGCTGATCGTTGAATTGTACTCCAAGTAATTTTTTTAACTTAATATTCTATCTATACATGTCGATCCTAGCATTTCAGAAGCCAGACAAAGTAGTGATGCAGAAGGCAAACGACTTCGAAGGAAGCTTCGAGTTTAAGCCTTTGGAGCCCGGATTTGGTGTTACTATTGGTAACGCGCTTCGCAGGATTCTGCTCTCTTCGCTGGAAGGTTACGCCATCACCAGCATCCGTATTCCGGGTGTTGACCACGAATTCCAGACCATCAAAGGTGTTGTGGAAGATGTAGTGGAAGTTGTGCTCAACCTCAAGCAGGTGAGATTCAAAAAGAAGTTTGACACAGCAGATGCAGAGAAAATCTACATCACTGTAAAAGGCAAGGACACTTTCGTGGCCGGTGATATTGAGAAGTTTTCTTCCAATTTCTCCATCCTGAACCCCGAGCTCGTTATTGCCCACATGGAAACATCGGTAAATTTCGAAATTGAACTCACTTTGGAAAAGGGTCGCGGTTACGTTCCTGCCGAAGAGAATAAGGTAGTCGACTCTTTGATCGGCGTTATTCCTATCGATTCCATCTTTACGCCTATCAAAAACGTAAAGTATGCCATTGAAAATACCCGCGTAGAGCAAAAAACCGACTACGAGAAGCTCATCATAGATATCAAAACAGACGGTTCTATCCATCCGGAAGAAGCTTTGAAAGAAGCAGCTAAAATTTTGATTCAGCACTTTATGCTGTTCTCCGATGAGTCGATCACCCTCGAGTCGAAACCAAAAGATGTAGCTAGCGAAGTAGATGAGAACATCTTGCACATGCGTAAAATCCTCAAAACGCCTTTGAGCGATTTGGACCTGAGCGTACGTGCGTACAACTGCCTCAAAGCTGCAGAAATCAAAACCCTAGGTGACCTCGTAAAATACGATATCGCTGATCTGTTGAAATTCCGCAACTTCGGTAAGAAGTCGCTGACAGAGTTGGAAGAACTGGTCCGTGAAAAAGGCCTGACTTTCGGCATGGAAATCACCAAATATAAACTTGACGAGGAGTAAGTATTATGCGTCACGGCAAAACATTCAATCACTTAGGCAGAACTGCCCCACATCGCGAGGCTATGTTGCAAAACATGGCAAACTCGTTGATCGAAAAGAAACGTATCAACACCACAGTGGCGAAAGCCAAGGCGTTGCGTAGGTTCATCGAACCCATCATCACCAAATCGAAGAAGGACAATACCCATTCGCGTCGTACCGTGTTCTCTTATCTCCAAGATAAAGAATCAATAAAAATGCTTTTCGGCGATATCGCTGTGAAAGTAGCCGATCGTCCGGGTGGTTATACCCGCATCATCAAAACCGGTTTTCGTTTAGGCGACGCCGCCGAGATGTGTATGATCGAGCTGGTAGACTACAACGAGTTGTTACTCGGCGAAGGCAAAGAGAAAAAGGCGAAAAACGCCCGTCGCTCACGTGCCAAAAAAACAGAAACAGCTCCAAAAGCTGCTAAAAAAACGGAAGCTGCTAGCGATAGCGCTGAAGAAGCCGCAGCTGTATAATCATTGTTTTTTCATGGTAAGCCCCGTTCATTGTAAGATGAACGGGGCTTTTTTATGTATTGCCAATACGCTATCCACCGACTGTGGATTAATCGCAGATGAATTACCTTTGAAAAACGCCGTTTTTGACGTTAAATTTGTAAAACCTTTCGCATGAAACTATTCGAAAAAGTACCGGCCATAATCCTGTTAGAAGACGGCACTTTTTTTCACGGTTTTTCCGCCGGTAAAATAGGAACCACCTGGGGTGAAATTTGCTTCAATACCGGCATGACTGGTTACCAGGAAGTATTCACAGATCCTTCTTATTTTGGTCAGATACTCATTGCGACCAATGTGCATATTGGAAATTACGGTATTCAGCACGATGAGTCGGAGTCTAAAAGCATACAAATCGCCGGACTTATATGCCGCAATTTTAATATTGCCTTTTCGCGCAAGTCGGCCGATCAGAACATTCAAGACTATTTTATAGACCATGGTTTGGTAGCCATTACCGATATCGACACCCGGGCTTTAGTCCGTCACATCCGTTCAAAAGGCGCGATGAATGCCATTATCTCCTCTGAAAATTTAGATGTAGCCGCTTTAAGTGCTCAGCTTAAACAGGTACCCTCGATGGAAGGATTGGAGTTGGCTTCTAAGGTGTCAACCAAAATTGCCTACGATTTAGGTGAGGCAGATGCTAAATACAAAGTGGCGGTGATGGATTATGGCGCTAAGGAGAATATTATACGTTCGCTCTTAAGTCGCGACTGTCAATTGCGGGTATTCCCACACGACGCCAGTCTTGCTGATGTGCAAGCTTTTCAACCGCATGGTGTGATGTTATCGAATGGCCCCGGAGATCCTGGCGTGATGTACAATCAGATTGCTGTTGTAAAACAGATGCTCGAAGCAAATATGAATATTTTTGGTATTTGTCTTGGACATCAGTTATTGGCCTCTGCGGTAGGCGTGAAGACCTTTAAAATGCACCACGGTCACAGAGGCATCAATCACCCAGTAAAAAATGTGGTCACCGGTAAATCGGAAATCACCGCACAAAACCACGGTTTTGGCGTTGATCCAGAGAGTGTAAAAGCCAATCCTATGGTGGAGATTACGCACATTAATCTGAACGACGACACCATCGAAGGAATACGCATCAAAAATAAAAAGGCATTTTCAGTACAATACCACCCTGAAGCCTGTCCTGGTCCGTATGATTCCCGATATTTATTCGACGATTTTATTGCTAACTTGAATTAACAAAAGCTCTATGCCAGTAATTGAAGATATTTTTGCCCGCCAGATTCTGGATTCACGCGGCAATCCTACCATCGAGGTAGATGTAATCACTTCCGATGGCTATACCGGCCGTGCTGCTGTTCCCTCTGGGGCCTCCACAGGCATACACGAAGCTGTAGAACTGCGTGACGGTGACGAAACCCTTTATCTCGGCAAGGGTGTTATCAAGGCTATCGACCACGTAAATGAAATCATTTGCGAAGAGTTGGTTGGCATGGATGTATACGATCAACAGGGCCTCGACGAGGTGATGATTGCGCTCGATGGAACCGCTAACAAATCGAACTTGGGAGCTAATGCCATCTTAGGGGTATCGCTGGCGGCTGCCCGTGCGGGTGCTGCTTCATGTAATATGCCGTTGTACCGCTATGTGGGTGGTTTGAATGCCAATCTGTTGCCTATTCCCATGATGAACATCCTTAACGGAGGTTCGCATGCCGATAACAGCATCGATTTCCAAGAGTTTATGGTGATGCCTGTTGGTGCGACCAGCTTTAGTGAATCTTTGCGCTGGGGTACCGAGATTTTTCATCACCTGAAAACGGTTTTAAAGAAAAAAGGGCTTTCAACTAACGTTGGTGACGAAGGTGGTTTTGCACCCAACATCAAATCGAACGAAGAAGCCATCGAAATTGTGATTTCTGCCATCGAAGCTGCTGGTTATAAGCCAGGTGAAGATATCTACATCGCCATGGACGCAGCGACAACCGAGCTTTACGATGAAAAGACTGGTTTGTATACCTTCAAAAAGTCGAGTGGCAAACAAATGACCTCGGCCGAAATGGTAGCTTACTGGGCAGAGTGGGTGAAAAAATATCCAATCATCAGCATAGAGGATGGTTTGGCTGAAGACGACTGGGATGGCTGGGCAGCGCTAACCCAAGCGATCGGCGGTAAAGTACAATTGGTTGGCGATGATTTGTTCGTGACCAACGTAAAACGCCTTCGCCGCGGTATTGAAAACAAAATTGCGAATTCAATACTCGTTAAAGTGAATCAAATAGGGTCGCTCACCGAAACCATTGATGCGGTTCAAACGGCGCATATGTCGTCGTATACTAGTATTATGAGTCACCGCTCTGGTGAAACGGAAGACACAACTATTGCGGATTTGGCGGTTGCCCTACGTACGGGTCAGATTAAAACCGGCTCGGCTTCCCGTTCCGACAGGATCGCGAAATACAACCAATTGCTTCGTATCGAAGAGGAATTGGGCGACAGCGCACAGTTTATGGGCAAAGCTTTTAAATATGTCTAATATGGAACGTCTGAAAAAGGTATGGCCTTGGTTGAAAAACCGCTATGTACTCACCCTCCTTATTTTTGCGGTGTGGATGACCTTTTTTGATAGTCATGACCTCATTACACAGTATCGCTACAAAGCGCGTTTAAGTGAACTGGAAGAAAATAAACAATTCTATCAGGAACAAATCGGACAGGTGAAAAAAGACCGTGAGGAATTGATGACCAATGCCGAAATGCTCGAAAAATTCGCCCGCGAGAAATACAAAATGAAAAAAGACGACGAAGATTTGTACATCGTCATTCGAGATTAACAACAAAGCCGCTTTCGAGCGGCTTTGTTGTTTTATGGTTTATAGGGTAACGCTAATCGGAAGCGGGCTTGCCGCAATTCAAGCGACTGCTCACCGCCTTCGGTACTTAACCGACAATCGAGCTGGCCGGTGATATGCCGGGTTGGTAAACCGTTACGGTCGACTTGATAAGGCAAAATCGCTTCTATTTCAAAATTCGCCCAATCAGGTTGGCTATCGAAACTGCTGCTATACCGGTCTTTGTTGTTGGCTACATAGTCGAGGCGCACCTTACCCAATTGCAGTGGGTCGCTTGCGCTGTTGTTGGTGAGACGGAAGTTCGAGGTGCAGAATGCATCTGGATTTCGGGAGATATTTTTGGTCTTAGGCACCTCGCAGCCATTGCCGGTTACAATTAACGTGATCTGAAAAACAGGCGAAGCAATCGAATCGAATAAAAGAAACGGCTGCTGCACTTGCGTTGGCTCACCATTGATTAGCCAAGGGTAGGTGAAGGGGCGGGCAACTTGAATGTTGGTGGTGTCCAATTGCGCAACCGTGGTGCCTTGAAAGCGCAATAGGCTAAAGTCGGCATCACAATTACCCGTGTTGGCATCAATGCTGGTCGACAAACTGATGCTGTTCGAACAGCCGTTGGCGAAGGAGGTGGCTACATAATTGCCCGCATTTACTGAGCCGGCACTTAGTTCAGCTTTGACTATATAATTGCCCGGAGCTGTTCTGAAACCATAGTAGATGATGTTTGATTGAGTAGTGTCCCAGAGCGTAATCATGGTGTCGAGTA
>JBDNIH010000293.1:0-1298 GCA_041688385.1 Bacteroidia bacterium
CTGCTAAAAGAAGTAAAAATTGAAGGCGTGCAGGAAAGGGTAAGCCAGCAGGGCGATACGACTTCTATCCGTGCCGACGCGTTTAAGGTAAACCGCGATGCCAACGCCGAGCAGCTCGTCGCCAAAATGCCCGGCATTACCATCGAAAATGGAACAGTAAAAGCCCAGGGCGAAGAGGTACGCCGGGTGCTGGTAGATGGCCAAGAGTTTTTTGGTGACGACGCTACCCTGGCTTTGCGGAATTTACCTGCCGAGGTTGTCGACAAAGTGCAGATTTTCGACCGGCTCAGCGAACAGGCGCAGTTCACCGGATTTAACGACGGGAATACCGAAAAAACCATCAATATCACCACCAAAAATGGACGAAACAGTGGTGTTTTTGGTCGTGTTTATGCGGGGTACGGTACCAATCAGCGCTACCAAAGTGGTGGAAATCTGAATAATTTCGAAGGAAAACGCCGCATCACGCTGCTGGCGCAGAGCAACAATACCAATCAACTCAACTTTTCGAGCCAGGATTTACTCGGACTATCGGCCGGCAACAGCGGTGGTCGGGGTGGCATGCGCGGCGGCGGAGGCCGGCCAGGCGGCGGAAGCAGTAGCAACAATTTTATGGTCGGGCAGCAAGCCGGTATCAATCAAACCCATGCCCTTGGCCTTAATTATTCCGATACATGGGGTAAAAAAGTCAAAATCAGCGGTAGTTATTTCCTCAATATCACCGACAACACCACCGACCAATACCTGAACCGTCAGTTTTACCAGACCGACGGCCTCGGCCCCACCTATACCGAAGGCAACCTCAGCAATGCCCTCAACCAAAACCACCGCTTTAATCTGCGGATGGAGTATCAAATCGACTCTAGCAACGCCATCGTCTTTACCCCGCGCTTTAATGTGCAACTAAACAAAAGCGACAACCAACTCAACGGCAGCAATGCCGATCCCCTTGGGCAGCTTTTGAACACCACCTTAACCCATTCCCAAAGCGATCAACTCGCCCTCAACGGCACTGCCGAAGTATTGTGGCGTCACCGCATGCGCAAAGCCGGCCGTACGCTGAGCGTAAACCTGAACTACGGCATCAACGACCGCAGTGGCACAGGCAATTTGTACGCTGTGAACCGTTTGTATGGCCTCACCGACACCATTACCCTGCTAGACCAAAACAGCGAAAACAACAGTCAGGGCCGAACCTACAGCACCAATATTCAGTTCACCGAACCGCTAGGCGAAAAAGGGCAGCTTTCTATCGGTTATCAGCCATCTTTAAATGTGCAGAATAGCGAGCAGTTTAC
>JBDNIH010000294.1:0-1367 GCA_041688385.1 Bacteroidia bacterium
ATACCAGGCAATGCCAGGGCCATCGGCGCAGGTGGTATCTCTTATATCGACGATTTCGAGGCTGCCGAAAATAGCATCAGTATTACCAGCCCCAGCTTGTGGAACCATGCCAGCACCCCGGCACCCTTCCCAGAAGCTGGTTTACGCAATAATCTGGCGAATGGCTTCAACCGTGCCAGGATAAGTTGGTACAATATCGACCCCCTCTTTTTTAGTAATTCTAATATCACACCAGTACATATACGCGACGACAATGAAATGAAGTCGAACCACTATATGCGCCAGGTGCTCGAGCAGGAGGTTTTTCCGAACAAACAGCTCGCCAACAACCAACCACTCAATATTGCCACCTTTGACTTGGCCTATTATCCCGACCAAAAAGGGGTATATAACTACGACGCTGAACCAACACAATACAGCAAAGGCGTAGACGCAACGGGCAAACTCATCGATCCGGCATCTCGCTGGGGGGGTATGATGCGGAAAATCGAGACCAACGACTTCGAAGCATCCAACATCGAATTCCTCGAATTCTGGCTGATGGACCCCTATATCTACAAACCCAATCACAATGGGGGCGATTTGTTTATTAACCTGGGAACCGTCACCGAAGATTTGCTCAAAGACGGTAGACGATCTTTTGAGAACGGTTTCCCACGTTCCGATGGTACCGGTCAAGTAGATACCACCGCTTGGGGATTGGTGCCACGTTTGCAGCCACTGGTGAATGCCTTCGACAACGACCCGGCCTCACGTACCACCCAGGATGTTGGTTTGGATGGATTGACCGATGCCCAAGAACGGGTGTTTTTTGCAGATTATCTCGCCAGAATAGCCGCCTTACATGGCACAAGCTCTGTCGTGTATCAGTCCGCTTTGGTAGATCCTGCTGGCGACAACTACCACCACTTCCGGGGTACTGACTTTGATGATCTGGAGCTGGATGTGTTGCAGCGGTATAAATTGTTTAATGGTCAACAAGGCAACTCGCCTACCGACCAACAATCAGCGGAATCTTATCCCACCTCGGCCACCAACTTGCCCAACAACGAAGACATCAATCTCGACAATACACTGTCGCAGTCGGAGGATTACTTTGAATACCGCGTAAGTCTGCGCCCTGGCGACATGGTGATTGGCCGGAATTACATCACCGATGTCTACGAATCTACCGTGCAGTTACGTAACCGGAGCAGCGCCACCATCAACTGGTACCAGTTCCGCATACCAGTGCAGAAACCCGACCGCCGGGTAGGCAATGTGCTTGACTATAAATCGATTCGTTTTGTGCGTATGTATTTTGCTGGTTTCGACGACAGTATCGTCTGTCGTTTTGCCACCCTACAACTCGTTCGTACCGATTGGCG
>JBDNIH010000001.1:0-16609 GCA_041688385.1 Bacteroidia bacterium
CAACTATCGTACTCCCAGCGCGTAGCAAAAGAGTAGGTTTCTCCACCTGAAACAGGAACAACTCCCGTGGATATTTTCTTTACCAATTCGCCCATGTTGCCGTATTCATACGCATGCACACCAGAAGCATCTTGGGATTTAGAAATACGCCCAGCTTCATTACCAGATACACCATATGCGTATGAAACGTTGTTCTCCGGGTTCTGGGGGTAATCAATCTGCATGAGCTGCCCAAAATAATAGCCATAATTCACTTGCTGGCTCACAGCCGTCAAATTGGCCGTTTCCATGTGGATGAGGTTGCTGGCATAGTCAAACGCAAAATTAATCGACGCAAGTGATTACAACAGCGCGTAACAATTTACACTTGATCAAATTTATTGATAAATGAATCAGACCAACTCCCCTTGCTGTACGTATTGAAAGCAATATTTGCGAACAAAATCAATTATCAAGGTACAATATCCAATTCCGTTCATCCAATTTCACAAAGCTCTTACTGCTAGCATCCGAAAGAGCTTGGTTTACTTTCGATGGTGAAATAAAAGAATACGGATATGCAGCGTAATAAATCTCAATAATCACAGGTTGTACGCCTTTTTCATTAAATATTGAAAATAGATTTTTAGATTGACGCCAGGAAGGAGACAAATGTGAGTTGCCAAATAATAAAATCGCTGACTTCCTAGGATCGTTACTTTTTAGATTGATGAAATCAGATATATGTTCATCTCGTTTTTTTTGATATTGCCTATCTTTCAGCGAAGCTCCTTTGAGAAACCAAAAAATTAGCTCTTGAAGATGATCTGAATTATTAAAGTATATAGCCGCAGAGGAATCAGACTTAAGATATTCTAACCAATCACGACTTAAATTCAGGACTCGTTTTCTGTCCGGAATAGTTGTAGAAAAGCGGATTTCAATTAACTCATATAGTAATCCATCCAACACACCATTATTAGTGACTTCGTAGACGGGGCCTAGCTGTCGTTCATACTGATTCTGTAAAAAGTATGCCAATTCACTATCCATGAAAATATCTAATCGCGCTGTATCATTACCAAAAATTTGATTAGATACTTCGAAAAACAAATTGTTCAGGTAATACAAACTTGGATTCATATCCCCAGACTCAGAACAATAAACCTCAAGCTTTGGGAATTCATCTTTTAGTTTCCTTAAATATGAAAGCTTTAATTGTGCATGTCCACCATTATCAGGAAAACTGAGCTTTAGCTCGCCCAAGTCTCCTGAAGCAAAAAACCTATCCAAATACAATTGATAATTTACTGGTAGTTCGATGAAAATTTGACTTACTTCCCTTTCAGAAATCAGAAATCGCATTAGTTGATATTCCTGATAAGCGCTAGAGTCAACCAATCGGCGGTATCCTCCTTGTCTTCTTTTCGATTTAACTTGATCTAAATGCAAATCTCCAATTCCATATAGTTTGGAAAATTCTAACCCTTTAAATTCATCAAATTCTTGAGCTTGAACGCGAACAAACAAAATTGTCAAAAGAAAAATGGAAAGTAAGTACTTCATATCAGCCGTCTATTTAATTGTATCTCGTAACTGTTCTTTTTGGTAGCATACCATTCCAACTCCACTGAATCCTCTTTACAACTACGGTTCCCCTTTGCTCCACTTTAAAATCAAAAGTAGTAATAGTGTTTTGATTTGCATTAACGTCAACAGTTGCCCTTTTTATCCCTTTTCCTAGTTCAATCTTACCCCTTCCAGAAACCCACCCTGTACTTTGAGAATTGCCTTTGTCATCAGTAATTACAAATTCATCAGGCACTCGGTCTGCGTTGTACTTTATTCTAGTTTTCTTATGCGGCGATAACTTGTATTCTTTTTTTAAATCATGGTCACCTGCCATATGCGTTTCTACGTCTACCCATTCATTTCGTTTGACCTCTCTGGGCTTAAAATCCCCTTTGGGTGCTTTATGCGGAGCTTTGGCCTTAAAGTTTTTACTACAATCCGTACTTGAACCAAAAAATTCCTTGATTCTATCCCAAATTTTTCCAGGTGGAATGTTAGCCTCTTCAACCTCCCTCCCATCCGGATCCACCAGCATCACCGGGTTCCAGGCGCAATAGTTGTACGCCGACATACTCGGGTACTTATTACTCCTCGGATCCACACTCAACCAAATACTCAGCCCCGCGTCGTAATACCTCGCTCCAAAATAACTTAAACCGGTCTCCATGTCTCTCTCCTTCCCGCTAAAGGTATAAGGCGTATAATAGCTGGTAGTATTTTGTTCATGAATGAAATCTTCACCGAATGGCACACATTCGCCAAGCTCAGTGCGGGAATATTGCATGTGTTGGGTGGCGTCGCCATTGATGTCGGTGATATAACTAGATGAGCCGAGGCCTGTGCTGAGCCAAGTCGAAGCATGGTCGTTTAATGGCTCGTAATTCAAATCGGCATGGTTTCGAAAACATCCACTCACGCGACTAGCAATGCGGCTGGCACCGTTGTAGTAATGTTTGGTGTACATATCGCTGCTTATGGTTATTAGCCCAGAGGAGTGGTAAAATACGAAATGTTTGCGAGATGGAAACTTTGTGAGTTGAGAGAGATGAGCGAGTTTCGCGGGTTTCGCGCAGTTTGACAGCGCCGGAGCCCTATTCCTTCGCAGTGGCGACCCGTTGTCAAGCCCAACTGAAGGAAACAGTTACAAGACAAGACCTCTGGCCTCGGGTGCTGCGAGTAAAGCCTTACCTTGGACAAAGAATTTTATCCTGTCTTTAACAAGTATGAGCCGCTACATCCTGAACCCTACCGTGTGTATCTGAAAGTGCAGGTTGCTGGGATGACGTCTAAGCCGTTTGGTGCAAAAACGGTAACCAGGTCAGAAACGCTCCAATACAACCAGTCATAGATCAATCCTGTTTTCAATCTGTCAAATGCACTAATGAAAAATACCATATTCTTCAACCTAAGAATAAATTCCCACCAACAATAGAAATAAAATTCCTCCAACATTGTATGCGAAGGAAATAAAATGTAATTGCCAGGTTTTAAATTTAATTATATTCCGCACATCCAAAACATTGCTCCTCAATTCATCTCCATTCAAATACCGCTTTTCAAGTAAGAAATAAATGGGCATCAAAATGCACAAGCCAAGAAACATAAAAGATGACTTTTCCATTTCTTTAGGCAGAATATGTAATAATAAAATTAGTCCACCAAAATAATAGATAAGTCCAATACAAAAAAGTGCAAAAGAAGCTGTTGGCACACGGTGTTGTTCACTTTCTTTTGTCAGCAATCTGGTACTTTCATATATTATATATAAAATAAATTTCATCGCTCTAGTCGTTAATCTAAAATCACCTAAAAGTTGAATTAATCTTTTGATCCACCATTTCTCCCAAAACAATTCTTGAACCACCATACCCAACTCCTAAACCAACGCCGATTGCAATTGTCGGAGGGAAAAGTGTTAACCCCACGATTAATGCGGTCATTCCCGCATCAACATGATGAGCTGGCTGAACTTGATCGGTTCCAATTGCATGTCCATAATTTATAAATGTAACCGCTGCTCCAACATAACCTAGCCGACCCAGGACTCCTTTCACTCCACTAGCACGCGCTGCATTCCCAAATACAGTCGCACCCCCGGTGATAACTGCTGAACCAAAATCTGCGTCTTTTTGATTTAGAGTAGGTTCATCAGAGTAAACTCCATTCGTTCTGCCTGTTGTTGTTGTTGACATACCATTTTCAACACTACCTATCGTTGGTATTTTGTTCCTAACTGCTTAAATAATTGGACTGGTTTTGTTGTTTAAACTAGGAACAAAATGATTGAAGAACTAATTAAAAATGTGCGCCTTTCATCAAGTGGTCGCAAGTTTCTCACCGCTCAACAAAAAGCTTTTGTTGTTGAACATTGGGAGTCATCTGGCTTATCTTGCCCTGAATATTGTCGTCGACACGGGCTGATTACGAGCCAAGTGTATAATTGGCGCGCAGCCGCTAAATCCGGAGCCATTATGAGTATCAAAATCGAGGAGTACTATTTTTTTATGTGCCAATTTTTAGTCAAGTAATACTACAAACAATATACTTCCCCCCACTAAATTTTAATATTTTTACAAATGGCTGATTGAAAATTATTTCTTAAAAAATTTCCCCTCGGTGATAAAAGTGATTCTCACGCAAAAGTCGCGCGCTTACCAACACCTCTTATTATTGCACCATGAGTTTTTTGCACGAAATAGCCCGGGAAGTATATGCAGTACATGGCAAGGAGATGCACCGGGTTACGGTGGTTTTTCCGAGCAGGCGGGCGGCGGTGTTTTTTCGCAAGGCATTGCAGGAAGTACTGCCGGGCCCAGCTTTCGCTCCCCAAACACTGACCTTAAATGATTTTGTATACGCAAAAAGCGGCTTACAAGCTGCCGATCCAGTACGTTTGCTGTTCGCCCTCTATCAAGTTTATCAGGAGCTCATGCCCGAGCACGATGAAGGGTTTGCCAGTTTTTCGAGCTGGGGGAGCAGCCTTTTGCGCGATTTTGCAGAAGTAGATAACTATCTGCTGGATGGCGATGCAGTTTTTCACTTCCTCAACCAAGAAAAAGCCATTGAGTTGTGGCAACCCGACCGGGGAGCGTTAAGTGAATACGAACAACGTTATCTCGACTTCTACCGCAGTTTGGGCAGTTTGTACCATCGATTCCGTGAAAAACTGAACGACCAAGGCAAGGTGTATCCCGCCCTCGCCACCCGCTTACTCACAGAAAAATGGGCTGCGGCTGCACCCCAACTTGAAGAAGAACAAATCTGGTTTTGTGGTTTTAATGCCTTGAACACAGCCGAAATAACGCTCATCAAACAGCTGCTACAAGAGAAAAAGGCGCAAGTCCGGTGGGATAGCGACTGCTTTTACCTCGACCACGACCAACACGAAGCTGGTTTGTTCCTTCGACGCATGTTAGAAGATGAGCAGTTGGCCGGAGCACATACCCCGCCCGACCGCTTCAGTGCCCCGAAACAAATCAAACTGCTACAGGCTGCCGGTCAGCTTGCCCAAGTTAAAGCCGCTTCAGAGCAGCTCACCGTTTGGCAGCAGCAAGACCCTGATTTGTTGCAAACAGTGTTGGTTTTGGCAGATGAAAGTCTGCTCGTCCCTATGCTAAACAGTCTCCCGCCCCAACTCCAGCTGAATGTAACGATGGGCTATCCCGCACGACTAGGCCAGGCCAATACCTTGGTGGCTTTGCTGCTGCGTTTGATGCAAAACCGAACTATTGATGCCAATGGACCGGTATACTACCACCGTGATCTACTGCCCTTGCTGGCTTTGCCCCTTTTGCGCACCGAAGCATTCAGCGCCTTCAACAAAGTCATGATTGAAAGCGGGCGCGTACGCATTCCATACGCCTTATTGGAGGAAACCAGCGGTGATTTTCCGGAAATTGCGGCGATATTAGGCAATAGTGCGCTATCGCCACTGGAATTCCCGGCATTGGTGGTTCCCTTACTCGAAAAATTAGCCGACAAAAGAGGCAACGATTTTCTCCAACAGCAAATTAGCCTCCAGCTCGTGACATTGTTGCGCCGTATGGATGCCTTGTTACAAGAAGAAGCCCTTCAGCTTGACTGGAAAATTTTGCGGCAGCTTTGGCATCAGCTGAGTGCTAGTGAAACCCTCGACTTTTTAGGAGAGCCCCTTGAAGGTCTACAGTTAATGGGTTTACTCGAAACCCGTGCCCTCGACTTTAAACGGGTTTTGGTTGTGGGGGTAAACGAAGGCAAGCTGCCTGGTAAAGCGTCTCCACAAAGTTTCATTACTTCCACCCTTCGCTTTAACTTTCAGTTGCCCGGAAATCGTGAAAAGGAAGCCGTATTTGCCTATCACTTCTACCGTTTATTGCAAGGTGCTGAGGACATTGTGCTTACCTACAATGGCGTACAGGATGATTTTGGCGGTGGTGAACCGAGCCGTTATATTCAACAACTGCGTTTTGAGCTCAACCAACTGCCCAACATCCAGCTTAGCGAAATGAGCGTATCGCCGGCCTTCCGTGCAGATCGATTGATGGCGCAGACCATCAAAATTCCTAAAAATGAGGCTTTGCAAGCTAAAATTGAAGCACGACTGGCCCGTGGCATCTCTCCCTCGTCCATGAGTCAATATATAGCGTGCAAACTCAAATTTTACTTCTCTCAACTTGAAGGTTTACAAGAGGAGGACGAAATCAGTGAACAGCTCGACTTTCGAAGTATTGGCACTGTGCTACACCGGACTTTGGAACTACTCTATCAGCCTTATCTCCGGCAACCCTTACAAACTGCTCATCTCGACGCCATGAAGCTGGCACTCAGCGGCTGCTTTGAACAAGCTTTGAAAGAAACCATGCAATATGCCCCGACCGATCAGGGTTTAAACCTGCTCATTAGGGAGGTTTGTCGTGATTATCTGGAGCGTTTTTTAAAACAGGAAAAAAACCTCATCGAAGAATTCGCAAGTACCGGAGCGGTGCTAGAAGTATTGGAAAGTGAACTCAAGCTAGCCTTCAACTTCGAGCTTAACGGTCATTCAGTAGGCATAAAAGGCATCGCCGACCGTGTAGATCGACTGCAGGGGCAACTGCGTATCACCGACTACAAAACTGGAAAATTTACGCCAACAGAAATCACCGTAGCCACTATCCACGAAGACTTGCGTGATCCCGACAAAATAAAGGCTCTGCAACTCCTCACTTACGCCTGGCTGTACTGGAAAAACTTTCCAGAAACGACATCCATCGCTTCTGGGATATGGTCGTTCCGAGCAATGAAAGACGGCTTACAACCCGCCGCCGTGGCCGGTCAAACACTTTTAGACGCCGACATACTAAATGCGCACGGACTATTTTTAGAAACGCTGCTCAGCGAAATGTTAGACCCAGCCACCATTTTCGATCAAACAACGGATGAAAAGATATGTGAAAAATGTAATTTCCGGCAGATCTGTCAGCGATGAAACTACTTAAACGCCTGCGCTACACTTTCTTTTACGGGAATATCTGGATTGCTTCAGGGGCTGCGTTTAGTTGTTGGCAAACCGCTGTTGTCCTGCAGCTCGAATTGGCACCCTTGCTGGTGGTTTTTGTATTTTGCGCAACATTATTTAGCTACAATTTCGATCGGTATACCGAAAGACTTGCCTTTTCGGAGAGCTACCAAACCCGGCACCAATGGTTATTTGATCACCGCAAAGAGCTGGCTTTTTTTACTATTCTGCCTGGCGTAGCTTGGGTAATTTTATGTTTCTGGCTACCAATGCCCGTGCTTATTTGGCTCATTCATCTCGGGCTTATTTCGGTAGGTTATTCCGTTCCACTCTGGAAAATGAAAAACGGCGAACGATTTGCCTTGCGAAAAATCGGCCTGACCAAAGCCCTGTTTGTGGCTTATGTATTCGCTGCTGTGGGTGTTGGTTTGCCTGTCGTTTGGTCGGGATACGCCTTTGATAGCCGTTTTTTAATCGAGTTTTTTGCCCGATTTTGCTTCCTCCTCGCTTTATGTATCCCCTTTGATTTGCGCGACGAGCCTATCGACCGCAGTCATGGTATGCTTACGCTACCCGTGCTGCTTGGCCCGACCAATGCCATGAAACTGGCGTACTTTTTATTGGCCATTCAAGCGCTTTTGCTTGCTTTTTATTTACCGGCGATACCGCTGGTGTTACTGGTAGTTAGTCTGCTTTATGCCGCTTATGCCATGTTTAACGCTGTAAAAAAAGGTCACGACATGGCCTATTCCGCAGGCATTGATGGTGCTATCGTGCTACAGGCGTTGTTGATGGGCATTGGCTTTGCCCTTTAAGCCTTACTTTTGCCCCCATGTTTGCCAAACTTGTCCTCAAAAGCGGTCGCGACCGCTCTATCCGCAACCGCCACCCTTGGCTATTCTCCGGCGCTGTTAAAACTTGGCCAGAGGCTGAAAATGGTGATATCATCGCCGTCACCGATAGTGGCGACCAGCTATTGGGATACGGTTTTTATTCACCCAAAAGCCAGATATGTTGTCGGGTTTTTGACTTTACCCGGACCGAAGTGACTGTTTTTGAAGCGGACTATTGGTATGCCAAAATTGAAGGTGCGCATCGTCTCCGCCAGCGTTTTCTCGACCCCAAACAAACCAACTGTTTTCGGCTGCTGCATGCCGAAGGAGATTTCCTGCCCGGTGTAATTGCCGATGTATATGGTGATGTGGTGGTGATGCAGGTGCTGATTAAGGGCATAGAACATATTTTCCCAACCATCGAAGCAGCCATGCACCAAATTGGCTTCCCCCACATCTACCTCAAACAAAAAGAAAATTCCGGTTTCCTCGAAGCGGTGAGCTTAGCGAAAGGCTGGCGCGGTGAAGCGGTACCTATGCCACTAACAGTACTCGAAAATGGCATTAAGTTTATTGTTGACGTAGAAACTGGTCAGAAAACCGGCTTTTTCATCGACCAACGTGAAAACCGCGCCCTGACCAAGGACTATGTGAAAGACAAAATAGTGCTCAATGCCTTCAGTTATACCGGCGGTTTCAGTTTGTACGCTTTGGCCGGTGGTGCTGCCGAAGTACATTCGGTCGACATTTCTAAAGACGCCATTGCTCGTGCCGATGCCATGGTGAAACTAAACTTCCCTGAGGCCAAACACAACGCGATTGTAGCAGACTGTTTCGATTATCTCAGACATTGTGAAACCAAATACGACGTGATTGTGCTCGATCCGCCAGCTTTTGCCAAAAATGCGAAGGCGGTACCGAACGCAGCACGAGGTTATAAAGACCTGAACCTGCTCGCGATGAAAAATCTACGCCCAGGAGGGCTGCTTTTTACCTACAGCTGTTCTCAGAACATCAGCCCCGACTTGTTCCGGAAAATTGTCTTCGGCGCAGCTGTTGATGCCGGCCGTGAGGTACGTATACTTCGCTTTTTATCCCAAGCAGACGACCATCCCATTAATATCTATCATCCCGAAGGGGAATACCTCAAGGGATTGTTGTTGTATGTGGCCTAGTTGCTGGAATTTTTGGCTAACCGGGGTTTTGGTTCAACAGTTTTTTGGTAAAACAGCGTTAATGATTAAACGGTGCTCAACCCATCTGTAACCTCTGTTTTCTAGGATAATATTTGGGCAACTCCTATTCAGTAACGATTTGTCTGCCGGCTCGGGTAGAGGCCTAAATAGGCCTCAAATCGGGAATAATTATGAAATGGGCTTCTATATACTTCTTTATTCGCGTTTTCAGCTGACCATATACTTTCCGTTCTTACCTATTCCAGACGTCTTTTTGCATAATAAAAATTGGAGTTAAATGTCAATCCCAATGATGCAGATTGTATGGTTAATGCCCGCAAAGTGGTTGGGAACAAAGGAATAAAGCGTCATACTACTATCAGATAAATAGCAGCCGAAGGCCACTGCATCGGCAAACATACTGTCAATTTCAGCTGAAATGCTTAGGCTTCTACCACTGTTGTCGATGCCAACTACTTTGATAACGTTATAACTAAACTCAATTGGAGGAGGAGGAGTACAACTGTTGCCTAACTTCAATCCAAAACCTATTATCATCACCAGTATCACCCTGGAATACGATGTTGGTTTAAAGCAGTGTGTTTTTAACCGCTCATCCCGACTTCTATTGATCCAGTTCCTAATCATTGGTCAACTTTTAAAAATTAGTGTGGTTTTCGTACTTGTCTTACCAAAACGACTGTCCATTTAGGTGCTTTTTTTTGAATGACAAATTCATTTTCAAGCGGTAAAATAGAACGCTAACTTTTAAGTTATTCAAAAAACCAGCTAGATAAGATAGCCGGTTTTTTAAACTGTATGGCACGAAGTAAAGCTGAGTTTTGGACGAAGTTGGAGAGTCAGTGATTTGAAAATCTAATTCTATCACAATAGCGATATATGGGAACTAGCCGAAAATGACAACCCATAAAAAAAGTCCCATCCGCTTAGAGGGGATGGGACTTTTTAGTGTGTTGGACGAATTAAGCTTGTTTGGTCAAATCGCGCAGATAATTAATCAGGTTCCAACCATCTTCATCAGAAATGCCGTAGGTCGAGATTTTCAACATGGCGCCTCTTCCGCTGAGGAGTTTCCAATGGATTTCACCATCGGTTTGGGCAGGGACTTTTTCTTGGAGATTGGCGGCTTTCACTGCAATTCCAGCAGGTGCGTCACCTAAACCGGCTTCACCGTGACAGCTTACACAATACTGAGAAAAAACAGCTTTTCCTTTTTCACTCGATTCAACCGACATGGCAATTGGATTAGTGACCGTTTTTGCTTCTTCTGGAGCTGTCCAAACTGGAGGATCAACTGCGATTTCTTCGGCTGTAACAGGTGCTTCAGTCGACGTTTCCGTGCTTTCGCCACCGCCACAAGCAACAGTGCCGAAGGTAAAGCCGATAATGGCTAGCGCAAATAGTAGGTTTCTTTTTGTCATGATAAAGACTTTTAAGTAATGACAAAGTTATGACAGCTTTGTTTGTAATCAACGCGAATTCTTATAACATTAACAGATTTAAGCGCATATAAAATATATTCGGATAAATATATCCCTATATTGAAAACTCTTATTTATCTTGCGCTATCCTTTGAAATGGCCACACAGCAAACCACCACTTCCACCCGATTTAAATGTGCGCACTGCGGCGATGCTGCTACTGGTGCGCTTACAGATCGGCAGGGAAATGCGTTTTGCTGTCAAGGCTGTGCTTCGGTGCATGGACTACTGTATCAATTTAATCTGGGAAATTTTTATGAGCTGTCGGACCTAAAAGCTGTAAAACCAAGGGAGATTGAACAGAGCCGCTACGATCACTTGGACGACCAGAGTGTTGAGTCCCTCTTTTTAAGCTATCAAGATGAGCAGATTTACAAAGTGAGCTTAAAGCTGCCGCAAATTCATTGTGCCGCCTGTATCTATCTGCTCGAAAATTTATATCGATTTGATGCTGGTGTGGTCCGGAGCGAAGTCGACTTTCTAAAAAAAGAAGCCCATTTTACCGTAAAAAAACAAAAATTATCCTTCAAGGCATTGGTGATTTTGTTGGCACAACTCGGTTACGAGCCCCAGCTCCACCATGGTCTGGATCAAAACAAAACAGTTGCCGATGAAGAAAAGGCACTCATTCGCCGGCTGGCCGTAGCCGGATTTATATTCGGCAACATCATGCTGCTCAGTTTCCCAGAATATCTATCGCCGGGTGGCGTTCAAGAACCACTTCTGCGTTCGGTTATACAAACACTTATCATTCTGCTTTCTCTGCCCCTGCTCTTTTACAGTGGCCGAAGTTATTTTGAGCAAGCATGGCTTGGCCTGCGCAAACGCGACCTGAACATCAACATCCCCATCGCTTTGGGTATGCTTGCCTTGTTTGGGCGGTCGGTTTTTGAGATTGTGAGCGGCATAGGACATGGTTATCTGGATTCATTGGCTGCCTTGATTTTTTTCTTGTTGATTGGCCGTTATTTCCAACAAAAAACCTACGATCACCTCAGCTTTGAGCGGGATTACCGTTCATTTTTCCCCTTGGGCGTGACCCGCTCACGCCCCAACCAGGCCAACGAAGAAGTGCCCATCAGCAAATTGCAAGCTGGTGATCACATTTTGGTGCGCAACGATGAGATTATCCCAACCGATTCGATTTTAAACTCCACAAGTACCCTCATCGACTACAGCTTTGTAACTGGAGAAAGTGCCTTACAGGAAAAATTCCGGGGAGACGTATTGTATGCTGGTGGTAAAATTGCTGGTCCGCTGGTAGAGCTCGAAGTCATTAAAGCCGTTGCCCAAGGTTATCTCACCCGGCTGTGGAACCAGGAATACTTCAGCAAAGGGCAGGACGACCCATTTAAAACCATCACCAACCGCATCAGTCAATATTTCACCCCTGCCATATTACTTTTAGCAGTAGGTGGATTACTTTTTTGGCTGCCCACCTCAGCAGGAACCGCTTTTCAGGTATTTGCAGCGGTATTAATCATTGCCTGCCCTTGCGCCTTGGCATTATCAGCTCCTTTTACATATGGTCATGCCATGCGTATCCTAGGGCGCAACGGTTTATTTGTGAAGAACAGCGCGGTGGTTGATAAACTATCCCAGCTCAAACAAATCGTTTTTGACAAGACAGGCACCCTCACCCGTCGCGACCAGGCCGGGCTCGATTTAAGTGCGCTTAATTGGGAAGAAAATGACCAGATGTTGGTCAAAACTGCATGTCAGCACAGTACCCACCCGCTTTCTCGGCAACTTGCCGATGTTTTGTCTTGTTCGGTATACGACCATACCGACCTCTACGACGAGCAACAGGGAAAAGGTATTTTAGCCCTGATACAGGGTCATGAAGTGGTGATTGGCTCGGCTACTTTTGTCGGGTTGAATGAGATTGGCCACAACCAAGGCACCCGCGTTTATATCCGTATCGACAACAATATTTTAGGCTTTGTACGCTTCAAAAACCACTACCGCAAGGGCATGGAGAACAGCATAGCTACATTAAGCGACACCTATACGTTGGCGGTATTGTCGGGCGATAACGACCAGGAAAGGCATTATTTACAACAAGTATTTGGTCAGCAGACCAACATTCGTTTTAACCAATCACCGGCCGGCAAACTCGAATCCATACAAAACATGAAGCAGCATGATTTGGGTTTATTGATGATGGTTGGTGACGGTTTAAATGATGCGGCTGCCCTGCGTCAGGCCGATATTGGCATGGCGGTGAGTGAAAAAAGTGGTCAGTTCACCCCGGCGAGTGATGTAATTATCGATGCCGAGCAATTGAGCAAACTGCATCAGCTTTTACGTTTTGTGCGCCAAACACGTATTATAATTTTTTCTAATCTGTCCTTATCTCTAATTTACAATATCACCGGGCTGAGTTTTGCGCTGAGTGGGCTGTTGACCCCCGTTGTTAGCGCCATACTTATGCCCGTGAGCAGTATCACGGTGGTATTGAATGCCACATTGATGAATCGTTACTTTGCCACTAAAAACAAACTCCGCTAATGGAAATTATCGTCCTTTTGATTTGCATTTCACTGCTGGTGGCCCTTGGTTTCCTAGCCGCCTTTATCTGGAGTATCCGTAGCGGGCAATACGACGATAATTATACTCCTGGCATCCGCATACTTTTTGAAGATTCGACCGAAACCTCTGATAAACAACCTAAAGCGTAATTATGTCACAGCTCACCATTCACTACGACAACCGGATTGTCCGGGATTTTGCCATTGCCACCCTCGTGTGGGGTGTGGTAGGTATGCTCGTAGGTGTTTTGATTGCCTTTCAGCTGGTAGATCCAGCTTTGAATTTGGGTAACCAATACACCACATTCGGCAGACTCAGACCCTTACACACCAATGCGGTAATTTTTGCCTTTGTGGGTAATGCCATCTTTATGGGCGTGTATTATTCACTACAGCGGCTTACCAAAGCCAGAATGTGGAGCGATAAGCTCAGTAAAATCAACTTCTGGGGTTGGCAGCTAATCATTGTTTCGGCAGCGCTCACCTTGCCATTCGGTATTACCACGAGCAAAGAATATGCTGAACTCGAGTGGCCTATCGACATTGCCATTGCCCTTATTTGGGTCGTTTTTGGCTTGAATATGATCATGACCATCGTCAAACGCCGCGAAAAACACATGTATGTGGCCATCTGGTTTTACCTCGCCACCTTCGTTACCGTTGCCGTTTTACACATTGTGAACTCTTTTGAATTGCCCATCGGTTTCCTAAAAAGCTACAGCATGTATGCCGGCGTGCAGGATGCCTTGGTGCAGTGGTGGTATGGCCACAATGCTGTTGCCTTCTTCCTAACGACCCCTTTTCTTGGCTTGATGTACTACTTCTTGCCGAAAGCAGCGAATCGCCCCGTATATAGCTACCGCCTCTCGATTATACACTTCTGGTCGCTCATATTTATCTACATCTGGGCCGGTCCACACCACCTCTTGTATAGCTCTTTACCAGATTGGGCACAATCGCTCGGCGTTGTATTTTCGATCATGCTGATCGCGCCATCGTGGGGCGGAATGATCAACGGTTTGCTTACCCTCCGTGGTGCCTGGGACAAGGTAAGAGAAGATCCAATTCTTAAGTTTATGGTTGTAGCCGTAACCGCTTACGGTATGGCCACTTTTGAAGGTCCGATGCACTCCCTCAAATCGGTAAATGCTTTGAGTCACTTTACCGACTGGATTCCTGCGCATGTACACGTTGGCACTCTCGGCTGGAACGGCTTTTTCACCTTCGCCATCATGTATTGGATGGTGCCCCGTATGTTCAACACTAAATTGTATAGTCAGAAACTTGCCAACTGGCACTTCTGGCTGGGCACATTGGGCATGTTGTTCTGGGTAATTGCCATGTATTGGAGCGGTATCGCCCAAGGTTTGATGTGGAAACAGTTTACTCCAGAAGGTTATCTGCAGTACCCCAACTTTCTTGAAACCGTCACCCAGATTATTCCAATGTATGCCATTCGTGGTGTAGGCGGATTGATGTATTTGACAGGCTTCTGTATCATGATTTACAATATCGTGATGACGATGAAGTCAGGTAAACTCGTAGCCAACGAAGCTGCTGTTGTAAACGAAATGGAAAAATCGCACAGCACTGCTGGTGAAAGCTGGCACCGTAAACTCGAAGGTCGCCCCTTAACTTTCACCATTTGGGTTACCGTAGCCATACTCATTGGAGGTATTGTTGAGTTTGTACCTACTTTCCTGATTAAGTCGAACGTACCTACTATTGCCGCGGTACTACCTTACACCCCCCTTGAGTTACATGGCCGAGATATATACATCAAAGAAGGATGTGTAGGTTGCCACTCGCAGATGATACGACCGTTCCGTTCAGAGACCGAACGTTATGGCGAATATTCGAAGGCTGGTGAGTTTGTTTACGACCATCCATTTTTGTGGGGGTCAAAACGTACTGGTCCGGATTTGCACCGTATAGGTGCAAAATATCCTGATGCATGGCATTACAACCACATGGTAGCGCCTACTTCAATGAGTCCGGGATCGATTATGCCGGCTTATCCTTGGTTGGCCGAGCAAAACATCGACCTCCGTCTCACCCCAAAAATGATTAATGCCATGCGTAGCCTCGGCGTACCTTATGCCGCTGGTTACCAGGATCAGGCCAACGCCGATTTAAAAAAGCAAGCAGATAAAATCGTCGCAAGTTTGAAAAAAGACGGTATAAAAGCTGTTCCTGAATCAGAAATGGTAGCGCTCATTGCCTATCTGCAACGTATGGGAACCGATATCAAAAAATCTAAATAAGCTGTACCATGATACGCCAAACCTTAGAATCTATTACCGGGGTCAGTATTTACCCCATTTTCTCCTTCATCCTCTTTTTCAGCTTTTTTACGCTAATGCTCATCTGGGTATTCAGCAAAAAAAAGTCAGAAATAGATATACTCCGCAATCTTCCGCTAGACGACAACCAAACTAAAGCCTAAGACCATGGCCAAAAAACCAGACGAACTAACCGACCACAACTACGACGGCATCCAGGAATACGACAACGACCTTCCACCTTGGTGGGTCTTTATCTTCTACCTATCCATCATTTTTGGCGTGCTTTACATCCTCAATTACCATGTTTTAGGCACCGGTGATACTCAGGAAGTAGAATACCAGAAAGAAATGGCCCGTGCTGAAATCGCTAAAGCCAAAATCGAAGCCGGCATAGGTAGCGTAACCCTCGCTTTTCTGACCGAAGTTGGCGCAATTGAAAGTGGCAAAAAAGCCTACGAAGCCAACTGTATCGCCTGCCATGGTGCCGGCGGTGAAGGAGGTGTAGGTCCCAACCTCGCCGATAAATACTGGATCCACGGCAATACGGTGGATAATATGGTGAAGGTTATCACCTACGGCGTGCCCGAAAAAGGCATGATACCCTGGGAAAAGTCGCTCAGCAAACGTCAGATTGTAGAAGTATCAAGCTACATCCATCAGATGCAAGGCAGCAATCCCGCCAATGCCAAAGAACCTCAGGGCGATTTGGTAGCAGAATAAGCGCAACAGTTGGGGGAGTTAGGGCTGCTAACAGCACCCCTCCCCTTCACTTCTAATGCAATTCACCACCCACCCATGTCACAGGAAGCGAGCCATACACTCAAAACCACCAAAGATTTCCGGGACAGCCTGTCATCGGTTGACGAGTCCGGCAACCGCATCTTTTTTTATCCAAAAAAACCCAAGGGGCGGTTTTTCAACTGGCGAAAATGGCTGAGCTATGGCTTGCTCCTTCTGCTTTTCACTGGGCCTTTTATGCGTCTCAACGGACATCCGTTTATGTTGTTCAACATACTCGAACGGAAGTTTATTCTTTTCGGCGTAGCCTTTTGGCCTCAGGATTTTAAGCTCCTCGCCCTCGGTTTCATCACTCTGGTGGTATTTATTGTGCTGTTCACCGCCATTTTTGGGCGTTTGTTTTGTGGCTGGGTTTGTCCACAGACTATTTTTATGGAGATGTTATTTCGGCGCATCGAATATTGGATCGATGGTGACTGGACCGCACAGAAAAAACTAGCTGCTGCGCCCTGGTCAGC
>JBDNIH010000295.1:0-3287 GCA_041688385.1 Bacteroidia bacterium
CAAGAACATCCCGGCATTGAGCTTTTAATGGATGTAACCAATAAAGTAAGGACAATAGAAAGACTCGAAAACAATGAGGTTGATTTTGCCTTGGTCTCTATACTCCCCGACAAACTCAATATTGAAAAATTAGACCTCCTTCAAAACAAACTATACTTGGTTGGCAATACCGAGCAAAAATTCAAAAAATCATTGTATAGCAAGGCTTTATTCGAAAAACTACCCCTCATTTACAGAGAAAAGGGGTCGGGCACCCGCCAAACGATGGAGGCTTTTATCGAACAAAATAAAATTCCTGTCCTCAAAAAAATGGAACTCACTTCGAATGAAGCCGTGAAACAAGCCGTTATAGCAGGATTAGGGTTTTCGATAATGCCGTTAATTGGAATAAAAAATGAACTCAGCGAAGGCGAGCTACAAATCATTCCTGTTAAAGGTTTACCTATTAAAACCGTTTGGCGGTTGATATGGATGAAAACAAAAAACCACTCGCCGGTAGCAAGCGCATTTTTAAATCATATCAAAAAAGAAAAAACGAGCATCATCAACAGCAAATTTCATTGGTATGAGCAGTACTTATAAAAGTAATTACGGCTAAAAATACCTCGGCGAAAGGCCAAACCACTGCAAGTCAACGTAAACACCGCCCCAGTAAGGCAATGTTTATCGGCCGCCACTCGTGCCGCGGCAAGTTTAGCACCGTTGAATAGGAGAACAAGCCTGCGCCTTGGCGCTCAAATTCCTATCTTTGCCCATGCTCTTTTCGTTTTTTAAAACCCGTAAAAACAAACAGTTCTACTTCAACCCGCGCTACTACAATCCCGAGGCTGAAGAACGCAACCAACGTTTGAAACATTTGCGTGCCGAAACAGCCGAAGGCGAAAGCCGTAAACCCATCATTTTCAGGCGCCCTACACAGTTACGGGCGGCGAACCAACGGAGTAACCGCAATGTTTTGGTGTTGGTGGTGCTCTTGGGTGGCATGTTTTATTTGCTGGTGCAAGGTTATCTCGACCTTACCACGGCGCTGCTTTTGATGGGTGCTTATTTGGGCTGGCGTTTGGGTGTTTTCCAGCGTTTGTTCGGTCCTAAATCCGACCGGGGCGAAGCATGAGCGACATCATTCGCCTATTACCTGAAGCCCTCGCCAATCAAATTGCGGCAGGAGAAGTGGTACAGCGCCCAGCGTCGGCGGTCAAAGAACTGATCGAAAATGCCGTAGATGCAGGTGCCACCGACATTCAGGTCGTCATAAAAGACGCCGGCAAAACCCTCCTCCAAATCATCGACAACGGCTGCGGCATGTCGCCCACCGATGCGCGAATGGCCTTTGAGCGGCACGCCACCTCCAAAATCCGCGACATCAACGACCTCTTCGCCATACGTACCTTTGGTTTTCGGGGAGAAGCGCTGGCATCTGTCGCGGCCATTGCCCAGGTAGAGTTGCGGAGTCGCAGGCACGACGACGAACTGGGTACCAGCATTCACATCGAAGCCAGTACCATCCAAACCCAAGCGCCTATACAATGCCCTGCGGGAACCCAGTTGTTGGTCAAAAACCTCTTTTATAATGTCCCAGCCCGGCGGAGCTTCCTGAAAAAAAACGAAACGGAGTTCCGCAATATCAGTGAAGAGTTTATGCGGGTAGCCCTTGCACAACCTCAGCTCGCCATGAGCCTCATCCACAATGGCGTGGATATATACCGCCTGCGACCCGCCAATCTGCGGCAGCGCATTGTAGCCATCATGGGCGACCAAATCAACAGCGCCCTCGTTCCGGTGGAGGAGCATACCCAGATGTTGCAGGTCGGCGGATATATTGGTAAACCCACCCATGCCCGCAAAACCAAGGGGCAGCAGTACTTTTTTGTAAACAACCGTTTCATACGCGACGGTTACCTCCACCATGCCGTGATAGGCGCATTTGAGGGGCTGCTCCAAGAAGGCAGTCACCCGACCTATTTCCTCTTCCTCGAGCTCGATCCCAAACGCATCGACATCAACGTTCATCCTACCAAAACCGAAATCAAATTCGAAGAAGAGCAGGCTGTTTATGCCATTTTGCAGTCGGCCATTCGCCGGGCTTTGTCGCAATACCATATTGCCCCTTCCCTCGATTTTGACCGTGAAACCGGGCTGGATGGTCTTGATTTATACCCCAAAGCTCCCGAAAACGTTAGGCCACCGCAAATCAGCGTAAATCCCGACTACAATCCGTTTAGCAATCCACGGCCCACAGCGCGCGTGCCGGATGGCTGGCAGGATTTTTACCAGATCGCCGCTTCGGCCACACAAACGGGCATTTTCCCCGAAAATGCGGCCTTGGAAAAAAACGATTTACCGCAGGAGCAGAACGTTTTTCAGCTCCACCAGCGATTTATTTGTGCTCAGATTAAAAGTGGCCTGCTGCTCATCGACCAACATGCTGCCCACGAGCGGATTTTATACGAACGTTATCTTCACCAACAACAAGCCAGCAACAGTCAGCGGCTGCTTTTTCCCGAACAGCTCGCCTTGGCGCCTGCCGATCTCGAACTATTGGCACCGGTGTTGGCCGATATCCGCAAGTTGGGTTTCGATCTCGAACCTCAGCCAGCGGGTTTGATGGTTTTGGGATTGCCTGGCGATTTGCAAATGAGCGAATTGGCGTCGGTAATGGAGGAACTTTTGGAGCAATTGCGCAATAAGCAGGAAAAAGCGGCCTTGCGTAGTCGCGATCAACTGGCCCGGGTGCTGGCGCGTTATGGCGCCATTTCGGTTGGCAAAGTGCTCGAAAAGGCGGAAATGAACCTTCTCATCGACCAGTTGTTTGCCTGTGAACAGCCGCACTTCACGCCTGATGGTCGGCACACGCTTGTTAAACTTACACTCGAAGAAATTGCCCGCCGATTTGTCTGAATCGGCTATATTTGAAAGCCTATGCACACACAGTTTAGTCCCGGTCGTTTTGAAATGTTGCCGGTCGTTGTCAAAAATATACTCATCATCAATGGGTTATTTTTTCTTGGGACCATTGCCATGGCCAGCGCCTACCGCGTCGACCTCATCGATATTTTCGGGTTGCGTTTCCCCGGTGGGAGTGCATTTAAACTCTGGCAGCCTCTCACCCACCTGTTTATGCATGGTAGTCTGGGGCATTTGTTCTTCAATATGTTTTCCTTTTGGATGTTCGGCAGTGCACTCGAAAACATCTGGGGGCCGAAACGTTTCCTGAATTTTTACATCATCACAGGCTTCGGTGCAGCTTTTTTGCATTATCTGCTCGTTTATTTCATCGATTTGAAGCC
>JBDNIH010000296.1:0-7345 GCA_041688385.1 Bacteroidia bacterium
CAAATTCCACAGACAAAAAAAAGCCCCGGAATAATCCAGGGCTTGTACGCGTTGCTTTAGCTTATTTTTTAGGCATGTCCTTTTTCGGAGTTTCAGCCGTAATATTCAACTTCTTTTTAACCGAGTCCATAATGTTGTCCGACTCATTGAAGTGCAATACAGCACCCACACTGGTATCGAATACAAAGGTGTATTTTCCATCGGTAGCTACATCTTTGATGGCCTGCTCCGCCTTTTTGAAAATAGGGCCATACACGTCTTCTTTTTTCTTGGCAATGTCCTGCTGGGCACGCTGTTGAAAGTTATCGATGTTTGTTTGGAGGTCCTGAATTTCTTTAGCGCGGTATTCACGCACAGCCTCCGACATGGTTGATTGCTTCGACTGGAACTCCTGGTACTTGTTTTGAAGCTCGGTGAGCATCATTTGCAACTGACTGTTGAGGTCTTCGGTATAACGTTTCAGGCTATCGTCGGCCAACTTGGTTTCAGGCATCATACCTACCAATTCAGATGAATTGATGTGGCCCAATTTTGTTTGTGCGAAAGCCGTCTGGCTGATCAACAAAACAAAAGCGATTACGCTGATTTTTTTAAGGATTGACATGGTATTGTGCTTTGAGAGTTTAAATATAGTTTACTTTTTATTGGTGTTGGCACCTGGCCTGTTAGATGAGCCTCCAGTGGGCGTCTTTTTTGCGACACCCATTACTTCCAACACTTCATCACTTTTGTCGAGTTTTGGATTGGCAAACAACATGGTAAATTCACCAGCACGATCAAAAATCATATCATAACCTTTGTCGCGGGCATATTTTTGTACCGCATCGTAAACCTTGTCTTGAACAGGTTTGATAAGCTGTTTTTGTTTTTCGAAGAGTTCACCTTCGTAACCAAAACGCTTCCGCTGCAGCTCATTTACCTCTTGTTCCTTCTGCTTGATGGTGCCCTCCTTTTCTTTTCGCATGGCTTCCGTAAGTAACACCAGTTCAGCTTGCAAGGCCCGGTAAAGTCGGTCGATTTCGATACGTTTTTCTTCGATTTCTTTCGACCACTGCTCGGCTAACACATCCAGTTCTGTTTGTGCCGCCTTATACTCAGGCATCTGTTCCAATATATACTCGCTATCGACATAGGCGAAACGTTGCGCTTCGGCTGTGCCTGCCTGCAAGAGAATAAATACCATGCCACAGATGAACTTCTTCATGAAATCAAATTAAAAGGTTTGACCGATGGAGATGTGGATATTGCCTTTATTGGCTGCAGGAAGACCAGATACATTGTCGAAACCATATCCCCAGTCAACCCCTAAGAGCCCAAACATAGGCAAGAAGACGCGTATACCTGCACCAGCCGACCGGAAGTTCTTAAACGGATCAAAGCTCCTCATATTGGCAAAACTATTTCCACCTTCAACGAAAGAAGTCACATAAATGGTCGCACTCGGGTTTAACGTTATCGGATAACGTAATTCCATGGTATATTTTTGAAATGAGGTTGCTCCGAAAAACTGTCCCGAAGCGGCATCACGTGGGGTAAGCGTATTGTTTTGGTAGCCACGCAAGCCAATAAGCTCACGGTCGTCGAGCTGGAAGCCCATGATACCATCGCCACCAACATAAAAACGGCCAAATGGTACGTTGCCATAATTTTTGTCGAAGTTGCCCAGAATACCATATTGTATCCGCGACATCAGTACCAAATCACCTACGATGCGCACAAAATAATTGGCATCAAAACGCCATTTGTGGTATTCTACCCACTTATACTTTTCGGTCGCTGGCAGATCTGTAAAATCTTTACGCCCCAATAAAGAATACGGCGGAGTTATCTGCAAACTCAATGAAATATTGGAGCCCGATCGTGGGTAAATCGGTTGATCTATCGAGTTGCGTGCTATGGTTTCTTTAATAAAGAAGTTGTTCGATATCCCATCCGGCAAAAAGAAGGTCTGGGTATTGTTGGTGAGCAAAAACCGTTGGTAATTCACCGAGTGTACCAAAGTGAAAAAGTCATCTGGCACCGTGAGACGTTTGCCTAAACTTACACTCACCCCCTGAATGCGGATTTCCTGGCGATTGAGGTCGCTACCCGGAAAACCATTCGACTGTATAGACGTATAAGCACTTACAGTAAGCGCGTTCGGCTTCTTGCCACCCAACCACGGCTCGGTGAACGACGCATTATAGGATTGAAAAAAACGACCGTTCGACTGAATGCGGAGACTTAAACGCTGACCATCTCCCGAAGGAACTGGCTTCCAAGACTCGGCATCTAACATTTTACGCGCCGAGAAATTGTTGAGCACCAATCCCAACGAACCTACAATCTGACCCGCTCCCCAACCCCCCGATAATTCAATCTGGTCGTTCGAGCGTTCAGCCACCTTGTATTCAATATCTACTGTTCCGGTAACCGGATTGGGCACAGGCGTAACACCAATCTGCTCTGGATCAAAATAACCCAGCTGACTTAACTCGCGCGTAGTACGAATCACATCACTGCGACTGAATTTCTGACCTGGTCGGGTACGGAGCTCACGAATGATGACGTGATCACTGGTTTTATCATTGCCCTGAACCGTCACCTTACTGATGGTTGCTTGTGAGCCTTCGTATATCCGGATTTCCATGTCGATGGAGTCCCCTTCTACTTTCACTTCCACCGGATTGACCTGGAAAAACAGGTAACCGTCGTCCATATAAATACTGGAAATATCCCGGCCAGCTGGGTCAATCTGTAAACGGGCGGTGAGGGTTTCTTGATTGTAAACGTCACCCCTTTCAATTCCTAAAACACGATTTAAGGCCGAATCGGGATACAAACTATTTCCCGAAAAAGTGATTTCACGGAAATAATAGCGCTTGCCTTCTTCGATAACCAATTCTATCTTAAATCGATCATTCGCCATCTTATAAACAGTGTCCTTGGTAATTTTCGCATCCCGATAGCCCAAAGTCAGGTATTTAGCCAGAAGGTTTTCCTTATCCTCTTCATATTTCTCTTCCTGAAATTTGGCATTGCGGAATACATTATACCATTGGTATTGTTTGGTGCCCTTCAAGGCTTTGAGGACCTTACGTTCACTAATGGCTTCATTTCCACTTAGCGCAATTTCCCCGATTTTTACCTTTTTTCCTGGTTTAATCGTCACCCGCAATACAACAGCGTTGCTCAGATTGGTATCTACCACCTCAGCAATGTCAATCTTTGCATCCCAAAAACCTTTTTCTTCGTAAAATGATCGAAACATTTGGGTGGCAGTCACCTTCATACTTTCGGTCACAATTTTACCCTTATAGCCTTTCACCATGTCGTTGAGGTCTTCAACACGGCTCTTTTTCAAATTACGGCTAAAAGCAAAACGGGCTAACCGCGGTTTTTCTTCAAGATAAAAGATAAAAAAAATGTTCTCGCCTTCTACCCGATCAACCAATATCCGCACATCTCCAAAAAGACCCTGCTTCCACATATTCTGGACGGCTTTGGAAATTTTATCGCCAGGAACGGTGATTTTTTCTCCCACACGCAAACCCGACAACAAAATGAGCACTTCCTTGTCCAGAAACTGAGTTCCAGTAATGCTAATACCTCCAATGGTGTAGTCCTTTGGCTTGGCGTAATCAACCTCAAAATTATTCAGGTTGATTTGCCCATAAATCATACATGGGGTCAATAAAAAGACCCACAAAAGCAGTTTCAAAAATTTCATCAAGCCAGTCGGATTTGATCACTTGTCTTGCCGAAACGACGTTCACGACGCTGAAAATCGAGGATGGCTTTATAGAGGTCGTCTTTTTCAAAGTCAGGCCAGAAAGTTTCCGTGAAATAAAGTTCGGTGTAGGCAAGTTGCCACAGCAAAAAGTTGGATATACGGTTTTCACCACTGGTCCGAATCAGTAATTCAGGATCAGGTATGTTAGAAGTAGTGAGTTTTTGGGAAATCATGCTTTCATCGATTTGGTCGATGCGCGTAGTACCACGCTGTACCGACGCTGCAATCTCCTGCACAGCCTTAACCAATTCCCACCGGGAGCTGTAGCTTAAGGCCAGGTTCAATTGCATACGTTTGTTATTTTTGGTGATATCGATGGTTTCTTGTAATTGTTGCATGCAGGCAGGCGGCAAAGAATCTAGGTTGCCAATGGCCATCAGCCGGATGTCATTTTTCATCAACGTTTCAGTCTCTGCCCTTATTGTTGCCACAAGCAATTCCATGAGGGCATTCACCTCGTTTTCGGGGCGCGACCAGTTTTCTGTCGAAAAGGTGTATAAAGTCAGGTATTTAATACCCAACTCAGCACATGCTTCGGTGGTATTACGCACGGCTTTAACGCCATTTTGGTGGCCAAAAATGCGATGTTGTCCATGACTGTGCGCCCACCGGCCGTTGCCATCCATGATAACGGCAATGTGTGAAGGCAATCGTGTTGTATCTATTAAATCCACCAATGGCATACCCTGCTATTCAAGCCCTGCAAAATTATCTAAATCGGGGACATCTACCCGAATTTATTGTATAAATGTAGCTAGCACCTATATACCAGTAGCCATCGTTAAAGGTATTGATACCACGTTGTTTGCCAGGAAGGTTCTCTGGCAAGCCCTTTTCTGGGCTTCGATCTGCCAAGGAGGCTGCCAATGCACCACGTTCGGCCAATAAAACATCGTTCGGGGCGTAGTTCAAACTCACATCATCGAGATAATCGGTGAGTGCATATCGGAAGCTCGTTTCAAAAGCTAGGCTGTGAAAACGCCAGAAATTAAAACGATAACCAATACCAATAGGCAAGGAGAACGAACGCAACTTATATCTTTCTCGGTCGGGAAACAGATCCAATCCTTGCCCCTCCGTACCAAAGGGCTGCAATTCGAAGGCCTGCCCTCCGATTTCAGCTACAGGGCTAAAACGAAAACTGGCGATCCCCGCAAAAACATAGGGCGTCTGCCGGTATTTGTGGTGACCGACGATAAAGCGGAAAAAATTAAACTCAACCAAAGCAAAAACCTCAGAGACATGGGAGCTGAAGCTCAGATTGCGGTCTATTTGCCATTGATTGGTTGAATTAGCGTCGGCAGCTGCTACTTGGGTAGTGAAATAACCCGCTTTCACACCAATGTAGGGATTGTAATTGTACTTGAACCAAACGGCAACCCCAGGTTTTACCGTCAGGAAATCCATTTTGGTTTGAATATCGCCTAGATAATTAGTCACACCACCCAACACACCAAACTCATACATCTGTGCTTGAGTAGCACCTGGCCGGGATAAAAAACCCACGACAATCACACAAAAAAGGAAGTATTTTTTCATCTCCAGCGGGGACAAGTTTTGCGGTACACCACATAACTAAACGTAATACCTACGAAAACGTATGCATCGTTGTTGCGGGGAGCACCTCTTACGTCACCATCGGCAGCTGGTGATATAGCATTCGACAATTCCCGTCCACGGTCGGCCAGCAAAACAGCCAGATTTCCACGGTTGGCAGACAAAACCGCTGGATTGACATAGGTGCCACTCACATCATCCAAGTAATCATTAAAAGTATAGCGGTAACTCGCTTCAAAAGCAAAACGCCATTTTTGCGACATCGCCCAGCGCAAGCCAAAACCCAGAGGGATACCAATTTGGGTGAGCGCATACGGCACTTTGTCTGGATACTCCAGAAAACCCTGTCCTTCGGTGCTTAATGGTTTGAGCTCGGTCCACGTACCAGCAATTTCTGCTTTTGGATTAAAACGGTACAAATTAACTCCACCAAAAATGTAAGGTGTCATCTTATAATCGTTTCGGCGATTGCCAATCTCTCTGAAGTGAAATTCTGTTAGAAAATCAAAATCAAGAATGTCTGAGCGGAAGCTTAGGTTGCGAAGAATAGCCGTCGCTCCGGGATTCGCGAGATTATCACTGCCAGCAATCCTTGCCCAATTGGCATCCCCACGGATGGTCCACCAAGGCGTTAAAAACTTACGGATATGTAAGCCACCCCCATAACGCACATTCGTTAAAAAAGTAGTGCTGTTATTCAGTTCCCCCAAATAGGAAGTACTGAATAGGTTTATACCATATTCGAGACGTTGCGCTATACTGGCCATGCTGAGGAGCATAAACACCATGCACCCCGCAAAAAACTTAATCATCCAGAATGTTTTGAGCTTTAGTTGCTTGCTAACCATTGGTTAGAAAAACGAATATAAAAGGAAGTTATTGGAATTCCTGCTTTTATAGCTGCAAGCCCCCTTTAAATTGGAATTTATCAGCCATTTCTTTTGTCGATGCCCCACAGCAATTTATTTCGTAGCGACCGCAGATGGGTGTACTCATTTAATCGGACCAGCTGAAAACAAAACGGATTGCGACTCACAGATAGTTTATAACTCGAATCGATCGTTTCCATGCGAGAATCGAGCGAGGCCAAAAACTGATTCCCCATTCCTTCAATCTCAAAGCTGATGATAGCATTGTCGCGAACCACTACTGGCCTTACGTTCAGATTATGAGGGGCTACAGGCGTGATAACAAAGGTGTCGGCATCTGGCAAAATAATTGGGCCGCCGCAGCTAATGGAGTAACCCGTGCTCCCCGTCGGCGTGCTTACAATCAGACCGTCGGCATAGTAGTTATTCAATACTTCTCCATTAATAAGTGTTTTAACACGCACCATGGAGGAAATGTCTTTTTTGTGGAGGGCAAATTCGTTTAGCCCATAAGGTACCCGGCCAAAAAGTGCTGGTTCGGACGACAAACGAATCATACTTCGTTTGTCTATCACAAAACGGCCGCGCAGTAAGTTATCTACTGCCTCCTTCACCTTTGAAGGCACCGCCGAGGTAAGAAACCCTAATCGGCCAAAGTTGATGCCCAGCACCGGGATTTCTTTATCGCCTACCCAATCTACCGCATCTAACAAAGTGCCGTCGCCGCCAATCGTGATGAAAAAATCCAGCTTTAACGGCAAGGATTCCCTGGCATGAAACACCCCCAACTCACTCAGCAACGGACTACTTGGGTCCAGGATTTCAAGCAGCGGCGCATACACAACTACTTGTGCATCCGCCCGAAGCAGCGCCTCCAGCAATTGTTGCACCTCGTTGACCTGGTCTTGCAAACCCGGCCTTCCGTAAACAGCTACTAACATACTCAAGTATTGAGATAGCGGATAAACGACCAATAACGGTCGTTGTACATATCCGAAATATTGGATTGATGGTGGTAACCGGTTACTTCGTACGAAAACCGCTCAAAAGTAGCAATAAGGTAGGTGAGGTCTTCCAAGTTAAACTTCAAAGTGATTTCAAGCATATCCGCCGAAGGCGCTGAGCTGAGCAAAAGACTGATGATGAC
>JBDNIH010000297.1:0-1421 GCA_041688385.1 Bacteroidia bacterium
GACCAAGCCCAGCGTATGAACCTACGGCTCATGTTGGCTGGATTGTATTTCCGACAGCAACAGCCCCAAAAAGCAATTGCTTTGTATGAAGAGCTGTTGCCTGAATTTCGGAAAACAGCCACCAGAATTGAATTAGCCCTCGCTCTTTTTAATTATGGCAATACTGTTTATGCCTTTGGCGACTATGAAAAAGCGCTGGAATTGGGTGAAGTGGTGAGCAACATCGCCTTAAAAATCCCTGACACCAAACTCGAACAGCAAGGTTTATTGCTGCAAGGAAAAGCCCTGCAAAAAATAGGACAGTTTGAAGCCTCGTTAAGGGTTAGAAATGAAGTGTTGCGTAAAGCAGAAGGCAGCTTCGATACGGAAATGCAAACAATAGCACTTCTCGAAATTGCTGGATTATTGGAAGATTTGAACGACAATGCACGCGCACTTCCTTATCTCAAATCAGCTGCCGATTTGAGCAAAAATATTGGTCCGCCCGATAGGCAGTTTTACTTGCAATTACGCTTGGCCCGCCTGTATCTGCAGTTAGGTGATTATAACAGCGTTGCCCCTATTATCGATAATCTGCAGGCCTTACAACAAACCCGTAATGTCAAGGGTAAAACTTCGGTACAACTCATCAAGGGCAGGTATCTCTTCGAAACCGGCGTCTTTGGGCGGGGTATCGACCTCCTGCAACGCGGATTGCTCGAAAAAGGCCCGCCAAACTATCACGTTGCCACCGACCGATTAATCGTAGCAGAATATTTCAGCGAAAAAGGTTTTTACAAAAAAGCCGAGGAGCATTTTAGCCTCCTTAAGTCTGAATTACGCTTTCTCCCTGCCGCTTTCCGCGATACGTACGACCTAGCCTGGCTCAAGCACCAAAGGCGAAAAAACGAACAACCCTTACTAGCGAAAGATACAGCCAAGGTAAAAACACCAATAACTGCTAAAAAGGAAAATACGCCGCCGCGTTCGACTGAAAAAGAACGGGTTTTACAACTCGAAGATTCCCTACATTCGGCAAGCCAAGCCGAACAAACAGCTTTACTCGATTCAGAAAACAAATACAAAACGGCCGAACTCGAGAAAAACGAGTTCCGGTTTTATCTGTTCGCATTGAGTTTATTGCTGCTTTTGGTGGTCAGTAGTTTTGGCCTATTCTGGTACCGCAACCGCAAACAACAAGCCGAACTATTGGCCGACAAGGAGCGCCAAATTCGTGTGCTGGAGCTTGAAGAAGCCGAAAAACGCAAAAAGCTAGAGCTTATAGATGCCTTACTCGAAGGACAAGAAACCGAACGCAAACGTATCGCAGAAAGTCTGCACGACGATGTTGGTTCCATGCTTTCGGCACTCAGACTACAGCTCGAACGTTTTGAGGCTGAAGAACAGCTGGCCTCGAAAAAAGCACATTTGAGCTTGAGAAA
>JBDNIH010000298.1:0-5619 GCA_041688385.1 Bacteroidia bacterium
ACGTGCACCGGCGGCCACATCCAACATGGCAACGCTTCCTCCTAAGGTTGCTGCCCAAATTCTGCCTAAACGGTCTTCTGCTAGGGCAAACACGTCACCTTCGCGCATGCCTTCGAGGCGGCTGAAGTGAATAATACTGCCTCGCTCACCATCTTTTCCAGGAATTAGTCGACTAACGCCATATCCTTTTAAGCCCAGACACAGCTGGTTGCGGCTGTCCTCAAAAATGGTAAGCACATAATTGCTCGACAAGCCGTGGTTATCGTTGTAGTGTCTGAAAATGTGGCCAGCGTGGCGGGAAAGGCCGTCGCCAAAAGAAGAAATCCAGCTGTTACCTTCTTTATCTTCATGAATGGCGCGGATAAAATTACTGAGCAGCCCGTCTTTTAGGCTGATGTGCCTGAAATTGTTGCCATCGTAAGTACCAATGCCGCCGCCTTAGGCACCTATCCGCAATGCGCCTCGCTTATCGGTTGTCACCACATTAATATAGGATGAGCTCAAGCCCTGTTCAACGCCCAAATACTGGATGTTGTGGGCGGCGTTATCCTTGAGGCGTGCTTGTCCTGCCGGCTCCAGCTGGGGTTGTCGACAAGCCGTGCTTTCGTACTGCAGCGCGCTTAGCTTGCCGGTGGGTATGGTTGTGCCATTTTGCTGGAAGATGGGGGAGGCGTTATCGCCCTCAAATATGAAATCGCGTGCATCGATAGGCGAAGCCGGCATAAGCGCGGGTTCAAAATAGCGGTCGTGCGGTGCCTCAACAACGCTGAGCAAACCGGTATTTCGGCTGCTGGGGCTTTTTATGATCTCGGGATTGAGTGCGTGGCCTTATTACCGGAAAAGTTTTGCCGGTAACCAAGGTGTCGCCCTTTAAATCGTAAAGCGGTCGGACGCGGTCGCCGCTGCGTGGGTTATGGCTAAAGTCGGCATCGAAATTGGCGGCATAACGCTGCGGTGGATTGAAGGCTTCTTGCTGGGTCTCCACCGCCTTTTCGTTGGGCGAACAAGCCTGCAGTCCGCTAAAAAAGGCGGAACGGAGGTACAGGGTAATGCGCTTCAAGGTTTAGTTCTGTTGCTCAAAGAACGATGAGCAAATTAGCGAAACTTTCTGACAGGGGTTTTGTCACGATGTTGTATAGCCTTGTCGCAAAGTTGCTGGAGCAGCAATTTAGTTGCACACAACAGCAATATGGGGGTGTGAACCCACAATTAGGTTGGCTTTTTCCTAATCAACCCCTAAAGCTTTCCTCCCTATGTTCCCGCAGAAAGAGCGGATTGAGGTGGTAGCTGCTCCGTTCGGGATTGGCAAACGCCTGAAAATAGGCCTCATCTAGACGTTCATAAACCACCGATGCTTGCAAGCCCGACAAACTGCGGACGGAATAGGAGGAAGTAGTTGGTATCTTTTTACCTTGGTACGTTACCAGCTCCCAAAAGGGCTCCAGCTTCATATGGTAAAATGGCAAAGCGAAATTGGGCGTATGCGGCGTAATCACCAATTTGGCCCGTAGTGCCCGGAACGCCAGTAACTAATCCCCGCTTATCGGTAATTAATCCTCGCTCCTCCAATTCTAGCACCGCCAAAAGCAGTATGGGTTTGTGGGGAGTGCCGCCGAAACTTTTGGAGCGATTGAGGTGGGGGAGTATGGGAAATGTATTTAATAACTTGATTTCAAGGCACTTTAAATGAACTAAAACCGCTCGACGGAACTAAACGGCATTTTGTACTCCTTCAGCACTAACAACCTATTTGGAAAGGCAAATAAGATTGAATAAAGGTATTCAATAAATTAAATCGAATTACATTTTGCAATAACTTCCTGCATCCGTCCCAAAACCCGAGAATGTATTTCATCTCTAATGTAGCTGCCAGAAAACCAAAACGAGTGCTTAGTATATTCTTCAAGGCTTGAAACTTTATCTCTTACTGGCAAAGGAAATGTGTCATATGAATTCGTTGCATGCGGTCTAATATGGATAGCATTTGATTTAATTGCAGGAAAGGTAGTCTTCCTGCTAATTTTATTTCCTTTTCGACTTATTTCTTTTACGATATTCCCTTTTGAAATAAGCAGCTTAAGAGTGTCCCATGTTTTATTCGCACTTTGCAAGTCGGTATAGTTCATCTTCCAAAATCCAAGGGACTCCAAGTAAAGGTTATTATTTAAATCATATTTAAAAAAGACAAATAGGTACTTGCTCTCCAATTGTCCTTTGAGCTCAGAATCATTCCATTCTTCTGCATAAATTTCTTCATACTTAAACGCAGGTAAGGAGGTTGATTCTGCAGGTCTATTGTTCGATTTTAAGCGAACTGTTTTGATAATTATATCTGATTTTGCAAATTCTTCAATATATTTTTCCACTGACTTACCAATTGGAACTTCGAATATTGAATTTAATATCAACTTTACTAATCTTGAATGGTAATTTTTACTCTTACTAAATTTTGAAGAATCTATTTTTAGTTTTTTAATTAGGTCTTTTTCTCCAAGTCCAAGTAAATGGATGAATTTTAATGTGACTATCTCTTCAATAGTATACTTTTCAACCAGCTTGGGGTTTGTTATTAACCGCCCGTATTTTTCAGTCTTGTGTGATGAAAGAGTTGCAATTATATTATTTAGATAGCCCTGTTTAAGGCTGAAGGCTCGTTGCATTGCTGGTAATGCACTATTTGGTTGGCGTCGAAGGCTGTTACTGTTGGCCCCTTTTGTACATGCACCTAAATAAAAAGTATCTCCTTCGGAAATTTCATGTGCTATCCCATCTTGAACTTTCCCTTGAATAATTAGCCAATCTCGTTGAATAACTGTTAAATCAATTATCGGGAACCGCCATTCGCCAACTATTTTGATGACAAAATCTAAAACAGAAATATCGGTTTTGTGGAGAAAAAAAACTAAAAGTAGATAATTATTCTTTTTCCAAAAATCACTAGTTTCGAATTTTTGGTCAATTAATTTATCGTAATTAATAATATTTAATACTAATCTTTCTTTTGCAACTAATTGTGTGTTTTTATTAATATATTTTAGTGGAGAAGATTTTAGTTCAATTCCAACTTCTTCAAAATCTGGTTTAGGTGAGGAGTTTGGATTATAACCGAAATAGAGTTTTTCTAAAAATTGGCCAAAACTTCCTTTTCCCATAAAGCTGCCCAAATCTTTATTTAGTCCACATATTTCACGAAGGGACTTGTTTTCTAGTCTTTTAGCATACTCAATTATGGATGATTTGTCTAACCTGTTGTATTGTATCGACATGAGCAATCCTTTCAGCTAAAGCTAAACCAATCTTCTCAATTATCCCAACAACCAATGCATTCCCCATAAAAAATGCGCGCTTTGTATCAGAAATCCCTTCCAATTTAGTATGGTTGTCTGGGAACATATTGAGTCGTTCTAACTCTACTGGTGATAAACGCCTATGTCCTTTTGGGGTAAGTATTACATGTTTAAAACGAGAAGGGGACTTACCTCCTTCACCCGTAATAATTGTACGGGATGGCTTATCTAGAGCATCTGGAAATATCATGCCGCCTTCTGCGTAATGGTATTCGAAGCCGGCAGCATTTTTTCGAAGTTCTTTTTTAGCCCCTTTTAAATAGAACCATTTATCTAGTTCATTTTTTCCAATAAAATAATCCTGCGTTACTTCCCCGTTCTGAATTAAATCTCCTAAAACAGTAAAATCCCCATCATAATTGGGGGTTACTTTGAAGATGGTAACACTACCATTTATCATTACCCCAGCATTCTCAAATGGACTAGTCGTTTGGTCTTTATTGAAATTCGCTGAAATACTTACTATGTCACCTTCAAGTTGAAATGATTTGGCTGCGGTTAGTTTTTCAATTCGGGCAGGTAATGCTTGACCCAAAACGCCTTCTTCCAATATCCAAGTTTTAGGCGTCGTGTTTTGAATTGCTTCACCAATTGCGGTACTATTTAAATAAGCAATTATGAATATGCGGCGACGACGTTGCGGCATGCCAAATTCGGCAGCGTTTATAATTCGCCATTCTACAGAATAGCCTAAATCGCTCAAACTTTTAAGTATAATTGCGAAATCTCGTCCCCTTTGACCGGAAGGAGAAATTAAAAGTCTATCGACATTCTCAAGAAACAAATACTTTGGCTTGACCACTTTTTCATTAAGAATTTTATGGATTGACCACCATAGGACTCCTTTTTTCCCAATCAAACCTTTAGAGTTTTTTAAAGTTGTGGCAACTGAATAATCCTGACATGGAAATCCACCAACCAATAAGTCATGGTTTGGGATTAGATTGATGTCAACTTGGGCAATGTCTTCGTTAGAGTGTTCAGCGGAACTCCATCTATTCTCATATACCTTAGAAGCATGTTGTGCTTTGGTGGAGGGCTCCCACTGGTTACTCCAAACCACTTCAAAAGGAGAATTAAGTTTCTTAGTATATTGAGAAGTTGCAGACATGCCCCTCCAGCCTTCCAGGCCAAGTCTGAAGCCTCCAACACCAGCAAATAACTCGATAACTTTAATTTTTTTCATGTTTTAAGGTGAGTTAACAAAGTTAATGTATTATCGAGCGAACTCTTGAAATTAGTGAACAGAAAATACAAAGTACAATTGATTATTCTAAATTAGCTGAGTAAAGGGGAATTCTTTTAATCTATGAGCGAATGGTCTGACCCAGAAGTTGAATTAGTAGTTTCAGACTACTTTGAAATGCTTTTGAAAGAAATTTCAGGTTTACCTCTAAATAAAACCAAACATAGAAGCAGGTTAATCCCTCAACTTAACAATCGTTCTTCTGGCTCTGTTGAGTTCAAACGCCAAAATATTGGTGCTGTATTAATAAAACTTGGTCAACCCTATATTGCAGGGTATTGGCCCTTATATAATTATCAGGGGAAACTTGAAGTTGTGGTTATTGACTACTTGATTAGACATTCAGAAGTAGAAAAACTATTTCAAAGGTTTGCGGATTCTGATACTATACAATCCCCCAAAATTCTTGAATTCGGCAACTTCTTAGTTCCTGGTCCTCTTGAAGCTAATTTGATTGAGAATCCAAAAGTGGCCTTTACAAGGGCCCCTGTTAAAACAAATTTTTTAGAAGTAGAACAACGAAACAGAAAATTGGGATTTCTTGGTGAAGAAATTGTCATGCGATTTGAACGCTGGAATCCAATACGTAAAGGCAAGGAGTCGTTTGCCGACGATATACGATGGGTTTCAATGGAGGATGGAGATGGGGCTGGATTTGATATTCTATCGCGTAATCTTGATGGCACGGATAAGTATATAGAAGTTAAAACAACCAAACATGGCAAGAACACTCCGATTTTCTTTTCCCGAAACGAAGGGTTGTTTTCTCAGCAAAAATCAAATGCTTTTCACCTTTATCGTTTGTTCAATTTTGAGAAAGTTCCTCAGATGTTTGTAAGAAAAGGCCCTTTAGACACCATTTGCACTTCTCTCCCAATAACTTTTAAGGGTTTTTTTTAAGTCGGTCTTTAACGAGTTGATTTCCTTTTAATAAGATAGGAGATTATCGGTTTCGTCTTGATTTAGGTTAAATCATTTGCTGGTTCCCTCGTATCTTTACCCCCGATCCCCTAAAAAGGAAACCAC
>JBDNIH010000299.1:0-2767 GCA_041688385.1 Bacteroidia bacterium
CTCCATTTTTGAACCATTTACCTTCATCGGTCCAAACGCTTCCATCTAAAAATTTCTCTTGGAAAATGAAGGTATTGTCCTTGTTCAGATTGAGAACAAAGACAATGTTTTTGTAGCTGTCCAGTGCCTCATAGGCCTCATACACATCGTTATTTACAAACGACATACTCAGCACAGCTAAACAGCAGAGAACTCCCTTCTTAAAGTAGTTCGGCATTGATGAATATTTTTCCATTATTGGGAACTTTAAGCAGACTTCAAATATACTAAGAAATTTTAAGTATTAGATACTTCCGGATATACGTTTGCAAAATTTAATCTATAATTAACACTATTGACACTAAAAAAATAAAATATTCGTCACGGAAGGACAATAAACACCCTCAAAAAATCAGTTGACAAGTATATAAGCTTAAAATCTAGCAAAAGTTTGTACATGCTGAAAGTAAACTGAAACATTTTACTTTTCGATGGACATATTCACAACAATATTTATTTTGGCATGATATATGACAATGATTTTTTTTTCAAACTGACTTCAGAAAAAAAAGGAAGCGGCGCAGGAAATCAGAAAATATCCTTGGCAATCTGCAACTTTGACACATGAAAGTTTGGTACGCAGTATATACCCGGCCTCGCTTTGAAAAAAAAGCGCTGCACTTTTTGACACAAAAAGAAATTGAGTGTTATCTGCCTACACATCGGGTGAAGAAAAAGTGGAGTGACCGCACCAAGTGGGTAGAAGAGGTTCTCTTCAAAAGTTACCTTTTTGTACATATAGAAGAGAAAGAGTACTTCGAAACCCTCAATACCTATGGGGTTTCCCGTTTTATTACTTTTAACGGCAAGGCAGCACCCATTCGGGATCAGGATATTGAATTACTGCACAAATTGCTCGATACGGATTACGAGCTCGAAGTGGTCAGTACCCATTTGGCCACTGGCATGCAGGTAGTTGTTGAAAAAGGTCCTTTAACCGGCTTCGTCGGCACATTGGTGTCGTTCGCAGCAGAGAAGAAGGTGAGAGTAGACCTCCTACATCTGGAACATTCATTGCTTATTACTATTCCGCTGAGTTATCTGAGCCCGGCAGAAGTCTAAACGGTATCTAGAACTTACTTCCCCGCGTCATCTTTGCATTGAGCTATTCATTGCTCTTGAATTGTCGATCATGGCATTGCTCGAATTTTGTTTATTTTTGCGCCCATGTTGGTAACCTTAGTGGCCGGAGCTAGGCCGAATTTTATGAAAATTGCCCCGATAATTCGGGCTATCCACAAAGCAGCAAAAAAAGGAAGTGATATCAGCTACCGGCTTGTACATACGGGTCAGCATTACGACCGAAATATGAGCGGTCAGTTTTTCGAGCAGCTTGAAATTCCAACGCCTCATGCCAATTTGGAAGTAGGTTCAGGCACCCAGGCCGAACAAACTGCTGGTATTTTAGTAGCCTTCGAAAAGGAGTTGATGCAATACCGGCCTGATTTGGTGCTGGTAGTTGGCGATGTAACCTCGACCATGGCCTGCAGCATAGCGGCGAAAAAACTGAATATCAAGGTAGCCCATGTAGAAGCAGGAATTCGGTCTTGGGATTTGACCATGCCCGAAGAAATCAACCGCATGGTAACGGACGCTATTACCGACTATTTTTTCACCACCACCAGTTGGGCAGGTGAAAATTTATTAAAAGCAGGCGCTTCATCCGATGCCATATATTGGGTGGGGAATACCATGATAGATACCCTCTATCACAATATTAACCGTCTGCAGCAACCAACTATTTGGCAGGAAAAGAAGCTCGAAGCGGGCAAATATTTGGTGGCTACTCTTCACCGGCCTTCCAACGTAGACAATCTCGATCAGCTCCTCCGCTTACTAACCATACTCCGTGACAGAACAAACGGCTTACCGGTCGTATTCCCTATACATCCAAGAACGGCAAAAATGCTTTCGGGTACAGATTTTAAAGCTGATAACATCCACTTTCAAGAGCCGATGGGCTATCTGGAATTCAATTATCTCGTTAAAAATGCACTTGGCGTGATTACCGATTCGGGCGGTATTACAGAGGAAACTACGGTGATGCACATTCCATGTATTACTTTGCGCGACTCAACAGAAAGGCCTGAAACCGTTGAAATCGGGACGAATGAGCTCGTAGGTACCCAACCAGAAGCGTTACTGCCTGCGCTTGAAAAACTACTTTCGGGAAACTGGAAAAAAGGAAGCATTCCACCACTTTGGGACGGTCAAACCGCCGACCGAATTGTCGCCATACTCCAAACATTATAAATCGGCTGTAAAACTACTGCCACCAAAATGTGGCAACGCACTAACTTCTGCTTATTTTTAGACACACAATGCCTTTTATGCCTCCAATATTTAAACGGGCTTGTTGTTAGCTGCCGATGAAAATAGTTGTACGTTTCGTTTTACTGAGTTTATTGGGTTTCTCCTTTAGCAGCCAAGCCCAGCTAATTACGCCCAAAGAGCCCATGAATATTGTTCAGGTTAAAACTTGGACGGGGTTCTACACAACCGGCGGTGATTTAGCCGATCGCTTTGGTCCCCTAGCACAAGTAGGACTCGAGCTCAGTTATCAGCTCAAAAGTGGCTGGGTAATCGGCGGTGGAGTGGGCCATATTTTCGGTAATAACGTACGCGAAAGAGACATCATGTCGAATATAACCACCACAAATGGCGACATAATCACAGAAGATGGTGTATTCGAAAATTATCGCTTACGTCCTTTTGGCTGGAGTATGTA
>JBDNIH010000062.1:0-12880 GCA_041688385.1 Bacteroidia bacterium
ACAACAAGACTGTACGTGCCAGGCAACTTAGCCCAAAATAAACTGTCACTTCCCTGAGCAACAAGCGTGTCGTTTAATAACCAGTGATGCTGTGCTAAAGCATTGTTTTTAGATGTCAAAAGCACACTATCACCTGTACAAAACTGTACGCCTGCGGTGGTATCAAGTATGGCAACAGGTAAAGGCAAAACATTTAGTGTTTGCACTAGGGAGCTGTCAATGCACCCATTGTTCGATGTGCTAATCACTAGGTAACTGCCAGATTGTGAGGTGAAAAACGCACTATCTGTTTTGTCCGCCAGCAATACGCCATTCCGATACCACGCATAATTATAGCCTGAGTTGGTGGAGAGTAAAGTGCTGTCGCTAGCACAAATGGATGCGCCACCACTCGACTGAATGGATTTATCAGGGAGAGGCAACACGGCTACTTCTACCTCAGCTGCAGTATCCTTGCAGCCAAAAGTATTGGTAACAACAGCAGTGTAAAAACCAGCCCGACTCACCGTTAACACGGAATCATTTTGCCCAGTTACCAATTGGCCATTATAAAACCACTCGTAGCTCACCCCACCGCCTGTACGCAAACTCACCGAGTCATAACGACAAAATGTAGTCGCACCCAATGGCGTGATTATCGGTACGGGATATACAAATACTTCCGTTGTTGTGGTGTCGCTCGAACAACCGTCTAAAAGTGTAATCAGTCGATAAGTACCTCCTTTTGCAGAACTGGCCGAAGTTATTGTCGGGCTTTGACTCGTTGAGCTAAAATTATTTGGCCCTGTCCATAAATAGCTTACTCCATCAACGGTGTCAGCGAATAATTCAATCGTACCTCCATCACAGTAAGGGCCCTTATTACTGGCAATAGCCACGTTCGGTTTTTCTTTGATTCTAATAGTAATCGAATCAATGCTCGAAATACAATTATCAACAGTTGCAGTAACCGTGTATAAACCGGTATCTGCAAATGTGACTTGGTTAAAGTTCAATCGACGTAAACTACTCGAAAGACCGTTCGGACCCGTCCAGCTATAGGTGGCGAGTGCAGTCGAATCTGCTTCAATAAAAACAGGTGATGCCTGACAAGCAGGTGCTTCAATGGTGCTATTACTAGTAGCAGTAACGGTTATTGTAGCAAAACCTGAAAAATAACCGTAACGGCAGCCCGAAGATGAGCCACCGTTAATGATGCCTAAATGGAAATTACCGGTTGTATTTCGAAGTAAGTAGGCGGTTTGCGTGTTAAAGTCACTGGTGTCATTATTGTTTCGTTGAATCCTTGCATAAACCCAGTTATTAGCAGTTCCCGGCACAGGTGTAAATGTCATGCCAAAGGCTGCTCCATTTAGCTCAAAATTGTTCTTGTGTACATTGCGTGTAGTGATGGTAATACCAATTTGTTCCGCGGTCGATCTTCTAAATCCCACCAAAGAGGAGCCTGTACAGCTGATGGCAGGTATAACCGCCTGGCCCGTTTCGCAACCAAATCCGCTAATGTGCAGCACATATACTGCTTTGGTTGATCGAATGTGCGTAACCGGTGTGTTCAAGCCCATACGGCGGTGATAAGTAGCCCCCTTGTTGAGCGTTGTGATAGCTGTTCCGTTTCCGTCTAAAAAAATTTGAGTATTGTCTTCCGTGGCCATGATGACAACTCTTTCTGTACGGTCATTACCATCATTATTATGCACATTAAGAAAACCCCGTTGAACAATAAATTCCAATCCCAATTGATCAATTGGAATCAATTGGTCACCCAGTAAATCGAAGCAGCCATTCTCGTAAATCGTCCCACCTCGTACTGAGTCATCAATAATAGTGATGGCGATGGGCTTGTTCGATGTTACTGTTGAGCCAATCAATTTGTCGGCTATACCAGTACCCGCGGCTCTACACGAAAAGGTTTGTCCACGATTCAGCGTAATCGTGAAAGGCACGCCTGCGGCTCTTCCACCTTCAAGCGCTTTTGTGGGTGTTATTGTGATCTCAGTATTGTCTTCCGTAGCTAATAGGTCAAATACATTCCGGCCATGGGCATTGGCCATTATATCCTGACCGGGTATCATAAAACGCAGTCCAAGTGCACTTTTACCTTTTAAGGAGAAGATATCAGGGTTGTTGTTCGGGCTTGTTTCGAAATAGGCTGTAATGGATTGAGTTGCGCGTATTCTTAGCCCTTTATTCAAAATTACATTGGCAGGAAAATTCTCTAGCGAATCGATAAATGCCGTAAGGTTTATGCTCGCTAAGCCGTTCGCTACCAAATTGCTTACAATAGGAGCAAAAAGCGGGTTGGACGGAATATCTACAGTTACAGTTGCTGCTTGTCCTTGTGAGGTAAAACGTAAAAATATAGGCCGGTCACCATGTGAATTGGCAACCTCTGGAACTGCAAACCAAAAAGTAGTATCTGTTTGGGCATAAAGCGGCTTCAAGTTCCCAAATAAAGAAATTGAAAGCACCGTAAATAAAACCGTGCCAATAAATCTTGAACGATTTAAAAATAGTCTCAAATTGATTTAAACCTACTAAATGTAAGAATGTGAGGCTAATATACGAATATCTAAAATTCCGCAAACGGGAATTACATTATGTTAATAAAAACTATGCCAATTCTTTGATTAACATTAGAAACGCGTCTGGTGTGGTCCTGAAAAAGGCGGTAGTTTTTATTATTGATTATAATTTTGGCAAAAGTTAGGCGAACCAGCCAATAGCTCAAATGATAACCTACTTCAGCCAAAATTTATCTAAGCAGGGTGATGTGGGCTAAAGTACAAACCGCTGCTTTCGTAAAAAGATAACGTACCCAAAGCGGAGTGCGAGTGCATATGAAGACGATTTTGCACTTGCAGATTTCAAATTACCTACGCCTAACTTGTGGAGCGCTCAATCGTGCGCTTCAAACGGCAGTTGAGTGGACCTTGGCTAGCGATTGCCAATCCCTGATATGAAATTTTTGGCAGTCTGAACTGACAAAGCTGACAGTCGAGACTGACCATTTGTGTATTTCAAGGTAGAATTAACAGCGATTTTTGGATTGGCACAAATGCTGATGAGAGAGTTTGTCCTTAAAAAACTTAAAACCTGATTTATATGGCTGAGAAAATTCAACCCATTGCAGATCGCGTGCTCGTAGCCGCGGCACCTGCTGAAGAGAAAACTGCTGGCGGTATCATCATACCCGATACAGCCCAAGAAAAACCACAACGTGGTACAGTAGTAGCCGTTGGAAACGGCAAAAAAGATGAGCCAATGACTGTTAAAGCAGGACAGACCATCCTTTACGGAAAATATTCCGGAACCGAAATTAATATCGATGGTAAAGATTACCTCATCATGAGGGAGTCCGACATTCTTGCAATCATTGGTTAATCATTAACAATAAAACGCTACATAAAATGGCAGTTAAAACAATCACTTTCGACAACCAAGCTCGCGAATCGCTTAAAAGAGGCGTTGACGCTTTGGCAGATGCCGTGAAAGTAACACTCGGCCCGAAAGGTCGCAATGTCGTAATCGACAAAAAATTTGGTGCTCCATCGGTTACAAAAGACGGTGTTACGGTAGCACGTGAAATTGAATTAAAAGATCCCATCGAAAATATGGGTGCTCAATTGGTAAAAGAAGTGGCCTCCAAAACTGCCGATGTGGCTGGTGATGGTACCACGACAGCAACCGTGTTGGCACAAGCCATCGTGAAAGCGGGCTTGAAAAACGTTACCGCTGGCGCTAATCCAATGGATTTGAAACGTGGGATTGACAAAGCAGTTATTGCAGCTGTTAAAGGTTTACGCAGTTTGTCGATGGAAGTTGGTGACGATTTTAGTAAAATCGAGCAAATTGCCTCTATTTCAGCCAATAACGATGCCGTTATCGGTAAGTTAATTGCTGATGCAATGAAGCGCGTGACCAAAGAAGGTGTAATCACAGTTGAAGAAGCCAAATCAACGGAGACGTACGTCGATGTAGTAGAAGGTATGCAATTCGACCGCGGTTATGTGTCACCTTATTTTGTGACCAATGCTGATAAGATGGAAACGGAACTCGAAAATCCGTACATCCTTATTTACGACAAAAAAATCTCTGCCATGAAAGAGCTCCTTCCCGTACTCGAGAAGGTAGTTCAGTCAGGGCGTCCGCTCCTGATTATAGCCGAAGACATTGACGGTGAAGCATTGGCTACCCTCGTAGTGAATAAAATCCGTGGCTCACTCAAAATTGCAGCTGTAAAAGCTCCTGGCTTTGGCGATCGTCGCAAAGCCATGCTCGAAGATATAGCCATACTTACCGGCGGTATCGTTATCAGCGAAGAACGTGGTTACAAATTGGAAAATGCCGATTTGACCTATCTCGGTCGTGCCGAAAAAGTGAGCATCAACAAAGACAATACTACTTTAGTTAATGGTGCAGGTACCAGCGATGACATCAAAGCGCGTGTAAACCAGATTAAAGCACAAATCGAAAGCACGACCAGCGATTACGATCGCGAGAAACTGCAAGAGCGTTTGGCGAAATTGGCTGGTGGTGTTGCCGTCTTATATGTTGGCGCTGCTTCTGAAGTTGAAATGAAAGAGAAAAAAGACCGCATCGACGATGCCCTGCATGCAACCCGTGCAGCCGTTGAAGAAGGCGTTGTGCCTGGTGGAGGCGTTGCCTTTATCCGTGTGCTAAAATCACTCGATCGTATTTCACTCGAAAATGCCGACGAAAAAACAGGCGTAGCCATCGTTCGTCGCTCACTCGAAGAGCCATTGCGTCAAATTGCTGAAAATGCAGGCGTCGATGGTTCTATCGTCGTACAAAAAGTGAAAGAAGGTAACGGTAACTTCGGTTACAATGCCCGTCTGGATAAATATCAGAATATGCTCGTTGCCGGCATCATCGACCCAACTAAAGTGGCGCGTGTTGCCCTCGAAAATGCAGCCTCAATTGCGGGTATGTTGCTTACCACTGCTTGTGTCATTTCCGAAGATCCGGAAAATGAGTCAGCTCCGGCCATGTCGGGTGGTGGCATGGGTGGCATGATGTAAGTCATACACTTATTAGAATGAATAGCCCTACTGTCGCAAGACAGTAGGGCTTTTGTTTTAAACGTCAGATAAAAAGCGAAGCGCTTGGTCGGCCATTTGGGTACGCTTACTTTTTTGAAAGTGGCGTACATCAGTCTCAGCCTAGTTGTGTAAAATGGAAGGAGGCAAAATCTGCCTAAAACGATAGTTCGGTTAAAATAACGGGCATGTTACGCGCCATGGATAAACACCATTTGGTGATTAATGGCTTTAAATAACGGCTGAAAAGGGGCGAGAAGGCGCAAATAAACGGACGATGAACCCAGCCTGTTTCCCCTAAAAGGAGCTTCTTGTTTAGAAAGATTATAAATGACCACCGTCAACCTTGTCTGGCGGTCTTTTTGTTGTAATTCTTGTCTCCTCAGTGGTATTTTTACACCCGTCTAACCAAGGCTTAAGCATGAACAATCTTACAACACTGCTAAAATCTTCCATCGGCCGCAAACTGATGATGGCGCTTACCGGCATCTTCCTCATTTTATTTCTGGTAATTCACTTGATTGGCAACCTCCAATTGCTTATCCCTGATGGCGGAGAGTCATTTAATATTTATGCCCATACCATGGGAAACAATCCCCTGATTCAGATTGTTAGTAAGCTAAATTTTTTGTTTATCATTTTGCATATTATCTACGCTATATGGTTAGGTCGTGTTAACAAAGCAGCACGCCCTATTGGTTATGCAGGCAAAGCTGCCGATGCTACTAGTACGCTTTCCAGTAGAAATATGGGGATACTCGGTACTTTGATTTTAGTTTTTTTAGTGGTTCACCTGAAAGGGTTTTGGTATGAATTTAAGACGGGCACAGACATAGCTATGGCTACTTATGGCACCATGACCATACCTAATGTATATTTGATTATAGAAGCTGCTTTTCAAGAATTGTGGTACGTAGTTTTTTACGTGGCAATGGTGGGTGCAGTTGGCTTTCACTTATACCATGGCTTTCAAAGCGCCTTCCAAACCCTAGGTTTGGGGTATAATAAATACAAAAAGACGATTCAAACGGTAGGAATACTATATGCAATTCTTATTCCCGCCTTGTTCGCGCTTATTCCGATCGTGATGTACATTCAAAATGCCTAAAGTTATAAATACCGCAGCATGAAGCTAGATGCCAAAATACCTGTCGGTGCACTGCCCGAAAAATGGACAAAGTACCGTTCCACCGTTCGCTTGGTGAGCCCGGGAAACAAACGTAAAATCGAAATAATCGTCGTGGGAACCGGACTTGCCGGAGCTTCAGCGGCTGCTGCTTTAGCAGAGCTGGGCTACAAAGTCAAAGCCTTTTGCTTTCAGGACAGTCCCCGCAGGGCACATTCTATCGCCGCTCAAGGGGGTATTAATGCTGCTAAAAATTATCAGAACGATGGTGACAGTGTTTTCCGTTTGTTCTATGATACCATTAAAGGAGGTGATTACCGCGCCCGCGAAGCCAATGTACATCGGCTGGCAGAAGTGAGTGGTAGCATTATCGACCAATGTGTAGCGCAAGGTGTGCCATTCGCACGCGAATACGGTGGTTTATTGGATAACCGTTCTTTCGGCGGTACCCAAGTTTCGCGTACATTTTATGCACGCGGTCAAACAGGTCAACAGCTCTTACTGGGTGCATATTCAGCACTCAGTCGCCAAATCGAAAAAGGTCAAGTGGAGATGTTCAGTCGCCACGAAATGGCCGAAGTGGTAATGGTTGACGGCAAAGCCAGAGGAATTATTGCACGTGATTTGGTGAGTGGTAAACTCGAACGTCATAGCGGCCACGCCGTGGTTATCGCTAGTGGTGGCTACGGAAACGTATTTTATTTGTCGACGAATGCCATGGGCTCGAACGTTACCGCAGCCTGGAAAGCACACAGGCAAGGTGCGGTATTCGGTAACCCGTGTTTTACACAGATTCACCCAACTTGTTTGCCTCAGTCAGGCGAATACCAGTCAAAACTCACCCTCATGTCGGAGTCCCTCCGCAATGATGGCCGGGTATGGGTGCCTAAAAGCAAAGAAGACGCCCAAGCTATTCAACAAGACCGTAAAAAAGCCGCTGATATAGCTGAAGGCAATCGGGACTATTATCTCGAACGTAAATATCCAGCTTTCGGTAACCTCGTCCCGCGCGATGTGGCTTCCCGAGCTGCGAAAGAAGCCTGTGACGAAGGAAGAGGCGTATCGCCCACCGGACTCGCTGTTTTCCTCGACTTCCGCGACGCCATCAACCGCCTCGGCAAAGATGTAATCAGCGCGCGTTACGGGAATTTGTTCGAGATGTACGACAAAATAACAGGAGAAAATCCGTACGAAACACCCATGAAGATTTACCCGGCAGTTCACTATACGATGGGCGGTTTGTGGGTAGATTATAATCTGATGACAACGGTGCCAGGCTTGTATGCCATTGGTGAAGCTAATTTTTCTGACCACGGCGCGAATCGTTTGGGTGCCTCAGCACTCATGCAAGGTTTGGCCGACGGCTACTTCGTATTGCCTTACACCATTGGTGATTACCTATCCGATGAAATCAGTACCGGAAAAATTTCTACCGATGCAGAGGCCTTCACAACTGCCGAAAAAGCGGTCGACGAGCGCCAGAAAAAGTTGATGAGTATCAATGGCAAGCAGACAGTTGAAAGTTTTCACCGTCGACTGGGTAAAATCATGTGGGAGTATTGCGGTATGGCTAGGGACGAAAAAGGCCTTACCAAAGCCCGACAACTTATTCGTGATTTACGCGATGAATTTTGGTCGGATGTGCGCATTCCAGGTAATATCAATGAATTTAACCCGGAGTTAGACAAAGCCGGCCGTGTAGCCGATTTCCTAGAGCTTGGTGAACTTATGATTTTTGATGCTCTGGTACGTAGTGAGTCTTGTGGCGGACACTTCCGCCTCGAAAGTCAGACGCCAGAAGGTGAAGCCAAACGGGATGACGAAAACTACGCCTTTGTTTCGGCTTGGGAGTTTAACGGACTCGAAGGCGATCCTATACTGCACAAAGAAAATCTGGAATTTGAAGCTGTTAAACTTACGCAAAGGAGCTATAAGTAATGGGTATTGATAATATTAGCCTCACACTAAAAGTGTGGCGTCAGAAAAATGAAGCCGATAAAGGCCATTTTGAGACCTATAAACTAAAGGAAGTATCAACCCATGCTTCTTTTCTAGAAATGATCGACATATTGAACGAAGATTTGATTGTGGAAGGCAAAGATCCTATAGCATTCGATCACGATTGCCGTGAAGGTATTTGCGGTATGTGCAGCATGTATATCAATGGACGGGCACACGGCCCACAATCAGCAACAACCACCTGTCAGTTGCATATGCGTCATTTTAATGATGGCGAGACGATTACCATTGAGCCCTGGCGCGCCAAACCCTTTCCGGTTATCAAAGATTTAACTGTAAATCGTTCCGCCTTCGATCATATTATGGCTGCAGGAGGTTACGTTTCGGTAAACACCGGCAACGCACCTGATGGCAATGCCATACCTATTCCTAAAGAAAATGCAGAAGAAGCTTTTAATGCAGCCGCATGTATCGGTTGTGGCGCCTGCGTAGCCGCCTGTAAAAATGCGTCGGCCATGTTGTTTGTTTCAGCTAAAGTGTCTCAATATGCCCTTTTGCCACAAGGTCAACCAGAACGTAAACAGCGGGTATTAAAAATGGTAGCAAAAATGGATGAGCTTGGCTTTGGTAACTGTACCAATACCGGTTCTTGCGAAGCCGAATGTCCGAAGAGCATCAGCATCTCGAATATTGCACGACTAAACCGTGAATATTTGAGTGCATCAGTCGCTCCAGGAAGTTAAAATTTTATCAATTCTATGTAAAAATCCGATTGTTGTAAACAGTCGGATTTTTTTATGGTTATTTTTAAAGGCAGACGCACTAAAAGTGTTTGTTTACCATTGTCCTTAAGATGATTTTCCGCCGGCTTGCAATATTACTTTTGGTTTTATTAGCTTCTACCTATTCGGCTGATGCAACCCATAACCGTGGTGGAGAAATTACCTACCGCTATTTGAATGGGCTTACCTATGAAGTGAAAGTGGTTATTTATACCAAAGCAGCAAATGCTGCCGATCGGCCCACGCTTGAGGTAAACTGGAATTATGGAGGTAGACGCGATTCTGTGCCTAGAGATGCTCCCGGTGCGGTTTCGGTAGGTAATGATATTTTGAGGAACAACTACACCGTTACCCATACTTTCCCTGGACCCGGCACCTACAAAATTTCCGTGCTCGACCCGAATAGAGTTGGAGGGGTACAGAATATTAATGGCGGGGCGTCGGTTAATGTGCCTTTTTATGTTGAGACCTTCATAACCATCAATCCTTTTCTGGGGCCAAACAATTCGCCTATTCTTAGCTTTCCACCTATAGATCAAGGATGTGTGAACCGACTGTTTGTCCATAATCCTGGCGCTTCTGATCCAGATGGTGATAGTTTAAGCTATAGTTTGGTGCCCTGCCGGGGCGAAAATGGTTTACCGGTACCCAATTATACTTTCCCGGATATACCTCCTTTTTTACGAATAGATGGGAACGGTGATTTTATATGGAATGCACCACGCAATGCGGGTATATTTAACTTTGCTATACTTATTCAGGAATGGCGGAATGGAGTGAATATAGGCTCTGTGGTGCGCGATTTTCAGGTAGATATTGGAAACTGCAACAACCGTCCTCCTGTATTTGAAGTAGTGCGAGACACTTGTATTTTGGCAGGTACTGTGCTTCAGTTCCCAGTTACTGCACGTGATTTTGATTTCCACACCGTGACGATGACCGCTGTAGGTGGTCCTTTTGCTCCACCACGCGGATTTACGACAATCAATCCAGCAACTTTTCCGCAGACTGCGTCAAATCCAACGACTGTTTCTGCCCAATTTCGCTGGTCAACTACCTGCGATCATATTCGGAGAGATCCTTATCAGGTTACTTTCCGTGCCGAAGACAATGGTAATCCTAAATTGGTAGCCTACGAAACGTTTAGCATACGCGTCTTAGCACCTCCGATTCAAAATCTAACAGCAAGCTCGGCTGGAGGTCGCATTACCCTAAATTTTGACCCATCTAGTTGCTCTCAAGCAATTGGCTATAAAATATACCGACGACAAGGTAGTAACTTGTTTACGCAAGATGTTTGTGAGACAGGTGTTCCCGCTGGCAGCGGATACGTTTTTATCGACACGCTAATGGGGCTGAACAATACTACTTATATCGACGATAATCAAGGTGCGGGACTGCCAGCAGGTGAAACGTATTGTTACCGGGTTACTGCCTTCTTTTCGCCGTTTAATTACGACCCCCTTGGCGGTTCAGAAAGTAAAGTTTCGGAGGAAGTCTGTGAAGAAGTAAAAAGAGATTTACCTGTCATCTCACGTGTCAACGTGCTCAGTACAGCTATCTCAACGGGCAGCATAGCAATTGAGTGGGAGTCGCCGGTACAACTAGACACAATGCAATTTACTGCTCCTTATCGCTATGAAATTTACCGAAATAGTGGAATTAACGCTGGAGGCGTAAACAGAACCATAGTCACCACACGAAATTACCCTACTGCCGCGGCGTTGTGGGCAGATACGACCTTGCTTGATGCCAATATCAACACAGTTACGAATGGTTTTACCTACGAAATTGATTTTTATTCCGCCAGCAGTTTAGCTAAAATTGGTAAGGTAAAAGCAGCAAGTAGTGTTTTTCTGTCGGTTGGCGAAACCGATGCTACCCTCAATCTTAGCTGGAATTATAATGTCAACTGGACCAACGATAGCGTATATGTTTTCCGTGACGATGCCGGGACTTTTGTACAAATTGCAGTTGTAGCTGCAACGGATACCGGTTACTCAGATATTGGTTTGGTCAACAACGTAGAATATTGTTATTATGTAACGACGAATGGGGCATTTTCTACCATAGGCTTGTCGGATAGTATATTAAACGATAGCCAAATTCGCTGTGGTTCACCGAAAGATACCGTTCCTCCCTGTCCACCTCAGATTACCGCTGACGGGAACTGCGATTTGTTCCGCAATGAAATTAGTTGGACCCAAGATGGTAGCTGTTCCCTGGATTTGTTACGTTGGCGCATCTACTATAAAGAAAGTGCAAGGGGTGAATATCAATTGCTCGATTCTGTCTCTGCCGATGCTATTGATTTGCGCTATAGTCATTTGAACTTGATAAGCTCAATCGCTGGTTGTTATGTACTTACAGCCGTCGACTCTGCCTTAAACGAAAGCACTTTTAGCAATGAATCTTGTGTTGAGAATTGCAAACTATACGAATTGCCCAATGTATTTACACCTAATGGAGATGGGGTAAATGATCTATGGATTCCCCAAACAGGGTTTAAGTTCGTAGAGCGCATCGATTTGGTCATTGCGAATCGTTGGGGAAAAGTTGTTTTCACATCCTCAGATCCAGGTATTTTCTGGACTGGAAATAACAAGGATGGTAACCCGCTCGAAGGTGGGACCTATGTATATACTATACGCATCTATTTCCGGGCATTAGAAGGCGAACTCGCCGTCGAGAGGCAAGGCATGATAGAGTTAATTCGCTAAAATTGGCTAATGTTTACAGGGATAATTGAAGAGCTCGGCTTGGTTTCGATAATCGAACAGGACAATCAAAATGTTCACTTTACAATCAATTCACCAATATCCGGTGCATTGAAAGTGGATCAAAGTGTGGCACATAATGGCGTTTGTTTAACGGTAATTGTTTGTAATGCTACTAGTCATACCGTTACTGCGATAAGTGAAACCATCAATAAAACTAATCTCGCCCATTGGGCAGTGGGTAGCCTCATTAACTTAGAACGATGTATGCCTGCCAATGGCCGGTTTGATGGCCACATCGTACAAGGTCACGTAGATCAAACCGCAGTCTGTTCTAAGGTGAGCGAAGAAGGGGGGAGCTGGCGTTACACTTTTAGTTATAACCCTGCTTTTGGAAATATGACGGTTGAAAAGGGCTCAATCTGTATTAATGGCGTAAGTCTTACGGTTGTTGATTCAGGTGTTGATTTTTTTTCAGTGGCTATTATTCCTTATACCTATGAACACACTCAGTTTAAGATGCTTCGCCAGGGCGATCTCGTAAATCTGGAGTTCGATATAGTTGGTAAGTACATCAAACGATTAATGGGACGCTGATATGCCAGAAACCTATGCAATAGCGCAAACTTTAGTTTTTTTGACAGCGCTAGAAAAAAATAATAACAAGGCGTGGTTAGATGAAAATCGTTCAAGTTATGATGTTTGTCGTTCAGCCTTTACCCAGCTTGTGCAAGATTGGGTTGATAACATGGTATCCCGTGAGCCAAGTCTTGCGGGACAGTCGGCCAAATCGGCGATTTTTCGCCTAAACCGCGATGTTCGCTTTTCGGCTAATAAAAGTCCCTATAAAACAAATTTCTCGGCCTACCTGGCCAAAGGAGGGAAAAAGTACCCTGGAGCAGGATACTACCTGCACATCGACCCTAAGGGTTCCTTTTTGGCCTGTGGTATATGGATGCCGCCAGCCCCCGTCTTACAAGCCATACGCCAGGAAATAGACTACAACTTAACCGAGTTTGAAGCAATTTTGAAAACAGTCCATAAAGGGAATTTTTTTAAATCAATGGAAGGTGAAATGTTAAGCCGACCACCCAAGGGTTATGATGCAGATAATCCAGCAATAGCCCACTTGAAGCAGAAAAGTTTCGTTTTGGCTATTGATTTGGATAATAAGTCGCTCACTTCCAGCAATCTCATCGAAAAGCTTGTAGCTAATTGTATCCAAGTAACACCCTTTGC